>NZ_JBEZGM010000025.1:0-102487 GCF_040649995.1 Micromonospora sp. NPDC048835 | reverse complement strand
GCCGGATCGGCAACGAGTCACCCAAATGATCATTGACGCCGAACCCTATCGGCAACCGACCGAACCGATCACCACAGACATAGAAGCGTCTTGCAATTGTGGTTGTCGATAGGAGCGGAATTGCCCCTTATGTCGGGACAGCAAGTGCAAGATCGCGGAGCAGGGCGGCCCAGGTCCCGTCGATCATGGAGTTGTGGTGCCGGATTTGGCGAACTTGTGGCGTTTTATTACCCACCACGACTCCATGATCGACGAGGCAGCGCTGGTTGCGGGGTCATCGGCGGGCCGCTGGGCGGTGGAATGGGCCCGCCCCTCGGCGGGCTCTGTCCAAGATTGCCGGAACGGAGACCTGTCAGCTGACTGGCAGGGCACGGTTCAGGAGGTCGAACAGGGCGGTCCAGTGCCGCTCGGTGGCCTGCTCGTCGTACGCCGGGGTGTCGGCCATGGTGTAGCCGTGGTGCGCTCCCGCGTACACCTCGGAGCGGTACCGCACTCCGGCGGCGTCGAGCGCCTTCTCCAGCGTGGTGATCTGCTCGGGCGTCATCGACTGGTCGGCGTCGGCGTGCCCGAAGTACACCTCGCCGGTGATCGAGCCGACGCCCAGGTGTGGGCTGTCCGGCGCGTCGGTGACGATCCGCCCGCCGTGGAAGCTGGCGATCGCCGCGATGCGGTCCGGGTACGCCTCGATGGCCCGCAGCGCGTTCGTGCCGCCCATGCAGTATCCGGTGATGGCGACCGGGCCCGGCTGGACGTCGTCGCGGGCGGCCAGGAAGTCCAGGTACGCGCCGGTGTCCCGACTGATCACCTCGGGGGTCAGCGCGCCGACCAGCGGCATGATCTTTTCGAAGAGGGCGCCACGCTGGTCCGCCTCGGCGAGTCGGGACAGGTCGAACAGCGGTGCCCGGCCGGCCCGGTAGAACAGGTGCGGCGTCAGCACCAGATAGCCGCGCTCGGCGATCCGCTCGGCCATCTCGACCAGGCGCGGGCGCGGCCCGAAAGCGTCCATGAAGAGCAGCACCGCCGGGAACGGACCGTCGCCGTCCGGTCGGGTCAGGCTCGCGTCCGCCACTCCGTCGCTGGTCGGGATGTCCACCGTCGTCGTCAGCACTGTGCCTCCTCGTACGCCGATCTTGGTCCGTTGGGAACGTTACTCGCCGTGTCGGTGCTCCCGGCCGGCAGCCGCGTGAACGTGGCGTCAAGAAACGACGGTGAGCCGTCGAAACGGCGTATCGACAGGTGCTCCGCCGCCGCGTCATGGTGACGATGGGTCCATGAGTCCTTGGCGGATGACACGCTGGGAACGCGGGAACCTGCCACCCGGCACCGACACAGCCAGCGACCCCGGCGGGCCCGCGACCAGAGCGGACGAACCGGAGCGGCGGCACGAGGCGCTGGTGAGCGTTCGGCTCGGCCCGTCCGCGCCCGGCAGCCACCTGGTGGAGTACCTGCGGCACGAGCCGTGCGCCGTCGCGGCGTGGTGGATCGCCGCCGACGTCGACGCCGTGGTCCGCCTCTCGGCCGGCAGCATCACCGTGCTGCACCGCGCCGTGGCCGATCTGCGCCTGCGCGCCAGGGTGGAGGTGGCGGAGGCCAACTACATCCTGCGCGCACTCGACCTGACCACGGCGGCCGGCACGCTCGCCGCAACCGACGCCCGGATGGGGTCCGCCGCATGAGCCGCCCCGCCGGTGCCCACCGGGTCGTGGTGGGAGTCGACCGCTCGTTCGCCGGGATGCAGGCGCTGCGCCGGGCGATGCAGCTGGCCCGCCGCGACGGCGCGCGGCTGGACGCCGTCCGCGCGTGGGTCTTCGCCCCGACGTGGCGGCCCGGCACCCTGACCTGGCGGTGGCAGGACGAGTGCGACCGGGCGGCCCTCGTCTACCTGCGCAGCGTCTTCGACGCGGCGCTCGGTGGGGTCCCCCGGGACGTGACCGTGCGGCTGGTGGCGACCCAGGGGTACGCCGGGCAGGTGCTCGTCGACCACGCGTGCCGGGAGTCGGACCTGCTTGTCGTCGGCAGCCCGGAACGCGGCCGGTTCGGTAGGTCCCGTGGCCACGTCACCAGGTACTGCGTGACACACGCGGACGTGCCGGTCATCGCGGTGCCCGCGCCATCCTGGGCGCGGGCCGCGACGATCCGCCGCTTCGCCCACGACCTCGAACGATTCAGCAGATGACCGTCGCCGTTGCGGCGCCACTGATGACGACCACTCTTCCGACACGTGTGGAAAGGACCAACCCGACCATGGACGAGGCCCCGATAATCTTCGCCGTTCCGGTGCGTGACCTGCCGGGACGGCTGGTGCGGACGGTGCGGACCGGCCGTTCGCCGCAGGGGCGACGGGTGGGCATCGCCTTCACCCGACCGGAGCTGCTCGTCGCCGCGATGGGCGCGGACCAGCGCTGGGAGGAGCTGTGCGAGTCCGCGCTGCGGGGCATGCTGCGCCCGCTGGGCATCGACGTGATCCAGGTCGACCCGCTGCTGGTGGCACCGCCGCTGGACCCGCAGACCGCCGCCCGACCGCAGACCGCCGCCCGACCGCGGGCCGACGCACGACCGCGGGCCGACGCACGACCGCAGACCGTCAGTCAGGCGCGGACGAAGCGGACCGCGTCGGCGACCACGTAGCCGTCGGTGTCCTCGGTACGGATCAACACGCTGCCGCCCGTGCCCGCCGTGAACGGGTAGGTGCCGAGCGCCACCCACTGGCCGCCGGCCTGCCGCTGGTCGACGGTCCTGGTGGTCAGCCCGCCGGTGTACTCGATGTCCACCGGCACGTTCGTCGCCCGGTTGGGGTGCCCGGTCCAGCGCAGTTGTACCGTCCACGACCCGGAGGCGGGAAGCGTCGGGCGGAACCGCAGGCGGTTGACCCCCTTGCCGGCGTTGTCGTCGTGCTCGTAGTCCGGGCCGTAGTAACCGCCGGTGCTGGTGCTGCGCAACCACGTCCCGGCCCGGGTGATCCCGGTGGACGACGCATTGTCCAGGATCACCTCGCTCGTGGAACCCCACTCCAGCACCGCGCCGTCCTGGCGCAGCCGGGCCTGGAGGGTGGGCACCGGAACGGCCTGCACGGGAAGGTTACCGGCGAGTGCCAGGGTCGCCGCGGTGGCTGCCGCCTGCCCGAGAATCATGAACACGGGTTCCATCCGGATCGAGCCGTACGCGATGTGGCTCGCCGAGAGGCAGACCGGCACCAGCAGGTTGGCGCACTGCGCCTGGTGCGGAACGATCGAGCGGTAGCTCACCGGGTACGGCGCCGGCACGCCGATCTGCACGTCACCCTCGTTGCGGACCTTCCCGTCGACCACCACGCGCTGACAGTTGTGCGAGTCCATCGTGTAGCTGGCCAGGCCCACCGAGTCCGTGGCGCGTACCCGGCCCCGGCAGTCGGCCTCGGTCATCACGTACGCGGAGACCATCCGTCGGGCCTCGCGGATGTAGAGCAGCGGTGGCCAGCCGCCGGTGCCGGTGAACTCGTCCACCGGCAGCCCCCACCGGGCCGTCGAGTCGCGCACCGACGCCGGCAGTCGGCTGTCGTTCGCCAGGAACCACATCAGCCCCTGCTGGTAGGTGCGGTGCTCGGCGATGATGCTCTCCCGTGCCGCCCAGCTCGCCGTCGGGTACGCGTAGTTGAAGCCGATGTCGTCTGTCGACACGGCACCGTTGTTGTTGGAGTCGGTCTTGCCGCCACCGATCGAGTGGGTGGTGAAGTACGGTCCGGCGTAGCCGGCCTGGATGTGCCGCAGCAGCAGCTCGTACCGGATCGGGTCGTAGCCGGACGGCTTGCCGAACGGCATCCGGTTGGTGGCCTGGGTCAGGCACATCCGGAAGCAGTACGCCTGGATCCGGTCGTCGCCGCTGCCCTGCGGGGCGAGCGGGGTGGCCGAGATGCCCGGGAGCAGGCCGCTTGCCGGCGATCCGGCCGTCACGTACGGGTCGACGGGGTGCGCGAACTGGTGGGTGTTGCGCGACTGCACCCCGTTGATCGTCTCGCCGTAGGTGTCGTTGGACTCCCGCCCGACGGTGAACCCGACCCCGGCCATGGCCAGCAGGTCGCCCTCGTAGGTGGCGTCGACGAACATGCCGCCCCGGTAGATCGACCCGTCCTCGGTGCGCAGCTCGGTGATCCGGTCGCCGGTGCGGCCGATGCCGCTCAGCCGGGCGTCGACGACCACCGGCACGTCCGCCTCGGCGAGCATCTCGGCGAAGACGGCGGCGGCGACGTGCGGTTCGAAGGTCATCCGCAGCGGCGACGTCGGAGTGAGGGTTCCGCCGTGGTACTGCACGTACACCCGGCGGTAGAACTCGGCGGCCAGCCCGCCGATCGACGCCTGGACGCCGGTGTCGGTGGCGCCCAGCCCGGCGGTGCTCAAGCCGCCGACGTGGCTGGTGGGCTCCACCACCACCGCGGTGCGGCCGAGTCGGCGCATGGTGATCGCGGCGGCCAACCCGCCGGAGGTGGCGCCGTAGACGACCAGGTCGGCGGTGGTGACGGCGGCTCGGGCGGGGTCGGCCAGGAACGGGCCGTCGAGGCTGGCCAGGACGAGGCCGGCGCCGCCGACGGTCAGCAGCCGACGACGGGACAGGTGCAGGGACACGGCAGGGCTCCCGGGGGGTCACCGGTGGAGATTGACGGGTGTCAACGGCTTATGGCCGGTAACGGTAACCCATTCCCGGCTCGGTGATGAGATGGCGAGGGCGGGCCGGGTCGTCCTCCAACTTGCGTCGCAGCTGAGCCAGGTACTGCCGCAGGTAGTTGGTCTCGTTCTGGTATTCCGGTCCCCACACGTCCTGCAGGAGCTGGCGTTGGCTGACCAGCTTGCCGGGGTGCCGCAGCAGCTTCTCCAGCACGCTCCACTGGGTGGGGGTCAGCTTGACCTCGGTGCCGTCGTCCCTGCGCACACTGTGGTCGGCCAGGTCGACGGTGTGCTGCCCGATCCGCAGCGCCGGCACCGCTTCGCTCGGTGCGCCGAGGCGGCGGGTCACCGCGCGGATGCGGGCCAACAGCTCCTCGACCCCGAACGGCTTGGTGACGTAGTCGTCCGCCCCCGCGTCGAGCGCCGCGACCTTGTCCTCGCTGCCGGCCCGGCCGGAGAGCACGATGATCGGCACGGTGGTCCACCCGCGCAGACCCCTGATCACCTCCACGCCGTCGATGTCGGGCAGGCCGAGGTCGAGCACCACCAGGTCGGGCGGGTGACTGGCGGCGGCCTTCAACGCGGCGGCCCCGGTGCCGGCGACGTCCACGTCGTACCTGCGGGCACGCAGGTTGATGCGCAGGGCACGCAGGATCTGCGGCTCGTCGTCGACGACCAGGATGCGCGTCATTCCTGCGGCCCCTCCGAGGTGGTCTGCGCGGCCGGCAGCCGCAGCACCATGGTGAGCCCACCGCCGGGGGTGGTCTCCGGGGTGATGCTGCCACCCATCGCCTCGGCCAATCCCCGGGACAGGGCAAGACCGAGACCGACGCCGGTCTGGTTGTCCCGGTCACCGAGGCGTTGGAACGGCAGGAAGACGTGCTCCCACTGCTCCTCCGGGATGCCCGGCCCCCGGTCGATCACCCGCAACTCGACCTGGCCGGCGTGGGCGCTGGCGGTGATCGTGGGCGGCTGACCGGGCGGGCTGTAGCGCAGCGCGTTGGCGACGATGTTGACGAGCACCCGTTCCAGCAGGCCCGGGTCGGCGGTGGCGGCCGGCAGGTCGGCCGGGATGTCCGTGCCGACGGTCGCGGCCGCCGGGCCAAGTTCGTCGAGCGCCAGGGGTACGGCGTCCTCCAGGCCGATCGCGGTGGCCGAGATGCCGAGGACACCCGCCTGGAGCCGGCTCATGTCGAGCAGGTTGCCGACCAGCCGGGCGAGTCGGTCCAGCGACTCCTCGGCGGTCTCCAGCAGCTCCTCGCGGTCGGACTCGTCGAACTCGATGTCATGGCTGCGCAGGCTGGTCACCGCCGCCTTCGCGGACGCCAGGGGCGTACGCAGGTCGTGGCTGACCGCCGCGAGCAGCGCGGTACGCATCCGGTCGGCGGCGGCGAGCGGTCGGGCGGTGGCCGCCTCCTCGGCGAGTCGTTCCTGGCGTAGCGCGACGGCGGCCTGGGCGGCGAACGCCTCGACGATCCGCCGGTCGGCGGCCTCCAGCCGTCGACCGCAGAGCACGACGGTGATCCGCTCGTCGACAGGTACCGCCGTCTCCCCGCCTTCCGGGGTGCAGGGCGGGCCCTCACCGACGCTGGCCACGACGTGCCAGGCGTGCTCCTCGCGGGCCCGGTCGGGGCGTCCGCTGGCCTCCTCGGCCAGCTCCAGCACGCTCACCGCGCGCAGCCCGAAGGTCTCCCGGAGCTGGTCCAGCAGGGCGGGCAGGGGACGTTCGCCGCGCAGCACGCCACCGGCGACGGCGGCGAGGGTCTGCGCGTCGGCGGCGGCCCGCGCGGCCTCCCGGGTACGCCGGGCGGCCACGTCGACGATCCAGCTCACGGCCAGGGCCACCCCGACGAAGACGGCCAGGGCGAGCAGGTTGTCGGCCTCGGCGATGGTGAGGGTGCGAAAGGGCGGGGTGAAGAACCAGTTGAGCAGCAGCGAGCCGCCGAGCGCGGCGACCAGGGCCGGCCACACCCCACCGACGAGCGCGACTCCGACCACCCCGGCGAGGAAGAGCAGGATGTCGTTCGTCAACGTCAGGTCGGGCAGGGTCTTCAGCAGCACGGTGAGCAGCGGCATGCCCAGCACCGCCAGCCCGAAGCCGAGCAGCCGGCGACGCCGGGACAGCGCCGCCGGCACCGCCGCCGCCCGGCGGCCCTTGCCGGCCTGCTTGTGGGTGACCAGGTGCACGTCGATCGAGCCGGAGAGCGCGGTGGTGGTCACCCCGACACCCCTCGCGAAGATCTGCGCGAGGCGACCCCGCCGGCTGGCGCCGAGCACCAACTGGGTGGCGTTCACGCCCTGGGCGAAGTCGAGCAGCGCGGCCGGCACGTCGGTGCCGAGCACCTGGTGGTAGGTGCCGCCCAGGCTCTCCACGAGCACACGTTGGCGGGCCAACTGGGCCGGGTCTGCCCCGGCCAGGCCGTCGCTGCGGGCCACGTGCACGGCGAGCAGGTCGGCGCCCTTGCTGCGGGCCGCCACCCGGGCGGCGCGGCGGATCAGCGTCTCGCCCTCCGGGCCGCCGGTCAGCGCCACCACCACCCGTTCCCGGGCCTCCCAGGTGGCGGCGATGCCCTGCTGGCTGCGGTACCGGTCGAGCTGCTCGTCGACCTTGTCGGCCAGCCAGAGCAGTGCCAGCTCACGCAGCGCGGTGAGGTTGCCGACCCGGAAGTAGTTGCCGAGCGCGGCGTCGATCTTGTCGGGTCGGTAGATGTTGCCGTGCGCCATCCGGCGGCGCAGCGCCTCCGGGGTCATGTCGACGAGCTCGACCTGCTCGGCGGCGCGGACGATCTCGTCCGGCACGGTCTCCCGCTGGGTGGTGCCGGTGATCTGCGCGACGACGTCGTTCACCGACTCCAGGTGCTGCACGTTGACCGTGGACAGCACGTCGATCCCCGCGTCGAGCAGCTCCTGGACGTCCTGCCAGCGCTTGTCGTGCCGGGAACCGGGCACGTTCGTGTGCGCCAGCTCGTCCACGATCGCGATCTCGGGGCGGCGGGCCAGCACCGCGTCCAGGTCCATCTCGGTGAACTCGGCACCCCGGTAGTCCATGCTGCGGCGGGGCACCTGCTCCAGGTCGCCGAGCATCGCCGCGGTGTGCTGACGGCCGTGCGTCTCCACGAAGCCGATCACCACGTCGGTGCCGCGGGCGGCCCGCCGCTGGGCCTCCTCCAACATGGCGTACGTCTTGCCGACGCCGGGGGCGGCCCCGAGATAGATGCGCAGTTCTCCGCGTGGCACGGGTCCATCCTCCCTGCTCAGATCGGTGGGCGGGGCCGCGCCCGGTCGGCACGGCCCCGCCCCCGAGGGTGCTCAGCGCGCGGCGAACTGCTTGTCGAGGGCGAGGTTGAGTTCGAGCACGTTGACGCCGGGCTCACCCATGAAGCCGAGTGCCCTCCCGTCGGTGTGCTCCTCGACCAGTTTGCGGACCGCCGCCGGGTCCGCGCCGCGCTCGCGCGCGACCCGGTTCACCTGCAGTTCGGCGTACGCCGGGCTGATCTGCGGGTCGAGGCCGCTGGCGCTCGCGGTGACCGCGTCGGCGGGCACCGCCGGATCGGCGGGCGCGTCGCCCCGGATCGGGGTGACCACCCCACCGGCCGCCACGTAGTCCTCGCCGGGCTGTGCCAACTCGACGGTGACGCCCTGGTACGAGCCGACGAACGGCGTCGCCGGGGCGGCCTGGTTGACGCTGACCACCCGGGTGACCGGGCCGGTCAGGCCATCCGCGCGGAACACCGCGAGCACGGCGCCCACCCCGTCGGCGGTGCAGTACGGGCGTCGACCGTCGACCCCGTTCAGCTCACCGACCGCCTTGCTGCGCCCGCAGACCTGGGTGAGCAGGCTCTCGCTGGACTCCTCCGGGTCGGTGGCGATGGTGTCGACGACGCTCTCCGGGCCCAGGTTGCTTGCCGAGGTGGAGGTCGGGTCGTAACCGTCGCCGGCAGCCGACGGGCGGGACTGGAAGTACCGGGCGACCGGGTTGCCGTCCGCGTCGGTGAACGACTGGCCGATCAGCGAACTGCCGACGGTGTTGCCGCCCACGGTGATCAGCGAGCCGTCGGCCTTGTGGTTGAGGCCGGGTAGCTGACCGAGCGCTACCAGGGCCAGCGGGTAGACCAGGCCGAGCAGCACCGTGAGGACGAGTACGGCGCGCAGCGCGGCGAGGTGTTGGGCGATCCAGGTGGGTAGACGCATCACGAAATCCCCGGGAAGAACTGGATGAGCAGGTCGATGAGCTTGATCCCGATGAACGGCACGATGATGCCGCCCAGCCCGTACACCAGGAGGTTGCGGCTGAGCAGCTTCGACGCGGCGGCCGGCCGGTACCGCACGCCGCGCAGGGCGAGCGGGATCAGCGCGATGATCACCAGGGCGTTGAAGATGACCGCGGAGAGGATCGCCGACTCCGGGCTGGCCAGGCGCATGATGTTCAGCGCGTCCAGGCTCGGGTAGAGGCCGGCGAACATGGCCGGGATGATCGCGAAGTACTTCGCGATGTCGTTGGAGATGCTGAACGTGGTGAGCGCGCCACGGGTGATCAGCAACTGCTTGCCGATCTCCACGATCTCGATCAGCTTGGTCGGGTCGGAGTCGAGGTCGACCATGTTGCCGGCCTCCTTCGCTGCCGACGTGCCGGTGTTCATGGCCACCCCGACGTCGGCCTGGGCGAGCGCCGGCGCGTCGTTGGTGCCGTCACCTGTCATCGCGACCAGCCGACCACCCTCCTGCTCCCGCTTGATCAGCGCGAGCTTGTCCTCCGGCGTCGCCTCGGCCAGGAAGTCGTCCACCCCGGCCTCGTCGGCGATGGCCTTCGCGGTACGCGGGTTGTCACCGGTGATCATCACGGTCCGGATGCCCATCCGGCGCATCTCGTCGAACCGCTCGCGCATGCCGGACTTGACCACGTCCTTGAGGTGGATGACGCCGAGCGCGCGGGCGGGCTGACCGTCGACGTGCTCGGCCACGACGAGCGGGGTGCCGCCGGTGCCGCTGATCGCGTCCACGATCTCGCCGACCTGCTCGGTCGGGTGACCGCCGTTCTCGCGTACCCACTTCATGACCGCGGCGGCGGCGCCCTTGCGGACCCGACGGGCCGTGCCCACCGCGCCGCCGTCGACGCTGGCGTCCGGGGTGAGGTCGACGCCGCTCATCCGGGTCTGCGCGGTGAAGGGTACGAAGGTGGCGTGCGGCATGACGCCGGGCTCGCGCTCGCGCAGCCCGAACTCGTTCTTCGCCAGGACGACCACCGAGCGCCCCTCCGGGGTCTCGTCGGCCAGGCTGGACAACTGGGCGGCGTCGGCCACGGTCGCGGCGTCGACCCCCTCGACCGGTACGAACTCGGCGGCCTGCCGGTTGCCCAGGGTGATGGTGCCGGTCTTGTCCAGCAGCAGGGTGTTGACGTCGCCGGCCGCCTCGACGGCCCGGCCGCTCATGGCCAGCACGTTGCGCTGGACGAGGCGGTCCATGCCGGCGATGCCGATGGCGGAGAGCAACGCCCCGATGGTGGTGGGGATCAGGCAGACCAGCAGCGAGACCAGCACGACGCCGGTCACACCGGAGCCGGTGATCGCGCCGCTGTCCGGTGCCGCCGCCTGGTACGCCTTGGAGAAGATGGCGAGCGGCTGGAGGGTGACCACCGCCAGCAGGAAGATGACGGTGAGCGCGGCGAGCAGGATGTTCAGCGCGATCTCGTTCGGCGTCTTCTGCCGGTTGGCCCCCTCGACCAGGGCGATCATCCGATCGATGAAGCTCTCCCCAGGCTTCTGGGTGATCTTCACGATGATCTGGTCGGAGAGCACCTTCGTGCCGCCGGTGACCGCGCTGCGGTCTCCACCGGACTCCCGGATGACCGGGGCCGACTCGCCGGTGATCGCCGACTCGTCGACGCTTGCGATGCCCTCGACGATGTCACCGTCGCCGGGGACGATGCCGCCCGCCTCGATCAGCACGATGTCGCCCTGCCGCAGCTCCGGCGCGGGCACCGCCTCGTCGCGGTAGGTGTTGGCCCGCGCGCCCGGCTTCCAGTCGATCAGCCTGGTGGCGATGGTGTCCTTCTTGGCCTGGCGCAGGGTCGCGGCCTGGGCCTTGCCCCGACCTTCGGCGACCGCCTCGGCCAGGTTGGCGAAGACCACCGTCAGCCAGAGCCAGATGGTGATCGCCCAGGCGAACACCGACGGGTCGGTCACCGCCAGGACGGTGGTGAAGGCCGCGCCGACCTCCACGATCAACATCACCGGGTTGCGCCACATCGTGGCGGGGTTGAGCTTGCGTACCGCGTCCGGCAGGGACCGGACCAACTGCTTGGGATCGAGCAGGCCCCCGCCGATCCGGTTGCCCTGGGTGGCCGGGGTGCCGGGGAGTTGCTCTGTCGGGGCGGACGTGACGGACATGTCCTCGTTCCTCATGATGGTCAGAGCCCCTCTGCCAGCGGGCCGAGCGCGAGCGCGGGCAGGAAGGTCAGCGCGACGAGGACCACGGTGACGCCGACGACCATGCCGATGAAGAGCGGTCGGTGGGTCGGCAGGGTGCCCTCGGACGCGGGGGTGGGTGCCTGGCGGGCCAGCGAGCCGGCCAACGCGAGCACGAAGATGAGCGGCAGGAAGCGGCCCAGCAGCATGCACAACCCGAGCGCGGTGTCCCACCAGGTGGTGTTGACGGTGATGCCGCCGAAGGCGGAGCCGTTGTTGTTGCTGGCCGAGGTGAACGCGTACAGCACCTCGGAGAGGCCGTGCGGGCCGACGTTGAGCGCCGTGGCGTTGTTGCCGGTGGCGAACGCCGCCGCCGTACCGACGAGCACCAGGATCGGCGTGATCAGGAAGTAGAGCGAAGCGAACTTGATCTCGCGTGACCCGATCTTCTTGCCCAGGTACTCCGGGGTGCGGCCCACCATCAGGCCGGCCACGAAGACCGTGATCACCGCGAGGATGAGCAGGCCGTAGAGCCCCGAACCGGTGCCGCCCGGCGCGACCTCGCCGAGCATCATGTTGACCATGGTCATCATGCCGCCGAGCGAGGTGAACGAGTCGTGGAACGAGTTCACCGCACCTGTCGAGGTGAGCGTGGTGGCGGCGGCGAAGGTGGCCGAGTTCGACACGTCGAACCGCACCTCCTTGCCCTCCATCGCCGCACCGATCGCCTGCGGCACCGTGCCGTGGCCGGCCAGCTCGAAGATGTTGGTGATGGCGACGCTGAGGAACGCCAGGATGCCCATCACCGCGGCGATGGCGTAGCCCTGCCGGTTCTGCCCGACCATCCGGCCGAACACCCGGGGCAGGCTGAACGGGATCAGGAAGATCAGGAAGATCTCCAGCCAGTTCGTCCAGGTGGTGGGGTTCTCGAACGGGTGCGCGCTGTTGACGTTGTAGAAGCCGCCACCGTTGGTGCCCAACTCCTTGATCACTTCCTGGCTGGCGACCGGACCACCGGTGATGGTCTGGGTGCCGCCGGTCAGCGTGCTCACGTCGGTGCCGCCGGAGAGGTTCTGCACGGCCCCACCGATCATCAGCGCGATCGCGCCGAGCACCGCGATCGGCAGCAGGATCCGCAGCACGATCCGGATCAGGTCGACCCAGAAGTTGCCGAGCTGCCCGGTACGGCTGCGGGCGAAGCCGCGCACCAGCGCGACCGCCACCGCGATGCCGACCGCCGCCGACACGAAGTTCTGCACGGCCAGGCCGGCCATCTGCACCAGGTGACCCATCGTCGACTCACCCGAGTACGACTGCCAGTTGGTGTTGGTCACGAACGACACGGCCGTGTTCCACGCGCCGTGCGGCACCACCGGGTCGAACCCCAGCGACAGCCACAGGTGGTTCTGCACCCGCTGGAACAGGTACAGGAACAGGATCGAGACCGCGGAGAACGCCAGCACGCTGCGGGCGTACACGCCCCAGGTCTGCTCGGCGGCCGGGTTGACCCCGACCAGTCGGAAGATCCCCCGCTCGACCCGCGACTGTTTCGTACCGGAGACCGCCCGGAACATGTAGTCGCCGAACGGCTTGTAGACGGCGACGAGGGCCGCCACAAGCGTCACGATGAAGATGACGCCCGCTGTTGTCATGGTCATCAGAAGCGCTCCGGGAACAGCAGGGCGAACACCAGGAACGCGCCCAGGACGATCGCGAGCACCAGACCGACGGCGTTTACCGCGTTCACAGCTTCTCCACCGCCCGGACCACCAGGGCGAGCACTGCGAACAGCGCCACCGTCAGGACCACGAACACCACGTCAGACACGCTGACTCCTCAGCCGGAAAGGTTCGTCGCGACCGCCTTCCGGTCGCGCCGGGCAATCAAAGCCCCACCACCCGCCGGACGGCAGGGGTCATAACGCGACCATGACGGGGGCGAACCTTTTCTTGACGTGGTTTTCACGGAGGCACCCTGAACAGGTGAAATGCGGCACAGACCCGCGGCGGTCCGGGGGGGTCGAGACAAGTTGTCCACCCCTTTGCTCTGCACCCGCGGAAGCGCCAGCTACGGACCGTGAGTGTCGCCTCCGCGGGTGCAGAGCAAAGGAGGCGCGAGACCGTGCGCGACCCCGATGGCCTGGCGCACGGCGTGGCGGAGGGGCGGAGGGGCGGAGGGGCGGAGGGGCGAGGCCGGGTCAGGCCGGGCGGCGGGCCACCAGCACGTCCCGCATGATCGACTGGTCCACCCGGTGCCGCAGCGCCCGGTAGGGCTCGGAGTCGACGACGGTCAGGCCGGCGTCGGCAAGCGTCGCCGCCGCGTCATCGCGGCTGGCCACGTGGGTGTTCCAGGAGATCCCGAGCGCACCGCCGGGGCGCAACAACCGGGCCCAGACCGGCGCGGCGTCCGCGAGCAACGCCAGCGGGTCGCGGGTCAACCCCTGCCCAGCGGTACGACTGCCGTGCTGCACGCCGTACGGGGCATCGGCGACGATCAGGTCCACGGTCTCCGGGCGGAAGAACTCGGCCGAGCGGGCGGTGTCGGCGTTGACCACGTCCAGCAACTGCGTCTGGCCGGCCTTGTGCTCCTCGCGTGTCGCCGCCAGCTCGATCCGCACCCGTCGTCCGACCACCTTGCGTTCCCGCCGCACCGGCCCCGACTCCAGCACCCGGTGCTTGACCCGCTTCTGCTTCAGCCAGGTGGTGATGAACGCCCGGTACGCCTCGACGTCCTTCTGGTCACGTTCGATCCCGGCGGCGTCGAAGCCGTACATCAGTGCCTGGTTGAGCGTGGTGCCCCGACCGCAGAGCGGGTCGAGAACCCGGAACCGGCGGCTGGTCATCTCGGTGGCCCAGTCCGAGGCGAGCAGGGTGACGTTGAGCAGCAGCTTGGTGAACTGCTCGTTGGTCTTGCCCGGGTACTTCTGGATGGTGAGCAGGTCGTCGTCGTAGCGGTCCAGCCGGCGCCACTCGATCGGCCGCAGCAGCTCACCGACGATCTCGAAGAGCGCGTACCCGGCGGAGAGGTTGCCCAGGACGGCCAGGTCCCGCTCGGTCAAACCGTCGCCACCGAAGGTGACGTAGGACGCCCCTCCGACGACCTCGGTGTCCAGCTCGCCGATCCGGCCCTCGATCGCCGAGCGGCCGAAGATCTCCAGCTCGGCCCGGGTGAGGTCGACGGCGGCGCGGGCGTACACCCGGTTGGTGGCGGGCAGGATCAGCAGGCCGTAACGCGTCATGATCCGGCGAGTATTCCACAACCAGTCACGGTCTCCGGGAACCGGAGCGGCTCACGGAGCGACTACCGATACATGGGGTGTGAGCAGTGGCGGGAGGTCCTGTCCGCGCAGCTGGACGGGGAGGAGACCGCCGCCGAACTGACGGCGGTGCAGGGGCACCTCGACGGGTGTGCCGAGTGCCGGGCCTGGTTCACGGCGGCGGCGGCGGTGACCCGTCGGGTTCGTACCCGACTGGTCGTTGAGGTGCCCGACCGGACGGCGGCGATCCTTGCCGCCACCGCGGCGGCGCCGGCCCGACCGCCGTGGTGGCGGGTGACCGGGCGAGGTCGGCTGGCGTCCGGGTTGCGCCCGGCGTTCGGAAGTGGTGGTTCGGTCGCCCGCCTGCGTGCGGTGTTCGGGCGCGGCCCGCTCGTCGTCGGCCTGCGGTCGGCGCTCGGGCTGCTCGGCGCGGTGCAGCTGGTGCTCGGTCTGGCCCAGGTGGGCCGGGGCGCGACCGCCGATCACCTGCACCCCACCGGCCAGCACCTGTGGCACGAGTCGGCGGCGTGGAACGTGGCGGTGGGCGCGGGCTTCCTGTTCGTGGCGGTGCGCCGCAGCCCGCCCGCCGGGCTGCTGCCGATGCTCAGCGCGTTCGTCGGCACGCTGCTGCTGCTGTCGGTGAACGACCTGGCCACCGGGTCGGTGGGCGGGGAACGGCTGATCAGTCACGGCTTCCTGGTGGTCGGCTACCTGATCACCGTGCTGCTGTCCCGGCCCGGTCTGCGCCCCGGTGGGCCGGCACCACAGCGGCAGCCGACACCGTCCCGCTGGCGGTTCGGGGCGGACGAGGTGGACCGGCCGTTGCGGGTGGTAGGCCCCGATTCCTATCCGGCGCAGGCGGCCGACCGGTTCGCCGCCCCGGCAGCGCATGCCGACCAGGCCGCGCCGGCGGCCCGTACCAGCCAGGCCGCGCCGGCGGCTCGTACCGGCCAGGCCGGCGACCGACGCGCCGCCTGAGCGGCCGGCGCCCTTCGGCGGACGGCGATCAGCGCTGAGCGGCTTCAGCGCTCTGGTCGCGCGTTCAGCGCTCTGGTCGCGTCGGTTCGCGGTCGGCGAGGACCTGCGGGATGACCTGCTCGACGATGGTCAGCAGGGTGGTGGTCAGCAGGAGGTGCACCTGGTCGCGGGTCAGCGCGCCGCGCTGAAGCCATTCCCGGGCGGTCGACGTGGCCAGCCCGCCGTACGCCCGGACCATTCCGCGTAGGTCCTCGCGGTGCTGCGCCTCACCGGTCAGCCCGACGGCGACGAGCATCCGGTCCGCAGCGACCTCCTCGGCCTCGGCGAGCACCCGCTCCACGTCGGCGTCACCGCCCATCCCCCGCGCGGTGACCGCCGCCAACCACGAGGTGCTGTGCCGGGACACCACGTCGAGGAACCAGGTGACGCTGGCGTCGACCCGGGTCCGGAGATCACCCTTGGGCAGCCGCTCCAGGGCAACCTCGGGGATGGTCACCATGACCCGGACGACCTCCAGGTAGAGGTCCTTCTTCGCACCGAAGTAATGGTTGACCAGGCCGCGAGCCACACCCGCCTCGCGGGCGACGTCGGTGGTCGACACGTCCGCGTACGGCCGCTCGCCGAACAACCGGACCGCGCAGGCGAGGATCTGCCCCCGCCGGGCGTCCGGCTCCAAACGGCGGCGGCGCGGAGCCGTCTCGACACTCATCTGCCCGACCCTATCGACAGCCAGCCGGTCGGCCACCGCTCCTCACCGGAGCCTTGGCGATCGAGGCGCGGCAGCAGCGCTTATTGACACGGTGCCAACAGGGCGCGAGGGTGGTGCACATGTCGACGCCCGACGGTCCCCCCTCAGCCTGGCGCGAGCCGGAACACGACGACCTCGCCGACCTGGCCCGCACCTTCTTCACCAAGGAGGTGTTGCCGCACGCCGAGCGCCTGCTGACGCAGGGCCACCCGGACCGCGAGCACTACCGGCGGGCCGGTGAGCTGGGGTTGCTCGGCCTGTCCGTCCCGGAGGAGTACGGCGGCGGGGGCGGCGGGTTCACCCACGAGGCGGTGCTGCTGCACGAGCAGGCGTACACCGGGGAGAGCAGCCTCGGGCTGGCCGTGCACAGTGGCATCGTCACCGGCTACCTGGCGGCGTACGGCAGCGAGGAGCAGAAGCGCCGTTGGCTGCCCGGCCTGTGCAGCGGCGAACTGGTCGGCGCGATTGCGATGACCGAGCCGGACGGCGGCTCAGATCTTCAGGCGATGCGGACCAGGGCGGTCCGGGACGGCGACGACTACCTGGTCACCGGGGCGAAGACGTTCATTACCAACGGCGGCCTGGCCGACCTGGTCATCGTGGCCGCGAAGACCGACCCGGAGCAGCGGGCCGCCGGGGTCTCGTTGCTGGTCTGCGAGGTGGGCGGCGACCCGGTGGGGTTCCGTCGAGGGCGCCTGCTGTCCAAGATCGGCCTGCACGCCAACGACACCGCCGAGTTGTTCTTCGACGAACTCCGGGTACCGGCGGCGAACCTGCTGGGCGGTGCCGAGGGGCTGGGCTTCATCCAGCTCATGCAGCAGCTCCCGCAGGAACGGCTTGTCATCGGTGTCGGCGCGGTCGCGGCCATGGAGCGGGCGGTCGCGCTGACCGTGGCGTACGCCAAGGAGCGCACCGCCTTCGGCAAGACCCTGATGGGTCACCAGAACACCCGGATGGTGCTCGCGGAGTGCGCCACCCGCGCCCGGGTCAGCCGGGTCTTCCTGGACGACTGCATCGTCCGGCACAGCCGTGGCGAGCTGGACGTGGCCACCGCGGCGATGGCGAAGTCCTGGCTCACCGACGGGCAGTGCGAGGTCGTCGACAGGTGCCTGCAGATCTTCGGCGGTTACGGCTACACGACGGAGTACCCGATCGCCCGGATGTACGCCGACGCCCGGGTCCAGAAGATCTACGGCGGCACCAACGAGATCATGAAGGAGTTGATCGCCCGTGCCCTCTGAGGCGTACGTCTATGACGCGGTGCGCACCCCGCGCGGACGCGGCCGGGACACCGGCGCGCTGCACGGAGTCAAACCGATCTCGTTGGTGGTCGGCCTGATCGACGCGTTGCGGGCGCGCAACCCCGGCCTGGACGTGGGCCGGTTGGAGGACCTGCTCCTCGGCATCGTGACCCCGGTCGGCGAGCAGGGCGGCGACCTGGCACGGGCCGCCGCGCTGCTTGCCGGACTGCCCGATCAGGTGGGCGGGGTGCAGCTCAACAGGTTCTGCGCCTCCGGGCTGGAGGCGGTCAACTCGGCCGCCGCGCGGATCCGCTCCGGCTGGGAGCATCTGCTGCTCGCCGGCGGGGTCGAGTCGATGTCCCGGGTGCCGATGGGTTCCGACGGCGCGGCCTGGGCCACCGACCCGCAGACCGCGCTTGCCACGTCGTTCGTGCCGCAGGGCGTCAGCGCCGACCTGATCGCCACTCTGGAGGGCTTCACCCGCGACGACGTGGACGGTTACGCGCTGCGGTCGCAGGAGCGGGCCGCCAAGGCGTGGGCCGGCGGCTACTTCACCCGCTCGGTGGTGCCGGTCCGCGACGGCAACGGGCTGGACATCCTCACCGTCGACGAGCACCCGCGCCCGGAGACCACCCGGGAGGCCCTGGCCCGGCTCACCCCGTCCTTCGCCACCCTCGGCGAGGCGGCCGGCTTCGACGCGGTCGCGTTGCAGAAGTTCCACTGGTTGGAGGCGATCGACCACGTCCACCACGCGGGCAACTCGTCCGGCATCGTGGACGGTGCCGCGCTGGTGCTGATCGGCTCGGGTGAGATCGGTCGGGACCTCGGCCTCACCCCGCGCGCCCGGATCGTCGGCGCGGCGGTCAGCGGCGCGGACCCCACGCTGATGTTGACCGGCCCGATCCCGGCCACCCGCAAGGCGCTCGCCGTCGCCGGGCTGACGGTCGACGACATCGACCTGTTCGAGATCAACGAGGCGTTCGCCGCCGTGGTGCTCAAGTACGTCCGTGACCTGGGCCTCGACCCGGAACGGGTGAACGTCAACGGCGGCGCGATCGCTCTCGGCCACCCGCTCGGCGCGACCGGAGCCATGTTGCTCGGCACCGCGTTGGACGAGTTGGAGCGCCGCGACCTGCACCGCGCCGTGGTGACCCTCTGCATCGGCGGCGGCATGGGCGTCGCCACCGTTCTCGAGCGCTGCTGACCCCGGAGGACGACAATGACCGACACCATCCGGTACGACCGCGGCGCCGACGGCATCGTCACGCTCACCCTGGACGACCCCACCCAGTCCGCGAACACCATGAACCGGGCGTACGCCGCCTCGATGAGCGCGGTGCTCGATCGGCTGGAGGCCGAGCCCGATCTCGTCGGGGTCATCGTGACGAGCGCGAAGCCGACGTTCTTCGCCGGTGGCGACCTGCCCGAGATGATCCGGGCCACCCGCGCCGACGCGCCCGCGCTGGCCGACCTGCTCGGCACCATCAAGCGGGACCTGCGCCGCCTGGAGACGCTGGGCCGGCCGGTGGTCGCGGCGGTCAACGGCTCCGCGCTCGGCGGTGGACTGGAGATCGCGCTCGCCTGCCACCACCGGATCGCGCTCGACGTGCCCGACAGCCGGCTCGGGCTGCCCGAGGTGACCCTGGGGCTGCTGCCCGGCGCGGGCGGGGTCACCCGGACGGTCCGGATGCTCGGCCTGGCCGGCGCGCTGACCACGGTGCTGCTCACCGGCCGGCGGATGCGTCCGACCGACGCCCTGGCCGCCGGGCTCGTCGACGAGGTGGTCGCCACGCCGGCCGAGTTGCTGGAGCACGCCCGGGCCTGGATCGCCGCCAACCCGCACCCGGCCCAGCCGTGGGACCGGCCGGACTACCGGATGCCGGGCGGCACCCCGGCCAGCCGGTCGCTTGCCGCACAACTGCCCGCCTTCCCGGCGACGCTGCGCAAGCAGCTCAAGGGCGCCCGGCTGCCCGCGCCCGAGGCGATCCTGGCCGCCGCCGTCGAGGGCGCACAGGTCGACCTGGAGACCGCCCTGACGGTGGAGACCCGACACCTGATCGGGCTGCTCACCGGACAGGTCGCCAAGAACATGATCGGTGCCTTCTTCTTCGACCTGAAGGCCGTCAACGGGGGCGCGGCCCGGCCGTCCGTGGACGCCCCACCGGTTCGCCGGGTGGCGGTGCTCGGGGCCGGCATGATGGGCGCGGGCATCGCGTACGCCTGCGCCAGCGCCGGCCTCGACGTCGTGGTCAAGGACGTCACGCCGGAGGCCGCCGGCCGGGCCCGCGAGCACGCCGAGCGGTTGCTGTCCCGCGCGGTACGCAAGGGTCGCACGACCGAGGCGGACGCCCGCGCCGTGCTGGACCGGATCACCACCACCGACCGGGCGGACGCGCTGGCCGGCTGCGACGCGGTCATCGAGGCGGTCTTCGAGGACCCGGCGCTGAAACAGCAGGTCTTCGCCGAGGTGCTGCCCGTACTGACGCCCGACGCGTTGCTCGCCTCCAACACGTCCACCCTGCCGATCACCGGGCTGGCCGCCGGCGTGGACCGGCCGACGGACTTCATCGGCATGCACTTCTTCTCTCCGGTGGACCGGATGCCGCTGCTGGAGATCGTGGTGGGCGAGCGGACCGGGGACGTGGCACTGGCCCGGGCGTTCGACCTGGGCCGACGCATCGGCAAGACCCCGATCGTGGTCAACGACGGTCGAGGCTTCTTCACCAGCCGGGTTATCGGCCGGTTCATCGACGAGGCGGTCGGCATGGTCGCCGAGGGTGTCCCCGCCGCATCGGTGGAGCAGGCAGCCCTTCAGGCCGGCTACCCGACCGGGCCGCTGGCGCTTGCCGACGAGGTCAGCCTCACGCTGATCCAGCGGATCCGCCGCCAGTTCGAGGCGGCCAGCGAGGAGTTCCGACCCCTGCCGGCGCACCGGCTGGTGGACGAACTGGTCGACGCGTACGACCGGCCGGGGCGCGCAGCCGGTCGCGGCTTCTACTCCTACGACGACGGCACCCGGGGCCGGCTGTGGCCCGGCCTCGCCGACCTGACCACGGACGCGGGTCGGGCGGTTCCGTTCACCGACCTACAGGAGCGGATGCTCTTCGCCGAGGCGCTTGACGCGCTGCGCTGCCTCGACGAGGGGGTGCTGCGTACCGAGACCGACGCCAACATCGGCTCGATCTTCGGCATCGGCTTCCCCGCGTGGACCGGCGGGGTGATCCGCTACGTCCGGCAGTACGCGGGCGGCCCGACCGGCTTCGCGGCCCGCGCCGCCGAACTGGCCGACCGCTACGGCGACCGGTTCACACCCCCGACGGACCTGGTGGACCAGCTCGCCGCCCGCCCCGCCGAGCCCGCCGGCGTCCTCTGATGGCGTCACCCGGAAGTTCGGACGCATCAGACGCGGCGACACGCGCGGGGTCGGACACACCGGCGCGCGGTGCGTCTGGTCCACCGGCACGGGGCGGGCCGCTCGCCGGGGTGCGGGTCGTCGAGCTGGCCAGCCTCGCCCCGGCGCCGTTCGGCTGCATGGTGCTCGCCGACCTCGGAGCGGACGTGGTGCGGGTCGACCGGCCGGGCGCTCCGGGTGCGGGCCGGCTGGCCGCGCCGACGAGCGGGCCGTTGCAGCGCGGACGGCGGGTCACCGCACTGGACCTGAAGTCCCCGGCCGGGGTGGCGGACCTGCTGCGCCTCGTCGAGCGGGCGGACGTGCTCGTCGAGGCGTACCGGCCGGGGGTGGCCGAGCGACTCGGCTTCGGGCCGGAGGTGTGCCAGGCCCGCAACCCCCGGCTGGTCTACGCGCGGATGACCGGCTGGGGTCAGGAAGGCCCGCTGGCGGCCCGAGCCGGGCACGACATCGACTACATCGCGGTGGCCGGGGCGTTGGAGCCGTTGGGACGGGCCGGCGAGCGCCCGTACGCGCCGATGAACCTGCTCGCCGACTTCGGTGGCGGCGGCATGCTGCTCGCTGTCGGTGTGCTCGCCGCGCTGCTGGAGCGGGAACGCTCCGGCCTCGGCCAGGTGATCGACGCGGCGATGGTGGACGGCTCGGCCCTGCTCACCTCGTTCCTGCACGGGCTGCTCGGCTCCGGCATGTGGGCCGCCCCGCGTGGGCGCAACGTGTTCGACGGCGGCGCGCCCTTCTACGACACCTACGCCACCTCCGACGGTGGATTCATGGCCGTCGGTGCGATGGAACCGGCCTTCTACGCCGTACTCCTTGCTGGCCTGGACCTTGCCGACGACCCGGACCTGCCCGCCCAGTACGACCCGAGCGGCTGGGACGAGCTGCGCCGCCGGTTCACCGAGCGGTTCGCCGAGCGCACCCGGGACGAGTGGACGGCGGTCTTCGCCGACCTGGACGCCTGCGTCGCGCCGGTGCTCGCCCCAGGTGAGGCGCACGAGCACCCGCACAACGCCGCCCGGGGCACCTTCGTCGAGGTCGGCGGCGAGGTCCAGCCGGCCCCCGCACCCCGCTTCGCCCGCACCCCGACCGCCCGCCCAGCCCCGGCACCGAACCCGGAGAAGGACCTCCTACCAATCCAGCAGATCCTGCCCGGCTGGCCGCACCGCACCTCGCCCTCGCCGCGGTGATCAAGAGCTTTGCGTCAAGGATCCGTCCTCTGGTGACGCAAACCTCTTGATCACCACCTCGGGGGTTGGGGGTTGGGGGTTGGGGTGGGGGTTGGGTTTGGGGTGGGGTTTGGGTTCTGTCGGGGCTTGGGGGGCATGATCATGCAGCCTGGAGGCAGCGACAGCCAGATCCCGAGTAGGAGGTGCCCGTGTCGGACGCGGACGAACTCGTCGCAAACGCGCTCGCGGCGGTGCGCGGCACTGACGTACGACAGGCCGAACGGCAGCTTGACCACCTGATGGTCGGCACCGGCGCCGCGGACGGCACCACTGCGGTGGACGCGGCGTTGCTGCGTCGCCTGGTCCGCGCTCTGGTACGGCTGTGGCCGCGCGGTTGGCAGCCGGTCGACGTGGAGCGGATCACCGCTCGTCGCCTCGGCGTGAGCGCGGCCCGGCTGGTCCGCGACGCGATGGCCGTCCAGCGGCGCGGCCAGGCCGAGCCGGTCCCCGCCTGGTGGGACGACCAACTCCGCGAGCTGGGGGTGACCGGGGGCGGTGCCGACGGAGACGTGCTGACCGGCTGGGCCACCCGGGACGGCCTGGACCGGGTCGACGCCCTCCGCGCGGCAGTGGACACCCTCGCGCTGCTGGAGAGCCTGCCGCCGATCGCGGTGCTGCGCCCGCCGCCGGGCGTGGCCGGCGCGGCACTGCCCCGCACGGCGGGCACGGCGCGCAGCGGGTCACCGATGTTGGACCGGGTACGCGCGCTGCTGGCCAAGGCCGAGTCGACCACCTTCCCGGCGGAGGCGGAGGCGCTGACCGGGAAGGCCCAGGAGTTGATCGCCAGGCACAGCATCGACGAGGCGCTGCTGGCCGCCGGGGCGGAGCGCGGGGACCTGCCCGGCGGGGTGCGCCTGGGCACCGACAGCCCGTACGCGGGCGCGAAGGCGCTGCTGGTGCAGGAGGTGGCGGCGGCGAACAGGTGCGAGGCGGTCTGGTCCGACGATCTGGGCTTCGCCACCGTGCTGGGCTGGCCGGCCGATCTGGTGGCGGTCGAGTTGCTCTACACGTCGCTGCTGGTGCAGGCGACGGCGGCGATGCTGCGGGGGCGTGCCGAGCGGCGGCCGGGCTCGGGGCGGCGGACGAAGGTCTGGGACGAGTCCTTCCTCAACGCGTTCGCGCTGCGGATCGGCGAGCGGCTGCGGGCGGCCACCGACGCGGCCACCGACGCGGCGGACCAGGCGGCGGCCGAGACGACCGGGGCGGAGCGGCTGTTGCCGGTGCTCGCGGCGCGGGGCGAGGCGGTCCGGGAGCGGTTGGACACGCTCTTCCCCGGCGTCACCCGGCACCGGCTCAGCGTGCGCGACGCCGAGGGCTGGTCGTCCGGTGCCTCGGCCGCCGACCGGGCGTCGCTCGACGTCGGCGGAGGTCGGAAGCCCCGGCAGGTGCGCGGCCGACCCGATCAGCGCTGAACCATCCGGCGTGGGACCACCTCCCGCGCAGGTTTCTGGGTTTTTCTTCGGTACGCGGTAGGGATCGGGGGAACGGCTCCGACCCTTCGGTGAGTCGCGCCCCGGTCGGGGTGCGACCAGAGAGCCTGAGGAGTATCGCCGTGAAGTACATGCTGCTGATCTGGAACCGGCCCGGCTTCACCGAGGAGCTGACCGAGCAGGACCGCACCGCCCTCTTCGGCGAGGTCGACGAGATCATGAAGGAGCTGGCCGAGACCGGCGAGTTGATCGGCGGTCAGGCGTTGGCGAATCCGTCGCAGACGTTGACGGTCCGGCTCGTGGACGGCGCCCCCGAGGTCCTCGACGGCCCGTTCATGGAGAGCAAGGAGCAGTTCGCCGGTTACCTGGCCGTCGACTGCGACAGCCCGCAGCGGGCCGCCGAGATCGCCGCCCGCTGGCCGGACGTCCGGTACGGCGGGGCGATGGAGGTCCGCCCGATCATGGACGAGGCCGGGACGGAGATGTGACCGGGGACCGGACGGTCGAGGATCTGCTGCGCACGGTCGCGCCGCAGGTCCTCGGCCTGCTGGTCCGCCGGCACGGACAGTTCGACAGGTGCGAGGACGCGGTCCAGGAGGCGCTGCTCGCCGCCGCGACGCAGTGGCCGGGTCAGGGCGTACCGGACAATCCGCGCGCCTGGTTGCTCACTGTGGCCACCCGCCGGCTCACCGACGAGTGGCGCAGCGAGAGCGCGCGCCGGGACCGCGAGGTGGCGGTGGCGCGGCGCGAGCCGGCGTACGCCGGGGTGGCACCGGCGGCGGATGCGGAGCCCGCCGTTCCGTCCGACGACGACACCCTCACCCTGCTGTTACTCTGCTGCCACCCGGCGCTGCCCGGGTCGGCGCAGGTGGCGCTGACCCTGCGGGCGGTCGGCGGCCTCAGCACGGCCCAGATCGCCCGGGCGCACCTGCTGCCCGAGGCGACGATGAGTCAACGGATCCGGCGGGCCAAGCAGCGGATCGAGGCCGCCGGGGCCCGGTTCACCATGCCGGGGCCGGCCGAGCGGGACGAGCGGCTGGGCACGGTGCTGCGGGTGCTCTACCTGATCTTCAACGAGGGTTACACCGCGTCAAGTGGTCCGGACCTGCGCCGGGCCGAGTTGACAGGTGAGGCGATCCGGCTGGCGCGCATCCTGCGCGGGCTGCTGCCGGACGACGGTGAGGTGGCCGGGCTGCTGGCGTTGATGCTGCTGACCGACGCGCACCGGGCGGCCCGGGTGGGGCCGGACGGCGAGTTGGTGCCGCTGGCCGAGCAGGACCGCTCGCGCTGGGACGCCGCCGCCATCGCCGAGGGGGTCGCGCTGATCACCGAGGCGTTGACCTGGTCGCCGCCCGGCCCGTACCAGCTCCAGGCGGCGATCGCCGCGGTGCACGCGGAGGCGCCGACGGCGGGCGAGACGGACTGGCCGCAGATCGTCGCGCTCTACCGACTGCTGGCCCGGATCGCGCCGAACCCGATGGTCACCCTGAACCAGGCGGTGGCGGTGGCCATGGTCGACGGGCCCCGGGCCGGGCTCGACCTGCTCACAGCGTTGGACGCCGACGAACGCACGGCCGGGCACCACCGGCTGGCAGCCGTCCGGGCCCACCTGTTGGAGCTGGCCGGGGAGCGCGGTGCGGCGCGGGAGGCGTACCTGGCCGCCGCACGGGGCACCACGAGCCGGCCCGAGCAGCGCTACCTGGAGGTGCGGGCGGCTCGGCTGACCGGGCAGGGCTGAGGGACATCGCCTTGCCGTTTTGGCAACAATCTTTGCGCATCGGCCGGTCGCCGGTCACAGTCGTGGGCGACGCGCGAAGGAGCAGGCACAGATGACCGAGCAGCACGAGTTCGACAAGGGCTACTGGGAGCGGCACTGGCACCAGGCACAGCACGACCGTCCCGGCGCGATGAGCACGAGTCCCGCACACCCGTACCTGGCCAGCGAGACCGGCGATCTGGTGCCGGGCTCGGCGCTGGACGCCGGGTGCGGCGCCGGCGCCGAGGCGATCTGGCTCGCCGCCCACGGCTGGCAGGTCACCGCTGTCGACATCGCACCCGTCGCCCTGGCCCGAGCCGCCGAACGCGCAACGGAGAGCGGGGTGTCCGAGCGCGTGCGGTGGGTGGAGGCGGACCTGACGGCCTGGGTTCCGGAGGCACGGTTCGACCTGGTCACGACGCACTACGCGCACCCCGCGATGCCGCAGTTGGCCTTCTACGACCGCATCGCCGGATGGGTGGCACCCGGCGGGACCCTGCTGATCGTCGGGCACCTGCACACCGCGGCAGCCCCCGCGCACGGGCACGGGCACGGGCACGGGCCGGGGCACCACCCACCGGACGAGGCATCGGTCACCCTCGCGGACATCACCGCCGCCCTGGGCGGCAGCACCTGGGAGATCGTCACCGCCGAGGAGCACCGTCGCACGGTGCCGGGCCGGGAGGCCCCGCTGTACGACGTGGTCGTCCGCGCCACCCGACGCCGCTGAACCGGCCCTGGGCGGCGCGGACCACCCGGGGCCGGTGGCGCGATCACACCTCGGGTTCGACGGCCGGACAGCTCGCACCCCGGGCGGGCACCACCCGGTCGATCAGGTACGAGTCGACGATTCGTTGCACGCACGGGCTGCTGGTGTAGCTGCCGTGTCCCCACCCGTCATAGGTGAGCAGCGCGCCGTGCCGGCCCAACTGTCGCGCCACGTTGTGCGCCCAGTCGTAGCCGGTGGCCGGGTCGTGCACCGTGGCGGCGAGCAGCAGCGGCACCTCGGTGTGGACCCGTAGCCGATGCTGCGGGTTGGCCACCGGCGTCGGGGCACCCAGGCAGGTGACCAGGGCGAACAGCGCCGGCGGGTAGCGCAGGTCCGGCGCGAGCCGGGCCGCCCGGCGCAGGTGTCCGACGTACTCGCGGTAGTCGCGGACCGGCAGGCTCCAGTCCTGACAGAAAACCGCGAAGGGGTACGGAGCCACGGCGCCGCCGGTCGTTGGGCCGGCGCTTCGCATGGCGGTGGCGGCATCCATCCTGCCCAGCCACTCGGCCAGGCCCGGCCACCGCCAGGTGTCGTAGAACTCCTTGTGGGTGAGCCGGCTCAATTCGAATGGGGTCAGCACCACCCCGGGCCGCTTCGGGTCGGTCAGCAGGCCGCGCTCGGCCCGCACCTGCACCCCGGCCCAGACCGACCGGAGGTCCCGGCCGTGCAGGGCACAGGCCGTGGACCGTTCACACCAGGCGGCGAACTCGTCGAACGCGCCCTCCGCTGTGGCGGCCTGGGTGTCCAGGAAGGCGCGGGTGCCGAGGCTGTGGTCCATCGTGGCCTCCAGCACCATGGCCCGGACCCGGTCGGGGTACAGCTCGGCGTACCGCTGCCCGAGCAGGGTGCCGTACGAGCTGCCGTGGAAGGTCAACTGCCGTTCGCCGAGCGCGGCGCGGACCGCGTCCAGATCGCGGGCGGCGCTGGTGGTGTCGACGTGGTCGTAGAGCGCCCCGGTGCGGGCCCGGCAGTCGGTACGCAACAGCGCGTTGTTGGCAAGTGTGGCGTCGAACTGCGCCTGGTCGGCGATCAGTTGCGGTTGCCGGGCGAGCAGGTCCCGGGCACAGACCACCGGGTGGCTGCCGCCGGTGCCGCGCGGGTCGAAGCTGACGATGTCGAATCGCGCACGAAGGTCGGCGCTGAATCGGGAGCTGCCGTTCACCACCCGGTCGACGCCGCTGTCGCCCGGCCCGCCGGGGCCGAAGACCAGCGCGCCTTTCCGGGTGGCCGGGTCCGCGACCCGGCGGGCCAACGACAGGTCGAAGCGTTCACCCCCGGGTCGGTTCCAGTCCACCGGCAGCGACAGGGTGCCGCACTCGGCGCTGGTGTCCGTGGCGCAGGGCCGCCAGTCGATCGGCGCAGTGGGCTGCGCTCGGGCGGCGGCCGGGCTCGCCGGGGTCAGGCCGGCGGCCGTCAGGGCCAGGGCCACCGCCCAGCCGACTGCGGATTTGCGTACGCGCAGCATGAGGTGCTGTCCTCTCCTCGAAGGAGCGTTGCAGGTGAAACTCGCCAACTGGGCGAGGTGATGCTGCTTCCACCCGGGCCGTCGAGTAGCCGCTCGGCGGCCCGGGGTCTCTTCCGTCCGCCCGGGTCAGTCGACCTCGCGCAGGACGCGTTCCAGCGTGGTCATCCGGGTCTCCATCCCGCCCAGCCGGCCATCCATCGCCGTGAGCAGTCGGGCGTTCTCCGCCTGGGCCTGAGCGGCCGTCTCGGCGAGCCGGCGGTAGTCGTCGGCGCGGGTCGCCTCGTACCGGGCGCGCCGGGTCTTGGCAAGCTGCACGACGCTCACCGTGAACACGCTGATCAGCAGGGCGAAGACGCCGATCGCGCCGACCACCTCGGTCCAGTCGTGCTCGCTCATTCCTGCGCTCCCGGCTGCTCGCCCGAGTCGGGCACGGTCAGCGTCTCGACAGCCGCCGCGATGACCGCGGGGGTGAGTGTGAGCACGAACGGCTCCACCTCGTAGTAGTTCATGGCCTTCCCGTCCTCCGACAACTCCAGGCGGGCGGTGACCAGCCCGGCCGCCGCCAGCTTCCGTAGGTGGACCTGCAACAGCGCTCGACTGATGCCCAGTTGCCGGGCCAGCCCGCTGACGTACGCACGCTCGCGGGCCAGCGCGGCGACGACCCGCAGCCGGTGCGGGTTGGCCAGGGTGGCCAGCACCCGGACCAGGTCGTCGCCGGTCGGCGGTGAGGCGGCGCTCATAACCAGCCCTTGCACATGCCAAGGAAAGTTAGCAGGTGTCGGCGAACTGCGGTGCGGACGAGAAGCGGAATCAGGGGGATCTCAGGGTCGGCGAAAGAGGCCGGACACACAGCACGCCGGGCCGGTGATGATCACCGGCCCGGCGTGCGGGGTACGTCGTACGTCAGCTCTTGAAGGCGTCCTTGATCTTCTCGCCCGCCTGCTTGAGCTTGGCGGTGGACTGGTCGGCGCGACCCTCCGCCTCCAGCTGCTCGTTGTCGGTGGCCCGACCGGCGCCTTCCTTCAGCTTGCCGGCCGCGTCCTCGGTGGCGTTGTTGATCTTGTCGTCGAATCCCATTGCCAACCTCCATTGCAAGCGTCGCTACGACAACAGAGGTACCCCCGCCGTCACCGCACCAACCATTACCGTCGTCACAGATCGGCGGCGGCCGACCGGAAGCGCCGCAGGCGCAGGCTGTTGGCCACCACGAAGACCGAGGACAGCGCCATCGTGGCACCGGCGATCATCGGGTTGAGCAGCCCGGCGGCGGCCAACGGCAGGGCCGCCACGTTGTAACCGAACGCCCAGAACAGGTTGCCCCGGATGATGCCGAGCGTGCGTCGGGACAACCGGATGGCGTCCACCGCGGCGTCCAGGTCGCCCCGGACGAGGGTGAGGTCGGCCGCCTCGATCGCCACGTCGGTGCCGGTGCCCATGGCCAGCCCCAGATCGGCCTGGGCCAGCGCCGGGGCGTCGTTGACCCCGTCACCGACCATCGCCACCGACCGCCCCTCGGCCTGGAGCCGCTTGATCACGTCGACCTTTCCGGCCGGCAGCACCTCGGCGATCACCTCGTCGACGCCCACCTCGGCGGCGACCGCGCGAGCCACCGCGGCGTTGTCACCGGTCAACAGGACCGGCGTCAGCCCCAGCCCGCGCAGCCGGGCCACCGCCGCCCGACTGCTCGGGCGCACCGCGTCGGCGACCGCGAGCACGCCACGGGCCCGCCCGTCCCAGCCGGCGACGATCGCCGTACGGCCGGCAGCCTCCGCGTCGCGCACGGCCCACTCGACCTCCGGCGGTACGTCGATGTCGCGCTCGCGCAGCAGCCGGGCCCGACCGACGAGCACGGCCCGACCGTCGACCGTGCCGGTCACCCCCAGCCCTTCCAGGTTGCCGAAGGCGGTCACCGGGGGCAGCGTGCCCGCCTCGGTCGCCCCGGCGGCGACGGCACGCGCGATCGGGTGCTCGGAGGCGGCCTCCACCGCACCGGCGAGCCGGAGCAGTTCGGCC
Source organism: Micromonospora sp. NPDC048835 (assembly GCF_040649995.1). NCBI lineage: Bacteria > Bacillati > Actinomycetota > Actinomycetes > Micromonosporales > Micromonosporaceae > Micromonospora > Micromonospora sp. NPDC048835. The sequence continues at coordinate 73,155 of NZ_JBEZGM010000025.1, read as the reverse complement.
CGGTCCACACCGCTCGCCGGCACGACGTCCACCAGGGTCATCCGGCCGGTCGTCACGGTGCCGGTCTTGTCGAGCACGACGGTGTCCACCCGACGGGTCGACTCCAGCGCCTCCGGCCCCTTGATCAGCACGCCGAGCTGGGCGCCCCGACCGGTGCCCACGAGCAGCGCGGTCGGCGTGGCCAGACCGAGCGCGCACGGGCAGGCGATGATCAGCACGGCCACGGCGGCGGTGAACGCGGCGGTCGGGCCGGCTCCGGTGCCGAGCCACCAGCCGAGCGTGCCGACGGCGAGGGCGATGACGATCGGCACGAAGACACCGGAGAGCCGGTCGGCAAGCCGCTGCGCGGCCGCCTTGCCGCTCTGCGCCTGCTCGACCAGATCGGCCATCCGGGCGAGCTGGGTGTCCGCGCCGACCCGGGTCGCGGTGACGATCAGCCGCCCACCCGCGTTGATCGTGGCACCGACCACGCCGGCACCGGGGCCGACCTCGACCGGCACCGACTCACCGGTGAGCATGCTGGCGTCGACGGCCGAGGTGCCCTCGTCCACCACCCCGTCGGTGGCGACCTTCTCCCCGGGGCGGACCACGAACCGGTCACCGACGGCGAGCCGGTCCACCGGGATCGGGGTCTCCACGCCGTCGCGCAGCACCACCACGTCCTTGGCGCCCAGGTCGAGCAGGGCGCGCAGGGCGGCACCGGCGGTGCGCTTGGACCGGGCCTCGAAGTAGCGTCCGGCCAGGATGAACACGGTGACCCCGGCCGCCGCCTCCAGGTAGATGTTCCCGGCGCCGTCGGTCCGGGTGATGTCGAAGCGGAACGGGTGCGTCATCCCGGGCATCCCCGCGTCACCGAGGAAGAGCGCCCAGAGCGACCAGCCGAAGGCGGCAAGGGTGCCGAGCGACACAAGCGTGTCCATGGTTGCCGCGCCGTGCCGCAGGTTGGTCCAGGCGGCCCGGTGGAACGGCAGCCCGCCCCAGACCACCACCGGGGCGGCCAGGGTCAGCGACAGCCACTGCCAGTAGTCGAACTGCCAGGCCGGGACCATGGCCAGCAGGACCACCGGCACGCTCAGGGCCACCGAGACCCAGAGCCGGGTACGCGGGCCCCGCAACGGATCCACCGGAGGCTCCGCGCTGGGCGGGGCCGACAGCGCCGCCGTGTAACCGGTCTTCTGCACGGTGACGATCAGGTCGTCCGGCGTGACGCCGTCGGCGTACCGGACGGTCGCCTTCTCGGTGGCGTAGTTGACGGTGGCGCTCACCCCGTCCATCCGGTTGAGCTTCTTCTCGATCCGGGCGGCGCACGCGGCGCAGGTCATCCCACCGATCGCCAGTTCGATCCGGTTCGGTGCCTCGGGCAGTGGTCTGCTGGTGGTGGTCATCGTCTGGTCCCGTCAGTCGTGTCCGTGCCCGGGGGTGCCGTGGTCGGCCCCACCTGTCGGTGCGGGTCCGCTCGGGGTGGCGACGTCCCCGGCCATGGCAGCGCCGGCGACCACTGTGAATTCGGCGGTGTGCACCCGCCCGCCGTGCTTGAAGTCGAGGTAGAGCCGGTAAGTGCCGGCCGAGGGGACGTCGGCGAGGAACGTGACGGCCGGGCCGGGCCGGGTACGCCCATCGCCCGGCGTCCCGTCCGGGTGCACGTGCAGGTACGCCAGATCACCCCGACGCAGCGCCACCAGGTGCCCGTACGCGCCCAGGTAGGGCTCCAGGTCGGTGACCGGCTGCCCGTCCCGGCTGACGGTAAGGGTCAGCGACGACGTACGGCCGGGCTGCGGCGCACCGGTCAGGGTGACCGTGTAGCCGTCGACGGTGGCGCTTGTCGTCGGTGCGGGCAACTGCCGCTCGGTCAGCTCGCCGGGGACGGTCACGTCCACGCCGAGGGTCAGCGGCTCGCCCCCGGTCGGGGTGAAGTCGGCGAACGCCCGCCACTGCCCGGGGCCGGCGAGCGGGCTGTCGACCCGCCAGGTGCCGTCCGGGGCCAGCTCGGGGTGCACGTGGCGGAAGCCGGAGAGGTCCCGTCGGGCGACGATCAGGTGCATCTGCTTGTCGTGAGCCACCTCGTAGCTGGTGACCGGGCGGCCGTCCGGGCCGGCGACCTGGAAGGCGAACTCGCCGGCCGGGGCGTCGAGCGGTTCGAGGGTGTAGCCGCGCTCGGAGACGAGCAGGCCGCCGGGGAGCCGGTCGGCTGTTGCGCTCCGCCCGCCGGTCGTCGGAGTGGCGGCGGCGTCGTCGTGCCGGCTCTCGGCGACCGGGGCGGGGTCGACGACCCGGCCGATCCCGTAGGTCGCGCCGAAGACCGCCACCAGGCCGACGGCGAACCCGGCCAGTCTCGTCACCGTGCGCACGCCGGCCCTCCGATCACGCGTCGACGAGGTCGTAGCCGGCCTCGTCGACGGCGGCCCGGACGACCGCGGTGTCCAGCGGCTGCTCGCTGCTGACGGTGACCCGGCCGGCCGCGAGGTCGACCTGGACGTCACGCACGCCCTCGATGGCGCCGACCTCGGCGCTCACCGCGCTGACGCAGTGCCCACAGGTCATGCCCTGCACCTGGTACGTCGTGTTGACCATCGAACGACTCCCTTACGGGTACCGGGTGGGGGTATCCCATCCGGTAGCGACCGTACCATACCCCCTGGGGGTACGCTATCCTTGCCGGCATGACCGCACCCACCCCGATCCGCGGATACACCGCAAGCAAGGACCAACTGCTCGCGCGGCTCCGCCGCGTCGAGGGGCAGGTCCGGGGCATCGAGAAGATGGTCGACGACGACCGCTACTGCATCGACGTGCTCACCCAGATCTCCGCGATCCAGGCCGCCCTGGACAAGGTGGCCCTCGGGCTGCTCGACGGGCACGCCCGGCACTGCATGCACGAGGGCGCCGCCGAGGGTCGGGCCGACGAGATGGCCACCGAGATGATGGCGGCGGTCGGACGACTCATGAAGCGCGGCTGACCGGCCTCACTCCGACGCCGGGTCGAGACGGACCGTACGCAGCAACTGCGCGTTGAGCGCCACCACGATCGTGGACGCCGACATCAGCACCGCGGCCAGAGCCGGGCTCAACGCCACACCCGCCCAGGCCAGCACTCCGGCGGCCAGCGGCAGTGCCACCACGTTGTAGCCGGCCGCCCAGGCCAGGTTCTGTCGCATCTTCCGGTACGACGCCCGGGACAGCCGGACCACGGCCCCCACCCCGCGCGGGTCCGAGGACGCCAGCACCACCGCCGCCGACTCGATCGCCACGTCGGTGCCCGCGCCGATCGCGATGCCCACATCCGCCCGGGCCAGCGCCGGCGCGTCGTTCACCCCGTCGCCGACCATCGCCACCACCAACCCCCGCCGCTGGAGTTCGGCCACCCGGTCGTCCTTCTCCGCCGGCAGCACCTCGGCGAAGACCTCGTCGACACCGGGTCGGAAGCCGAGGTCAGCCGCGACCGCCTCGGCCACCGGCCGCGCGTCACCAGTGATCATGGCGATGGTGCGGACCCCCTCGGCACGCAGCTCGTCAACGGCACGCCGGGCCTCCGGTCGCACCTCGTCGGTCAACGCGAACGCGCCGAGCACGGTCTCCGGCAGCCGCACCAGATACAGCACCGCGGCACCTCGCGTCGACCATCGCCCGGTCGCTTCCCGCACCTGCGCCGGGAGCGGAAGGCCCAACTCCCGCAGCAGCGCCGGCCCGCCCACCGCGTACTCCGTTCCGTCGATGGACGCCCGCACTCCCCGACCCGGCAGCGACCGGAAGCCGACGGCCCGAGTCGGGCCGGCGGGCCCGGCCGCCGCCACGATCGCCCGGGCCAACGGGTGCTCGCTCTCCGACTCGACGCCCGCCGCGATCCGCAGCACCTCGCCCCGCTCGACGCCGGGCTCCGTCACCACATCGGTCACCCCGTGCTCGCCCCGGGTCAGCGTGCCGGTCTTGTCGAAGAGCACCGCGCCGACGGTCCGCATCCGCTCCAGGGCCAACCGGTCCTTGACCAGGATCCCGGAGCGCGCGGCGAGAGCGGTGGAGAGCGCGACGACAAGCGGAATGGCGAGACCCAGCGCGTGCGGACAGGCGACCACCAGGACGGTGACCGCACGGACCACCGCCTCGTCCGGCCGACCGAGCGCGGTCCAGACCAGCACGGTCAGCACGGCGGTGCCGGTGGCCAGGTAGAAGAGCGCGGCAGCGAACCGGTCGGCCAACAGTTGGGCCCGTCCACCGGAACCCTGGGCCTGCGCGACCATCCGCTGGATGCCGGCGAGGGCGGTCTGCTCACCCAGCGCCTCGATGCGTACCCGGATCGCCGAGTCGGTGGCGACGGTGCCGGCCACCACCCGGTCGCCCGCCGTCCGGGCCACCGGTCGCGACTCGCCGGTGATCATCGACTCGTCCAGTTCGGCGTCGCCGTCGACGACCCGACCGTCGGCCGGCACCCGACCTCCCGGCCGGACCAGCACCACGTCACCGACCCGCAGACCGGTCACCGGCACCGCCTCGACCCGCCCGTTCGCCGTCACCCGCTCGGCCTCGTCCGGCAGCAGCGCGGCAAGCGCCGACAAGGCCCCCCGGGCCTGCCCGATGGCCTTCATCTCCTGCCAGTGCCCGAGCAGCATGATGGTGACGAGCGCGGCCAACTCCCACCAGAAGTCCAGGTCGAAGGCGCCGACGCTGGTCGCCAGGGACGCGGTGTAGGCGACGGTGATCGCCATCGCGACCAGCAGCATCATCCCGGGTGCCCGGTCCCGCACCTCCCGGACCGCACCGACCAGGAACGGCCAACCGCCCCACCAGAACACCACCGAGCCGAGCACCGGGCCCACCCAGGACCGACCGGCGACGCCGCCCCCGGGCAGGTTCAGCCGGTCCGCCACGAGGTGACTGGTCAGCACCACCGGCACGGTCAACACCAGGCACACCCAGAACCGGCGGCGGAACATCGCCGGATCGTGCCCGGCGTGCTTGTCGTGCCCGTGCTCGTCGTGCCCGGCGTGCCTGTCGTGTGGCACGGGTCCGGTGGGTTGCGGGTGGCCGGGGTCCGGCGGTGACGGAGCGGGCATGGCTCCAACATGCCGGTCCGGCGACCGCCACGCGGCCGGATCGGCCACCCGACACTCCACGACCTGCGGCCCCCAGCCGGGCTGGCTAGCATCTCCCCCGATGGCCCTCCGTATGCCGCTGCGCAGCCGGGCACCAGCGCCGCTCCGCCGTGGCGTCGCCCCCGGCCGACCCGGCCAAGCTCTGACCGTCCGTGATCACGCGGTCGTCAGGCAGCGATCCGCCCCGCCGTCCGCCGCGTTTCCACCGAAACGGTGAACCGCCCGGCCCGCTGACCCGTACCCCGCACCGGATCGTTGGGAGTCCCACCTTGGCCGCCAACCACACACACTCCGCTCCGTCCGCCCCACCGAGGGTGCGACGGATCCTCGTCGTGACCGTGGTGCCTCTCTTCGTCGCCACCGTGCTCGCCGCGGCGCTGCTCTGGCCGCGCGGTGAGTCACCGCGGAGCGGTGGTGACGCGGACGTGCCGCGCTACCCCGGCACGGTCACCCGGGTGGTGAGCGAGCCGTGCCCGCCGGCGCCGTCGGTGCCCGAGGGCACCCCGCGGGTCGGCGAGGGGCGGTGCGGCACGGTCGACGTCCGGGTGGACGACGGGCCGGCCGCCGGGCAACAGGTGCGGACGCCGGTGCCCGACGGGCCGGGAGCACCCCGGGTCGAGGTCGGCGACGAGGTCATCCTGGTCGAGCTGGCCGACCCGGTCGACCCCACCACGAGCAACTGGAACATCGCCGAGCACCAACGCGGTACCCCGATGGTGTGGCTGGCGGTGGTCTTCGCGGCCGCGATCGTCGCGTTCGGTCGGTGGCGAGGTCTCGCCGCGCTCGCCGGGCTGGCCGCCAGCTTCGCCATCCTGCTCACCTTCGTGCTGCCGGGCATCGGCGCCGGCAGATCACCACTGCTGGTGGCGGTGGTCGGCGCGGCCCTGATCATGTTCGTGGTGCTCTACCTGACGCACGGGGTCTCCGCACAGACGTCGGTCGCGGTGCTCGGCACGCTGGGCAGTCTGGTGCTGACCGGCGTCCTCGCCACCATCGCCACGGCCGCGACCCACCTCACCGGCTTCGGCAGCGAGGACGCCACCACCCTGTCGATGTTCCAGGGCGACGTGGACCTGCACGGTCTGCTGCTCGCCGGGATCATCATCGGGTCGCTCGGTGTGCTCGACGACGTGACGGTCACCCAGGCCGCCACCGTCACCGAGCTGGCGAACGCGAATCCCGGGCTGTCCCGACTGCAGCTCTACCGGGCGGCCACCCGGGTCGGTCGAGCCCACATCGCCTCCACCGTCAACACCATCGTGCTGGCGTACGCGGGCGCGTCGCTGCCCCTGCTGCTCCTGCTCACCGCCGACTCGCGGCCGATCGGGCAGATCCTCACCAGTGAGTTCCTGGCACAGGAGATCGTCCGCAGCGCGGTCGCCACCCTCGGTCTGATCGCCGCCGTGCCGCTGACCACCGGGCTGGCCGCAGTGGTGACCGCCGCCGGACGCGCCGACGCCACGCCGTCCACCGACGCCACGCCGTCCACCGACGCTGCCGCCTCGCGACCCCAGCGGGACCGCACCGAGGCACTTGCCGCACTCAGCTCACCGCGAACGGCCGGCTCCGAGGAGCCGGACCAACTGCGGACCGCACCCCCATCCCAGGCCACCGACAGGTGGCCGGAGTCGAACAGGAGCACGGATACGGCATGGTGACACTCCTCAGCGTGACCAGATCGGGCATCCACCCTGAGAACCGCGTCACTGGTCACTCAACGCTATGGCGAAATGACGCTTTTGGTCGGCATCCAGGCGTAGCTCACCCGGTCGACTCTCGGGTAACCTCGCTGCCGGTTACCGATGAAGGCGCGAAGCGGCGCCTGCGGTGCCACCGCCCAATCGCCAACCGGCGAGCCGGGGACCCAGGCACCTGGGGTGAATCCGCGCCAGCGGTAGGGGCCACTTCCGCCCCGAACCCGTCAGCTAACCCGGTCGGCGGTCGACGGAAGGGAACATTGTGACGGCACCCCTACGCCGCTGGATGACACCCGTGGTGGCCGTGATCGCCGCACTCACCGTGTTCGCCGGGCCGTTCCCGGCGCACGCCGCCCCGGCGAACCCCACGCCGTCCGGGCACGAGGAGGACAGCGAGCCCAAGCTGCTCAACGACGTCATCGAGCAGGCCAACCGCGACTACTCCGCCGCCAAGTCCAAGCTGGACAAGTCCAAGAAGCGGCAGGGTGAGTTGGCCGCCGAGGTCAACCGGGCCAGGGCCGACCTGGACGCGCTGGCCCCGCAGGTCGGGCAGATCGCCGCTCAGGCGTACCGGACCGGCCGGATCGGCGCGGTCGCGATGCTGCTGGAGAGCGAAGCGCCCGACTCGTTCGTCCGGCGCGCCGGGATGCTCGACGAGATGAACATGGTCAACGAGAAGAAGCTCTCCGAGGTCAACGAGGTGAAGGCCCGCGCCGAGCAGGCCAAGCTGGCCCTCGACACCGAGGTCCGCGAGCAGCAGAAGCAGACCGCCCTGATGGCGAAGCGAAAGAGCGAGGCCGACAAGGCGCTCGCCCTCGTCGGCGGGAAGGGCTTCACCGGCGGTCTGGTGGACGCCACCTCCAAGATCGCGAAGATCGGCCCGGGTCGCACCGCCGACGGCGACTGGAAGCCACAGTCGTGCAGCGAGAAGGACCCGACCACCTCCGGCTGCATCACGCCGCGCACGTTGCACGCGTACAAGGAGGTCAGGGCCGCCGGCTTCAAGCGGTTCGTCGGCTGCTACCGGCCCGGCGGGCCATGGGAGCACCCGAAGGGCCGCGCCTGCGACTGGTCGCTCCAGAAGAGCGGATTCTCCCCGTGGCACAACAACGACACCCGGACGTACGGCAACAACGTCGCCGCGTTCCTCATCCGTAACGCCGACCGGCTCGGCATCTACTACGTGATCTGGAACCGACAGATCTGGTTCCCGGCCACCGGTTGGAGTTCGTACAGCGGGCCGTCGAACCACACCGACCACGTACACATGTCGCTGCTCTGATCCGCACGAACCCCGTCCGAGGGCCGTTCCGCACGATGCGGAGCGGCCCTCGACGCGTCAGACGGCGGCAGCAGCGGCCGGGTCGGTCGACTCCGGCGATCCGCCCGGGGCGTCCACGCTCGCGAAGCCGGCCGGCACGGCGGCCACCGGTCGCACCGCTCCGGCGGCCAGCCGGTAGGACATTCCCACCACTGCGCACCGCCCTCGCGCCACCTGGTCGGCAAGCACCGGGGACTGCTCGATGAGCGTCTCGACGGTCTGTGCGATGTGGACGTCGACGATCCCGTCGATGTCGGTCACGCCCTGGGCCTCGGCCCGGCGCAGGCTGGGCAGCACGGCGTCGACCACCGCGCGCAGGTGGCCACTCGGTGCGGTACCGGTCGCCGCGGACTCCCGGGCGGCCTGCACCGCGCCGCACGAGTCGTGGCCCAGCACGACCACCAGCGGAGTGCCGAGCACGGTCACCGCGTACTCGACGCTGCCGAGCACCTCGGGGCCGGCGGTGTGCCCGGCGGTGCGCACCACGAACAGGTCGCCAAGCCCACGGTCAAAGATGATCTCGGCGGCCAACCGGGAGTCGGAGCAGCCGACGATCACCGCGAACGGGTGTTGCCCGTCGGCCACGGCTGCCCGGTGACCGGCATCCTGGTTGGGGTGGCGGGGGGCGCCGTCGACGAAGCGCCGGTTGCCGGCGACCAACTCGGCGTACGCCCGCGTCGGCTCGCCTGGCGCGGACTCCCGGTCGGTGGTCCGCTGCGAACCCGGCTGACCGCCGGAGCTTCCAGTTTGACTCATCCCGCACCTCGTCTCCACGCATTTGACCTGCTCAAACCGGCTTTCCGTCGGCCGGGCGGCGGGCGCTGGCTCGTGCTCCACCGTCACACGCACCGTAAGATGCGTCAAGGTATGCGTGATTTAGATTTCATACGTTGACTCCGGCCGCCCCCTGGCCGACCGTGCCGGGGCGGGGCGGACCACACTTCCGCGAGGGCAGGCGGACATCCGGAAGGCGGTCGACACGATGGCGAACACGGTGACGGGCGACACCAACGGGCGGAACTGGACGTTCCTCACCAACCACGGGCACGTCCTGCTGGCCATCGCCCGCGACCCGACCGCCCGGCTGCGCGACGTCGCGGCCGAGGTCGGCGTGACCGAACGGGCCGCGCAGGCCATCGTGGCCGACCTGGAGGCCGGCGGCTACCTGCACCGCACCCGGGTCGGGCGACGGAACGAATACACCCTGAACCCGGCCGGCCGGTTCCGGCACCCCGCCGAAGCCGACCGGCAGGTCGGCGACCTGCTCGCGCTCTTCGCCGACACCCCCACCGCGAAGACGGACCCACGGGCCTGACCCCCCGTCACCGGGGGCGGCTGACCGACCGTCCCGGCGGTAACCTTTGCTTGTGCGCGAATGCCCGCCGTTGAGCGCGACCCCGTCCCGACGTGCCCTTCGCGGTGTCCTCAGTGGAGCGCTGGCGACCCTGCTCGGCGCCGGCCTGGTGGCACCCGCACCCGCGACCGCCGCACCACCCCTCTGCGGCCCGACGGGCCCCGACAGCCTGACCCAGACACCGTGGGCGCTACGCCGGCTCGAGCCCTCCTCGGCGTGGCCGCTGTCGCGGGGCGCCGGGGTCACGGTGGCCGTGATCGACTCCGGAGTCTCCGCCGCCCACCCGCTCCTCAAGGGGCAGGTGCTCGACGGCCGCGACTTCAACGGCCTGACGGCCCGCAAGGGCCAGTGCGACGAGGCCGGGCACGGCACCCTGATCGCCGGCATCATCGCGGGCCGGGAAGGCACCGTCGTCCCCTTCAGCGGCATCGCCCCGGCCGCCCGCATCCTGCCGATCCGGGTCCTGCCGCAGCTCGGCGAGGTCAACAACCCGCAGCTCCCCGGGCAGGTCGCCGCGGCCATCGACTGGGCCGTCGACCAGGGCGCCGACGTGATCAACCTGTCCCTGACCACGATCCCCCGCCCCGAGCTGACCGCAGCCGTCGAGCGCGCACTCGCCAACGGGGTGGTGCTCGTCGCCGCCGCCGGCAACCGGAAGGAAGACTCGCAGAGCCTGCCGGGTTACCCGGCCGCGTACCCGGGGGTGATCGCGGTCGGTGGGGTGGACGAGCAGGGGAGCCACGTCGGCACCTCGATCAGCGGCGACTACGTCGACATCGCCGCACCGGGCATGAACATCGTCGGGCCGGCGCCCGGAAACACCGGCTACCGCACCGTGCCGGAGGGCGGCACCAGCTACGCGGCAGCGTACGTGTCGGGCGTGGCCGCGCTGGTCCGGGCCGCCTACCCCAACCTCAGTCCGCAGCAGGTCGCGGATCGGCTCAAGCGCACCGCGGACAACCCACCCGAGGGTCAGAACGCCGACATCGGCCACGGGATGGTCAACCCGTACCGGGCCGTGTCGAGCCTGCTCGGCACCCGGGCCAACGCACCCGCCAGCGCCCTCCCGGCACCCGCCGTCGCCGACGACCCGCTGAGCTGGCAGCGCCCCGCCGCGATCTGGGCGGCGGTGATCGGAGGGCTGCTCGCCGTGCTGCTGCTGGTAGCGCGACCGATCATGGCCCTGGGTCGCCGACGCGCCTGGCGCCCGGGTCGACGCACGGACGCACCGACTGCCGGCTGAGCGCCGCCGCACCGCCCTACGCGGTGCTCACGCCCTGCGCGGTGCCTTCGCCTGCGCCAACGCAGAGCGGCTCCGGGCCGGACGAACCGGACCGGAGCCGCACGGGCGAAAGCCTCAGCTCCACACCTTGGAGTTGCTCATCTCCGTGGTGAGGTAGTTTTCGCGGGCGATGCCGACGGCACCGCCGATCTCGTTCAGGATCCGGTTGATGTCCTGGACCGCCGCATCCCACTTCGCCTGGTGCTGCTCGTAGGCGACCCGGTCCTCGCCGTCCCAGTGCAGCTTGGTCAGCATCGACCGCAGCGTGTCGAGCTTCTCCTCGAGTGTCTTCGAGATGGCCTGCATCTGCTGGTTGCTGCTCTCGAGGACCGCATAGTCAACTTTGATCGTCACGATTTCCTCCTCTGCCGGCTGCAGATCACGGGTTGAGAGCAGCGTGGAACTTGTCCAGCATCTGCTGCTGATCCTGGTCGTTGACCTCGTGCGTCGTACCCGACTTGTCAAGCAGGTCAGCGATGTTGTCCATCGCCGTCAGCAGCTTGCTCGTGTCTTCGCTCCAACGCGTCATCAGCGACTGGAAACCCGTGGACGCCTGACCCTTCCACGCGATGGCCAGGTCGTCGACCACGTTCCACAGCTTCTTCAGCTCGCCGTCGACCTCGCTGCGCGTGGACCGCACGTCACTCGCGGCGGTATGCAGAGTCGCAGCTTCGACCTCGAACGCCATGCTTCACACCCTTCCGTCTAATGTGGTGGCGGCTTCGCCGCACCCCTCCCCCGCGGCAAGGCAGCAACACCCCACCGACGGACACTCCTGTGAAGACCGTAGCGGAACCTGTCCAGGCCCCGCAGCCCTGACCGGTGACGTTCGATGGATGGTGGTGAATCGGGCCGAGACGGCCCCACCACCCCCTACCGAACGGCCGACCGCGCTCAGGCCGGCTCGGACCAAGCGGTCTGAATCAACTGCTGGCCGTCGCGCCGGCGGACCAGGGTGCCCCGACCGGGCGGCTGCGGGCTCGGTCGCAACGTGCCGAAGACCGTGCCCTCCTCCCGGTTACCGGACATCAGCAGGCCCGGCGAGTCCAACTCGCGCAGCCGTTGCAACACCGGCTCGTACAGCGCCCTGGACACGCCACCGACGCGGCGCGTGATGACCAGGTGCAGACCGATGTCGCGGGCCTGCGGCAACAACTCCTGGAGGGCGCTGAGCGGGTTGCTGCCGCCGGAGGCCACCAGGTCGTAGTCGTCCACCAGGATGTACAGGTCCGGACCCTTCCACCAGCTCCGATCACGCAGCTGGGCGGTGGTCACGTCCGGGCCGGGCAGCCGGTTGGACAGCGCGGTACGGATCGACCCCAGCCCCTGGGCGAACGCCTGGTTCGACGGGGCGTAGTCGAGCAGGTGGTCACCCTCCACCGCCCCCAGCAGGCCACGCCGGTAGTCGGCGATCACCAGCCGGGCCTGCGCCGGCGTGTACCGCTCGGTGATCCCCCGGGCGATCAGGCGCAGCAGGTTGGTCTTGCCGCACTCCGCGTCACCGAAGACCGTCAGGTGCGGCTCGTTGGCCAGATCCAGGTAGACCGGCGCGAGTGCCGACTCGTTGACACCGATCGGCAGACCGGGTGCCGACCTGTCGATGATCCGGGCCAGCTCGGCCACCGGCAAACGGCGCGGCAACAAGCGCACCTTCGGTGCCGGGCGACCAGGCCAGTTCGCCGCCACGTGCCCGGCCAGGGACAGCGAGGCCTCGCTCAGATCCTCGATGTCGCGCCGACCGTCGATCCGCGAGATGGCGGTGAGGAAGTGCAGCTTGTCCCGGGTCAAACCCCGACCCGGCGACTTGTCCGGCACGTTGTTCGCCGCCCGGCGGTCGATCTCGGACTCCGACGCGTCGCCGAGGCGCAGCTCCAACTTGGTGCCGAGCAGGTCCCGCATGTTGATCCGGATCTCCGCCCACCGCACGGCGGTGAGCACCACGTGTACGCCGAAGCCGAGGCCCCGGTTGGCCAACGTGGTGATCGTCTGCTCCAACTCCTCGTACTCCTGGCGCAGCGTGTTCCACCCGTCCACCACCAGGAACACGTCGCCGAACGGGTCGTCCGCGAACTCGCCGGCGGCCCGGCGACGGCGGTAACTCGCCACCGAGTCGATGCCGTGCTGGGCGAAGCGACTCTCCCGGTCGTCAAGCACCGCGACCACCTCGGCGACCGTCCGGCGGACCGCCTCGACGTCGCGTCGGCCGGCCACCCCGGCCAGGTGCGGCAACCGCTCCATGCTGCGCAGCGCGCCCCCGCCGAAGTCCAGGCAGAAGAACTGCACCTCCCGCGGCGTGTGCGTGAGCGCCAGCGAGGCGAGCAGCGTCCGCAGCATCGTGCTCTTGCCACTCAGCGACCGACCAACGATTACCACGTTGCCGCCGGCGCCGGCCAGCTCGACCATCATCGGGTCGCGGCGCTGCTCGTACGGGCGGTCCACCACGCCGACCGGCACGGTCAGCCGGCCACGCCCGGGCCAGGACGCGGTGCACAGCCCGTAGGTCGGGTCGACGGCCAGCGGGCCGAGCAACTCCCCCAGGCCCGGCGGGTCGGCAAGCGGCGGCAGCCAGACCTGGTGGGCCGGACGGCCTCGACCCTTGAGCTGGTCGATGAGCACGTCGAGCATCGCCACGGCCTTGCCGTCGGCCGGCTGCTCCGGCTCCGGAGCGGTGTCCACCGGCACCTGCGGGACCTGCACCGGAACGAAGTCGAGGCCGTACGGCACGATCCGCCGCTGCACCAGCGCCTGCGAGGCGGAAGCCTGCTGCCCCGGTGCCCGGTACGCCCCCGACACGTACGCGGCCCGGAACCGCAGCATGGTGCTGGTGTCCGTCTTCAGATAGCCGTGACCCGGCGCGTTCGGCAGCTCGTACGCGTCCGGCACACCGAGCACGATCCGGCTCTCCACCGCGGAGAACGTGCGCAGACCGATCCGGTACGACAGGTGCGTGTCGAGGCCCCGCAGCTTGCCCTCCTCCAGGCGCTGGCTGGCCAGCAGCAGGTGCACGCCGAGGGACCGACCCAGCCGGCCGATCATGACGAACAGGTCGATGAAGTCCGGTTTGGCGGCGAGCAGCTCGCTGAACTCGTCACAGATGATCAACAGGCTGGGCATCGGCGCCAGCGGCTCACCGGCCGAACGCGCCTTCTCGTACTCGAAGCGGGAGACGTAGTTGCCCGCCGCCCGCAGCAGCTCCTGCCGGCGCACCATCTCGCCGGCGAGCGCGTCGCGCATCCGGTCGACGAGCGGCAGCTCGTCGGCCAGGTTGGTGATCACCGCGCTGGTGTGCGGCAGCGCCTCCAGCGAGGCGAAGGTCGCGCCGCCCTTGAAGTCCACCAGGACGAAGTTGAGCTCCTCGGACGAGTGGGTCACCGCCAACGCGGCCACCACCGTACGCAGCAGCTCGCTCTTGCCGGACCCGGTCGCGCCGATCACCAGACCGTGCGGGCCCATGCCCTCGTGCGCCGACTCCTTGAAGTCGAGCTCGACCACGTTGCCGTCCGGACCGACGCCGAGCGGGATGCGCAGCCGGTCGCGGTGACCGCGCGGACGCCAGGTGTTCTGCACGTCCACCGCCGCCGCGTCACCGACACCGAGCAGGTCCGGAAGCTCGGTGCTGCGGGCCAGCGGCTCGTCGCCGCCGGTCTGCTGCTGGGAGAGCCGGAACGGGGCGATCTGTCGGGCCAACCCCTCGGCGGCCTCGGCGCTGAGCCGGTCGGGCCGCCCCAGCGTCGACGACGAGCTGCCGCGGACCAGATCCAGCTCGTTGCCGTCGCCCACGTCGAGGCAGAGCAGCCAGCGGCCGGCGTCGCGCGGCACCGTCCCGGACAGGTCGATCACGGTGGCACCGAGCAACCCCGGCCCCACCAGTTGGCAGGTCGGTGAGATCTCGCCGCCGTCGATCACCACGACCAGGTGCGGGGCCGTGGTCAGCGGCTTTGCCTCCGGCGCGAACCGGGGCCGCCCGGCCAGCTCGGCGTTGAGCGCCGCCTCGGCCTCGGCCAGGCTGGCGAAGACCAGCCGACGCGCGCCGGCCGCGTCGGTACGACCGCTGTGGTGGGCGTGTGGCAGCCACTTCACCCAGCCCCAGGACGACTGCCGGTCCGGTGCGGCGACCACCGCGATCACCAGGTCGTCCGGGGCGTGGAAGGTCGCCAGCTGGCCGAGTGCCGCCCGGGTCAGGTCCAGCACGGGCTCGCGGTCCCCGCGCAGCACCACCCGGCTGAACGCGCGCACCGACAGCGCCGTCGGCAGCTCCGGCACCGTGGAGTGTGCACGGACGAAGCGGCGCAGCGCGATGGCGCTCATCGGCTCCAGGTCCTCCACCGGCTTCGTCTCCGGTGGAACGATCTCCACGGCGAGCCGCTGCGGGCCGAGGGCGATCCGGGTCTCGCCGAAGTCGTCCTCGGTGATCCGCCGTTCCCAGAGTCGTCGGGAGGCGGCGATCGACCAGAGCGCGTCGGGCTCCGGGTGCCGCCACGCCATCGCGGCGCGCTGCTGCTCCGCGGCGCGCCGGGTGCGCTTGCGCATCTGCGCCAGGTAGCGCATGTAGTCGCGGCGATCGGCGTTCAGCTCGGCCTTGTCCTTGCCACCGTTGTTGGCCAGCGAGCCGATCGCCATCCCGAGCATCGAGACACCGAACAACCCACCGGCGACGTACGTCATCATGCCGCCGCCCTTGCCGGCGTAGAGGAACGCCATGGCTCCGACCCCGCAGAACATCGGCAGGATCATGAGCAGCTGCCCCATCCCACGCGGTGTCGGCTCGGGCAGCTCGGGAGGCGATTCCAGCAGCACCTCGCCGCGCGGTAAGGCCGGCCCCGGCTGACGCGGGAGCCGGCGGAACACCACCGTGCTCACGGCTGTCTCCTCCCCAGAAGCGGCCCTGATGACGTGCGGCCGCGGCACACCGCCCGCGGGTGGGCATCGTACGTGCCCGTCATCGTAGGTAATCTGCCGTGTGCGCGGTGGACCCGGACCGCAGCATCACAGCCAGCCGATCACAGACGCACACCTGGAGGCCACTGTGGCGACGAAGACGGCGACCGGTGGGCTGAGCCGGATCACCATCGTGGCCCCGCGTACCCGAATGGACCTGGCGCTGCCGTCGGACGTGCCGATGGCCGACCTGCTCCCCACCCTGCTGCGCTACGCCGGCGAGGACATGGCCGACGAGGGCGCGCGCCACGGCGGCTGGGCACTGTCCCGGTTGGGCGGTGCACCCCTCGACGGTGGTCGTACCGCCGCGCAGCTCAGCGTCCGCGACGGCGAGGTGCTCTACTTCAATCCTCGGTCCGACGCGGCCCCGGAGATCGTCTTCGACGACGTGGTGGACGCGGTCGCCACCGCCACCAACCAGCGCCCCGGCGCCTGGCAGACCGGGGCGACCCGATCCTTCGCGGTGGTCTTCGCGGCAGCGGCGCTCGGTGCCGGCGCGCTTGCCGCGCTCTTCGCCGGCCCGCCGCATCTACCCGGCGCGTTGGCCGCGCTGCTGGTCGCGGTGGCGCTGCTGGTGGGCGCCGCGGTGCTCTCCAGGGCCGCCGGTGACAGCGGCATCGGCGCGGTGCTGGCCCTGGTCGGTCTGGTGCACGCGGCCACCGGCGGCCTGTTGCTGCTCGCCGGCGATCGATCGCTGACCGAGCTGGCCAGTCCGCATGTCCTGCTCGCGGCGACCGCCGCGGTGGTGGCCGGCGCGGTGGCCGTGCTGGCGGTCGGCGACCGATACCCGCTCTTCTTCGCGGCGATCGGGGTCGCGGCCGCGACCGGCCTGGGCGCGGTGCTCTGCCTGGTGTTCGGTCTGGACGCGGCGGCCTCCGCCGCGGTGGTCGCGGCGGTCGCGTTCGGCGTGGTGCCGGCACTGCCGATGATGGCCTACCGGCTGGCCCGGCTGCCGGTGCCGTCGATCCCGACCGGTCCCGAGGACCTGAAGACCGACAGTGAGTCGGTGGACGGTCGGCAGGTGCTCCAGCAGAGCGAGCGCGCCGACCAGTTCCTGACCGGCCTGCTGTGGACCGTCTCGCTCCTGGTGCTCGGCGCCCAGATCGTGCTGGCCCTGGACGGCCGCCTGCCAGCGGTGCTGCTGTGCCTGGTGCTGGCCCTGCTCTCGCTGCTGCGGGCCCGCCCCCTCCTGGGCCGGGCCCAGCGCACCCCGGTGCTGCTGGCCGGCACCGTGGGGCTGGGCCTGGCCGCCGCGACCACCTTCGCCGGTGGGTCGATGCCGGTCCGGCTCGGCCTGATCCTGGGCGGGCTGGTGCTCGCTGCCGTGATCAGCCTGATCTACGGTCTGACCGTCGCCGGCAAGCGCATCTCGCCGGTCTGGGGCCGGCTGCTCGACATCGCGGAGATCCTGCTCATCATCGCGCTGGTACCGCTCGCCTTCTGGGTCTGCGGCCTCTACGGCTGGATCGTCAACCTCCGACCCTGACCGCGCCGCGCCGCCGCCCCGGTCAGTGCGACCGCAGGCCGGTGGAGACACCGAGCGTCGACGCGACCGGGGCGGTGGCGTAGACGCCGGGCGCGTGCTGACCGTCCGTCGGCCGGGTGGACGCGCCCACCCGGTCGGCGACGTCGCGTACCACCTTGACCAGGGCCTCGACATGGTTGTCCATCGCCGCGACCCGCAACAGCGGCGCCGCCACCCGGCCATCGCCCGAGACGGTCACGGCCACCGTGTGCGACGGCGCCGAGGTCGCGGTGATCGCGTCCACGAGCGGACCGAGCGGCGCGTCGGAACGGCCTCGCAACGCCATGCAGCGGTGCGTCCAGCCGCCGCCGCGCAACCCGTCCCAGCTCTCGGCCGGCGCCTCCGGCACCAGGTCCAGACCGGCGGCGGAGACGATGGCCGCGCGCAGCTCCTCACGGCCCAACGGGCGATGGGCCAGCCCCGCCGAGGTCAGCGCCTTACCGAGCCGGCCGACCCCGGCGGCCACCGTCCGGTGCACACCGGTCAGCCCGCCACCCCGGCTCACCGACTCGACCCGGGCGTCGCGGACGGTGAGCCGCACCGCCACCCAGACCGTCCGGTGTGCCGCCGGTGGCGCACCGGGTGCCGGGTACCAGACGAGGGTGTGCGCGACGACCTGCGTCCGGGAGACCGGGGCGCTGAAGTCCGCGAGCACCCGCAGCGCACGGTCCACCGCGGAGGCGTCGACGGAGCCGACCGCCGCACCGGTGGCCGACTGCAGGGCGACGGCCGCGAACCAGCCCTGGTCGTCGCGCCCGATGCCGAGCCGGGTGCCCCGGTCGGTCAGCTCGATGACGCTCAGCTCGGGGGCGAGCGCAGCCAACCGCGGGTCGGTCGCCGTGCCGCTGCTCAACGCGGCCGACGCGCGATCGGCGCGCCGCCGCAGCCGTCGGCGCAACAGCAGATCCTCGAACCACCAACGGCCACCCCGGCGCGCGAAGGCCGCAAGCACGACCAGCAGCGCCGCCGCGCCCGCCGCGGGGAGAACCCAGCTGGGCCCGGCCGTGGCCGCCCAGACCCCGACCGCGCACAACTCCAGCACGACGAGCTGCCCGACGAGCACGGGGCCGACCCGTCCACGGGCGGGTCGCTCCGCCGGTGGCACCGGCCGGGTCGGAACGTCGACAGGGTCCGTGACCGCTCGGGCGGGTGGCGCCTGAACCTGCGTCATCGCTGACTGTCCCTCCTGCACGGTACGGCTCTGCGCCGGGTCGGTCCGGTGCCGGCCAACAGCGGTGGTCCCAAGGAACCACCGTCGGCCCCTTATCGTAGGGAAGCCCGCGACGACACCTCGACCTGATCGTCGCGGATCCACCCCGCCGGAGGTAAGTCATGCGGACCCGCCGCGATCAGGTGCAGGCGTACCGCTTCGTCACCCGCCGCATCGTCTCGGCCCTGCTGTCGGGCGATCCGGAGACCACGAACCTGCCGATGCGACGGCTCGGCATGGCCGTCTTCGGCAGCGTTCTCGCCGCAGCCATCGTGCTCGGCGGGGTGGGCGCGTACGGCCAGTTGACCGGCGGCTCGGCTCCGCTCGACGACAAGACCCTGGTCATCGAACGGGAGACCGGCGCGACGTACGTGTTCATCGACGGGAAGCTGCACCCGACGCTCAACTACACCTCGGCGCGCCTCATCCTGAACGACGCGAGTGCCGAGGTGCGGACGATGTCCCAGGCGTCCCTGCGAGAGCGGCCTCGCGGCGTCACCGTCGGCATCGTCGGGGCACCTGACGCCCTACCCGACCGCAAGTCGCTGACCGGGCTGCCCTGGTCGGTCTGTGACGTGCCGGACCCGGTCGACCGACAGCGGTCCAGCACCCGGCTGGTGATCGACCGTGCGCTGCCCGGCGGCAAGCCGCTCGGCGACCAGGGCGTGCTGGTCTCGGTGGACGACCAGCGGTACCTGCTCACCAACAACAGTCGACTCCAACTGCTCGATCCGGCCCGCACGATCACGGCACTGCGGATGGCCGGCACCCAGCGACTCCAGATCGGACAGCAACTGCTCAACGCCGTGCCGGCCGGGCCACCGCTGCGCAGGCCGTCGCTGACCGGTGAGGGCGAGCCCAGCAGCCGCAGGGTGGCGGGGCAGTCGTACGACGTGGGTTCGGTGTTCAAGGCCGCTGGGCGGCACTACGTGCTGACCCGTGACGCTCTCGTGTCGATTAGCGAGATCACCGCGCTGCTGCTGGTCAGCAACGGCGGTCGGATCACCGACATCACCCCGAACGAGGCCAGCGAGGCGTTCGAGGAGCGGCGGATCGAGGAGGCGGGGGTGCCGCCGACGATGCCCGCCCTCTACGCGGCCCAGCCCGGCCAGACCACGCTCTGCGCGACGTACCGGAAGGGCAGCGCGGGCGGCCCACCGACCACCACCCTGGAAATCTTCGACCGGGTGCCGACCGAGTTGACCGACAGCGATCCGGGTCTGGTGCCGGTGCGCCAGACCCGGCGCGACGCCGTACGCACCGCCGAGGCGGTGCTGCTGCCCGGTGGGAAGGGTGTCGTCGCGCAGGCCTCGCCAGGTGCCGGGACCAGCGGGTCCGGGGCCGCCGGGGCGACGATCTACCTGATCAGCCCGCAGGGCATCAGGTATCCGCTCGCCTCGGCGGCCACGCTCGACGTGCTCGGCTACGGCGGGGTCACGCCGCTGGCGGTGCCCGGCTCCCTGCTCGCGCTGATTCCGACCGGGCCGACCCTGGACCGCGAGGACGCGTTCGCCGTCTTCGCGCCGGACGCGCCGGCACCGGCCGCACCCCCGCCGGCGGCGCCGAGGTCGAGTTCCCCGTCGGCGGCACCGCCCTCGGGCTCGCCGTCCGTCGCACCGCCGTCGGGCTCGTCGTCACCGTCGGGCTCGTCGTCACCGTCGGCTCCGGCCGGTGGCGCCACGCCGAGCGGCGGGGCCGGCGGCGGGGGTTCGACGGAATCGACGGGCGCCGACGGCTGAGCCGCTTCGGCGGGTCGCCCGGAGTCGCACTGGTGGACTAACCTGGATGTCGCTGACGGTTGTCAACCAGAACGACGGGGATGTTGCCATGGCCGGGCGTACGGAAGTCGACCTGTTGTCCCTCGAGGACTTCCACGAGCACCTGGCGACGCGGTTGAGCCAGGCCGAGTCGGTGCTGCGCAAGCTCAACACCGAGATGCAGTGCAGCCCTCCTGCTCTGGGCTCGTTCCTCGACGCCACCGACAACGCGCGTCGCTACAGCGAGGTGCACCAGTCCTACGTGGACCACGCCGAACGGGTCCGGCAGGCGGTGCTCGCGGCCCAACAGGCGACGAGCACGATCCTGAGCAGCTACCGCACCGCCGAGGCGCGTAACGCGGCAAACGCCGGCGATGTCACCGCCGCGCTGACCCCGGTCGACCGGGCGTTGCAGCCGAAGGAGGACGGGCGTGTCTGAATACACCCAGCGCTACCAGGGCCAGAGCCACCAGCAGCTGTATGACGGCCTGATGGCGGGCGAGCCGGAGCAGATCGAGGGCGTGGCCACCCAGTGGGCCGAGCTGAAGGGCATTCTCGACGGCCTCGGCCGCGAGCTGAGCGGTGATCTCGACAAGCTCGCCAACACCTGGACGGGTCCGGCGGGCCAGGAGTTCCACCGGCGGCTCGGCTTCATCGTCGCCCACAGCAACGCGCTGGGCGAGGGGATGGCCGGCATCAAGCAGGGGTTGACCATGATGGCCGACCATCTGCGTGCCGCCCACAAGCAGGCCGAGAGCCCGGAGGAGACCGACGACAACGACAAGGCCATCTCCGGCGCGATCAAGGGTGGCGCGACCTTCGGTCTGACCGGTCTGATCGTCGGGGGCATCGCGGGTCACCAGCAGGACAAGGCCGAGCAGGAGAAGGCCCACCAGCGGATGGTCAACCTGGTGGCCGGCCTGGCCAGCAATTATGACCTCTCCGCCTACGACCACGTGGTCAAGCCGCCGCCGCCAGATCCGGATACTCCGACCACCGCCCGCAAGGATCCGACGACGCCGCAGAGTGTCTCGGCCATCGCCAAGGTGACCAGCGGCCCCGGGACCGGCACTGACACCGGGCACATCGGCAACGCGACGATCTCCACACCGGACAGCGTCGCCGGGCTGCCCGACGGCGATTCGGATCCGGGCGAGGTCGGCTCGGGCACCGGCGGCAGCCCGGCCGTCGTCACCGGCCCGATCGGCGCCGGAAACGGGGGCGGCACGTCCCTCGCCGGGGCGGACCCACTTGTCGGCGGCGCGCTGCTCGGCGGGGGTGCCGCGGGGCTGATCGGCCTGTCCGGGCCGGCCGGTGCGCCCGCCGCGGCGAGCACCGGCCCCGGCCTGCTCTACGGAGCACCGGGCGGGGCACCGGCCGGTGGAGTGTTGCGCAGCGGCGCGCTCGCGGGCTCGGGCAGCGCGGCTCCCACCTCGCCTCGGCCGACCGGCGGCGCCGCGACCCCGACGGAGACCCGCGCCGCGAACGCGGTCGGGCGCAGCATCGACGGCCAGCGCGGTGGTGGCGGCCGGGCCGCGGTGACCGGTGGCAACGCCCGGCCGGGGTCGGGCAGCGGTCGTCCCGGCGTGCTCGGCGGGCAGGGTCGAACTCAGGACGACGACTCCGACGAGCGACTGACCTGGCTGACCGAGGACGAGATGGTGTGGCAGGGCGACGACAGGGCCGCGCCGCCGGTGCTCGGCACCGGCAACTGACCACGTCCGCCGTCGGCAGGCTCGCAGCACCGGCGGCACCACCCGGACTGTGCGAGGTGCCCCCGATCGGAGCTGATCCGGTCGGGGGCACCACCGTTCCCGGGGCCCGACCGGTGGCGTCCACAGTGCGCATGGTGGTGGCGGTCACGCCAGCGCGGCCCGTTGCCGTGCTGCGGTAGGCCAGGACTGGCGATAGGTTGGTCGGGTGTCGTCCGCAGCGTCTGCCCGCCCAGCCCGGTGGGCTGTGCTGCGGTCACTGCGCGAGCTGACCCGTCTGGCGATCACCGCGCTGGTGCTCGCGGTCGGCCTCGGTGCCGCCCTCGCCGCGACCCCACCGCCGGCCCCCACGCAGCTACGGCCCAGTGCCGTGAGCAGCCGGGTGGCAGCTGTCCATCCCGACGCCGGGCCGGCCATCGAGCGGGCCGCCCAGCCCGCGCCCGCACCGCCGGCCGACGCTGTCGATACCGCGACGGCGACCGGTCCGGTCGCGGCGGCCCCGGTGCACCTCCGGGCCATCGATCCCGGTCGTGACACTCCAGCGCGACGCGGCCCGCCCGCCCGCTGAGCCAGGCCCGGCCATTCCCGGCGCCCGGTCCCGGCTGATCCCGCTCGGCACCTGAGTCGCCGTCGACGGGACGCCCCCTGACCGGGCCGACAGGTGCCCGCCGCGCCCTCCTGCCGCCCGTCGATACCCGCATCCGACCGCGAGGTGCTGATCATGCAGACCGTCCTCTCCGCCGTCCTGCCCGACCTCTCCCGGGCCGCCGTCATCTGGCTGAGCCTTCTGGGGGTGGTCGCAGTCGCCGTCTCCGCCCTGCTGCTGCGGCCCGGCCGGTTCGGCTTCGACCCGGGGGCCCGGATCCGCCGCGCGGCGATGCCGAGCCACCTCGAGCAGGCGCAGGAGGAGCGGGAGCAGAGCCGCTACGCGCAGGAGGTCGCGGTGGCGGCGGAGCGGGCGACCACCACCGCGCAGCGCCGCCGGGCGGAGTGGGTGGCCGCGCAGGAGGCGGTCGAGGCGGCCTGGCTGGCGTACGAGGCCGCCGAGGCTGGCGTACGACGGCTCGACGCGGCGGCCGCGATGCCGCTGCCGCACACCGTCCGGACGCCCGCCGAGTACGCGGACCGCGAGCGCTACCTGCACCGGGCGGCGTTGGATGCGTACTGGCGGCGGGAGTTGTCGGTGGAGCAGCTCAGCGACGTCTTCGCGCACCGCGCCGGGTGGGACCCGCGGCTGCACCCGGTCGAGCAGGAGCTGGTGCTCCAGCGGGCGATCCGGGACAACCTGGCGGCCGGGCACGCGGCAGCTCGCGAGCGGGAGCAGGCCACCTGGCGGGCAGCGGAGGTGGCGGTGGCCGCCGCCCGCAGTCTGCGCGAGGAGGCGCACGCGGCGACCGGCCGACGGGTTGCCGAGTCGGCGTCGGTGCTGCCGCTGAGCGAGGTCGCCCGACCGACCCGCGACAACGTCGAGCAGACCCGGGAGAACAAGGTGACCGCTCGCGGTCGGGCGACGGTGCCCGCGTTCTGAGCCGCGCGGCGTCGCGTGGGTTAGCGTGACGGCATGTCCCGACAGGCGTGGGTCCTCGTGGTGATCGCTGGCATCCTGGCGCTCGCCACACTTGTCGGTGCCGTGGTGCTCGCGGTGCGGGTGGTGCGTACGCGGCGGATGTTGACCGGGCTCGGTGCGGGCGGCAAGGTCGCCTTCTACGGGGCGCTGATCTATACGATCTTCCCGGTCGACGTGCTGCCGGACCCGATCTACCTGGATGACATGGGGGTACTGGCCGCCGCGTTGATCTACCTGACCCGGCTGGTGCACCAACGTCGGGCGGCGGGTCGCCAGCTGCCCGGTCAGCCGGACGCCCCGCCGGACCGGAACCGGGCACGCCGCCGCGTGCCATGATCGAGTTGGTTCGGCGGACAGGGGACGGGGCATGGCGGGCAATCACCAGTTGAGCGTGCACGATGAGCGTGTTGTCGCCTTTTGCGCGGAACGACACCTCGCGACGCTCACCACCCTGCGGACGGACGGCACCCCGCACGTCGTACCGGTCGGGGTGACTCTCGACCCGACGGCCGGGCTGGCCCGGGTCATCACCTCCGGCACCTCCCGCAAGGCCCGCCAGGTGGCGGCGGCCGGCGCGGCGGGCGCCCCGGTGGCGGTGTGCCACGTGGATGGCCGCCGCTGGCTGACCATCGAGGGTCGCGCGGTGCTGCGGTCGGACCCGGCCGCCGTGGCGGAGGCAGAGCGGCGGTACGCCGAGCGGTATCGGACGCCACGTCCGAATCCGGAGCGCGTGGTCATCGAGATCACCGTGACCAGGCTGCTCGGGAGCCTCTGAGCCGACCGCACGTCCCCGCTGACCGATTCGGGTCCGGGGGGCGCCGCAGTGCCCTCGGCCTGCGGAATTCTCCGTGCAGCAGAGCGGTTACGCCCTCGGTACGCCCAGGGCCGAGACCACAGACGGTCGGCCCCCGTGTTGCGCCGAGCGCCATTCCCGGTGCTGCCGCCCTCCGCCTGTCGGAGGCGCCAACCCCCGAACGGAGACTCGACCATGAACCCGATCGTCCAGAAGAGTGGTCTGTCCGTCGTCGGCCTGCTGGTCGCCGGCGGTTGTGCCCTCGGACCGGCGGTGGCCGCGCAGGCCGCCCCGGCGCCTGCCGCCCCGGCCTCGTCGAGCCAGACCGACCGACACGCCGAGCGGATCCTCGGAGTCGACTACCAGGCCCAGCCGAACTTCTACTACTGCGGCCCGGCCGCGACCAGGATCGCGTTGTCCGCCCAGGGCAAGGCGCTTACCCAGGACGAGGTGGCCCGACTGCTGGGCACCACCGAGGCGGGCACCCCCTCGGCCCTGGACACCACCCGGGTGCTCAACGAGCTGACCGGGGGCAAGTACAAGACCACCGAGATCCGTGACTCGGTGGCCCGCCCCGACCAGGTCGAGCAGCTGCGCCGCGACGTGCTGACCGCGGTGGACGCCGGCCGGCCGGTGGTGGCCAACATCAAGGGCACGACCGTGGACACCGACGGCAACCCGCACTCGTACGAGGGCGGCCACTACCTGACCCTGGTCGGCTACCGCGACGGCGGCGACACGATCCGGGTCGCCGACCCGGCCGACCCGGCCCTGGGCGAGTACTGGATGAGCCTGCCCAAGGTCGCCAACTGGATCGCCGAGCGCGGCTACTCCTCCTGATCCGGACAGGTCACCGGGCCGGTCTCTCCCGTGCGGGGAGGCCGGCCCGACCGTCGTTACGGCTCCGGGCGGCGAGGTGTGCGCGTCGGCGGGCTCTGGCGGCCCGCGTCGGCCGGGCCCGGTGCAGTAGCCGCCGAAGCGGCGGGTGGATCTCCGCCTCGCCGGCACCTGCCGCGCGGCGCACGATCCGGTTCGCGTCCTCGGGTTCACTACCTGATGCCCGCAGCAGGTCACTTGCGGCGGTACGCAGTCCGGTGACGAGGGATTCACCGAACGAGTGGACCCCGCTCGCGGAGGCCCGCCCGGCCAACTCGGCGCACTCCTGGACCAACCGCCGGGTGCGCCGGGGATCGTCGCCGACCCTGCATTCCGTACGCATCTCCGCCACCGCCTGGCCCAGCCGGTCCATCGCGTCCGGCAGCTCCGGCGGAATCGGCTCGCCGTACTGCAGCGCGGTGGCCGACCAGCGGGCCATCGCACGGCTGTCCAGCAGCAACCGCTCCAGGTGCCCCGCGCTGCGGGCGTAACGGTGGTACTGCTGGCGGCGATGCCAGCGCACCGGGGCGATCGTCACCACCTCCTCGGCGCCGCTGAGCGCGTCGTGCAGCCGCCCCAGGTCGTCGTCGGTGGTGCGGAGCCGTTCCAGGACGGTCATGGTCCGGGCGCCGTCGCGCGCACGCACCGCCTGCGCCAGTTCGGCGAGCTGCTCGCAGAGGATCGCGAAGATCGGTGCCGCGGCCCGATCCAGCACCCGCATCGGGTTGATCGGTAACAACAGTGCGACCACCACCAGGCCGACCGCCCCACCGACGAGCGCGTCGAAGATCCGCGGCAGCTCCAGGCCCCGTTGCATCGGGGCCAGCGTGGCGATCAGGACGGCGGTACCGCCGGCCTGACCGACGAGCGGACCACCCTTGCCGGCCACCAGCAACGCGGAGGCGATGGCCAGCGCGACCACCACACCGGTCTGCCACGGGCCCGAGCCGAGCAGGAAACGCAGCGTGTCGCCGATGATGATGCCCAGAGCCACGCCGCCGAGCAGCTCGAACGTGCGCCGGGCCCGCTGCCCGATGGCGGTGGCGATCGTACCGACGGCGGCGGCGGGAGCGAAGACGTGCGATCCGGGACCGAGCAGGTTCTTGGCGAGCAGGGCGGCGATCGCCGCGGCCAGCCCGGCCTGGATGGAGATCACCAGGGTGACCTCCCACTGTCGGGCCCTGATCCGACCGGCCTGCCCACCACGGTGCCGCACCCGGCGAACCGCCCGCTCGGTGGTCTCGTCGATCCACGACTGATCGCGGTCGGCGGGTGGGCGGTCGTCGGCCATGGCGGCGCTTACCCCGGCGACGGCGGGGCAATCGTCGCGGCTCGCCACCGCGAGCACCACCGACCCCGTCGAACACATCGTCAACCGTGGGTTCGTGCAGCCCCGTGGGGGTACCAGAGCCACACACCTCCCACCGATCCGCAACCGGTAAGGGGCCGTGACATGAGTAATCCACCGACCGTCGACGACCATGATGTCGTCGACATCCTGCTCTCCGACCACCGTCAGATCGAGGCAGTCCTCGTCGAGTTGGCGACCCGCCAGGGCGATCATGAGCATCGTCGGCGCCTCGCCGACGTGGTGATCGCCGAACTCGTCCGGCACTCGGTGGCCGAGGAGGCGTACGTGTATCCGATCGCCCGCGAGGTGCTGCCCGACGGCCACGAGATCGCCGACCGGGAGATCGCGGAGCACGCCGACGTCGAGCGGACCATGAAGGAGTTGGAAGCCGCCGACCCGGCCGACCCCCGCTTCGACGAGCTGCTCGCTCGGCTGACCAGCACCGTGCGGGACCACGTGACGGAGGAGGAGAGGGAACTCTTTCCCCGGCTCCGCGCGGCGACGGCCCGGGAGGAGCTGGTCGAGGTCGCCGCCAGGGTGACGGCGATCAAGAAGTTCGGGCCGACCCGGCCACATCCGGGCAACCCGGAGCATCCCCCGGCGAACAGGCTGCTCGCCCCGGGGATCGGTCTGGTCGACCGGCTGCGCGACGCGTTGAGCGGGCGGCCCACCTCGATAGACGAGCTGCACCACAGGCAACAGCGCTGACCCGCACCTCACCCGGGTCGCCGACCGCTCGGCGGCCCGGGGGGAGGCGTGGTGGGTCAACGCACCTGGTCGCCCTCACCGGTACGCGCCTGGGCCTGGTCCACGCCCTTGTCGATCTGGTCGCCGTACTTCCCGCCGGTGCGCTTGTCGGCCATCTCGCCGGCCTTCTGCGCACCCTGGTCGACCTGCTTGTCATGCTTGTCCGCGAAGTCCTTGGCCCTGTCCATGAAGTCACCCACGGCGTTCCTCCTCAGTCCGGTCCGTCGACCTCGCGTTCCCTCGACCCGACAGCGCAAACGCCGTCGTCCCGGTTGCGGCGCGCAAACGTCCACACAAGCCACGTCGGCAGGCGTACGATCCGCGCGGGCATCGGCCACCGATTCGGGTGTCGGGGCACGACCGACCGGGTACCGACCTCGTCGAGATCGAGGAGGACCGACATGGCCGCAGAGGACCCCGGACCGACAGGCGGCCCCGGGCCGCGCCAGACCTGGGCGGCGCTGCCGTGGCTGGTCCGAACCGCGGTGTTGTGGAGCGCCTGTCTGGTGGTGATCGCCGCGGGGCTCTACCTGCTGGGCAGGATCGCCGTCCTGTTGGCGCCGCTGGCCATCGCGCTGGCCGCCACCATCTTCCTCGCCGCCCTGCTCGACCCGGTCCTGCTACTGCTGCGCCGGTTGCGCCTGCCGGCGGCGCTGGCCGCGCTCTGCACCGTACTGTTGCTGCTCGGCATCCTGGTCGGCGTCGGCGCCCTGGTGTGGAACCTGACCGCCAGCCAGTTCGATCAGCTCAGCCAGGAGCTGACGCAGGGGGTCGAACGCAGCCGGGACTTCGTGACGTCCACGCTGCCGGTGACCGAGGCACAGCTGGATCGGCTCGTCGACCAGGCCCGGGAGGGGCTCAGTGGCAGCTCTCCGGACCCGGTGGCGGGCGCCCGGACCGCCACCGAGGTGTTCGGCTCCGCGCTGCTGGCTCTGGTGCTGCTCTTCTTCCTGCTCAAGGACGGGCGGTCGATGTGGCACTGGGTGCTGGCCCGGGTGTCCGGCCCGAACCAGCCGGTGCTGGCCGAGGCCGGCAGCAACGGTTGGCAGACGTTGGGGGCGTACAGCCGGGGCACCATGTTCATCGCCGCCATCGACGCGCTGGGCATCGGGCTGGCCCTCGTGGTGCTGCGGGTGCCACTCGCCCTGCCGCTGGCGTTGATCACGTTCCTCGGCGGCTTCGTGCCGATCATCGGGGCGACTGTCGCCGGCGCGGTGGCGGTGCTCGTGGCACTGGCGGCGAACGGTCCCACCACCGCGCTGCTCACCCTCGCGGCGGTGATCGCCGTTCAGCAGATCGAGGGCAACCTGCTGGAACCCCTGGTGATGAAGCGTCAGGTCCGACTGCATCCGGCGGTGATCCTGGTGGCGGTCACTGCGGGCACGCTGATCGCCGGCATCGCCGGTGCCTTCGTGAGCGTCCCGATCACCGCCGTCCTCTGGCGCGTCATCGACACCGTCCAACAACGCCGCTCGACCTCGGCCCTGCTGCCCACGGAGTGATCATCGACTGAGGTGCGTGGTGAACCAGCCGCCGGCCTGGTCGGCGACCTGTTCGAGGGTGCCCGGCTCCTCGAAAAGATGGGTGGCGCCCGGGATCACCCGCAGCTCGCCGACCTCCCCCAACTCGGCCCGCGCCCGCTCGTTGAGCGTGATCACCTCTTCGTCCAGCCCGCCCACCAACAGCAACGTCGGCGTACGCACCTGGGCCAGCGCACCCTCGGCCAGGTCCGGCCGACCACCCCGGCTGACCACGGCACCCACCCGGTCGGCCCGCGTCGACGCCGCGACCAGGGCGGCGGCGGCACCCGTGCTGGCCCCGAACAGGCCGATCGGCACGTCACCGGCAGGGCGCTCGGCGGCCAGCCAGTCGACGATCCCGGCCAGCCGGCTGGCCAACAGCCCGATGTCGAAGCGCAGTTCGGCGGTTTCCGCGTCCACCTCGTCCTCGGCCGGGGTGAGCAGGTCGGCAAGCACCGTGCCGAGCCCCCGGTCGTTGAGCGTCCGGGCCACCGCCACGTTGCGCGGGCTGCGCCGGGAACTGCCGCTGCCGTGCGCGAACAGCACCATGCCGACCGGCTGGACGGGCAGCGTCAGGTCGGCGGGGAGTTGGGCGTCCCCGACCGGAATCGTCACCGTGCCGCGCTGCTCGTCCATGCCGCACCTCCGCGTCCTCGCCGGTGCTCCGGGTACCCCGCCCGCCGCGCGACACGCCACCGACGGCCGCGTCACCCGGGTCGGAGCGCCGCCGGGCCGCGTTTGCCCGCTGAGGCGTCGGGTACGCGACGAGCGACCGCAGACCGTGTCGGCGCAACCGCGCCCCGACGGATCGCGAGGATCGCCATGGCCAAGCAACAGATTTCGCGGCAGCAGCAGCTGACCGAGCGGACCCAGCGCGAACAGGACGCCGAGCGCAACCAGGACTTCGGGGACCAGGATTTCGGCGACCAGGCCGCCTCGGCCCGGCTGCCCGACGATCCGAAGGCGGCCGCACCCCGGGACGCCATCGGACGTCCGTCGACAGGTGAGCCGGTCTGACAGGTCGAGCTGAGCGGGCGGGGCGGGGCAACCTCCGCCCCGCCCGTCACTGTTCGCGTTCGGGCAACCGCAGCAGCGGGGACCGGCCCGGTGGCTGCTCGGGCGGGGGGCCGGACGGCTCGGCCTGCGGAATCGGCACCGTGACCGGCTCGTCGCAGGTCACCCGGAGCTTCTGGTCGTGGTGGCGTAGCTCCACCACGTCGTCGGGCCCGCCGTGGCGCAGCGAGTATGTCGTCTGGTGCGGCCGGACATCCACCCGCAGCGCCAGCCCTCGCCACTGCAACGAGAACTCCAGTCGGCTGAGTCGGCTGGAGAGTCGGGGCGCGAAGGACAGCTCGCCGTCGTGGTCCCGTAGGCCGCCGAACCCGCTGACCAGGGCGAGCCACGCGCCGGCCAACGACGCCATGTGTACGCCGTCGCGGGTGTTCTCGTTGAGGTCGTGCAGGTCCATGAGCGCGGCCTCACGCAGGTAGGTGTGCGCGAGTTCCGGATGGCCCACCTCGGCGGCGAGCACCGACTGGGTGCAGGCCGACAACGACGAGTCGCGCACGGTACGGCGCTCGTAGTAGAGGAAGTTGCGCAGCTTCTCCTCGGGGGTGAAGGCGTCTCCCCGCCAGTGCATGGCGAGGACCAGGTCTGCCTGCTTCACCACCTGCTTGCGGTACAGCTCGAAGTAGGGGTAGTGCAGCAGCAACGGGTACTTCTCCGCCGGGGTGTGCGTGAAGTCCCACTCCTCGAGTCGGGTGAAGCCCTCCACCTGCTGGTGGACGTCGAGTTCCTCGTCGTATGGGATGTGCATGGCGGTGGCGGCGTCCCGCCAGCTCGCGGCCTCCTCGTCGGTGACGCCCAGGTGCAGCGCCTCGTCCCGGTGGCGCATGACCACGTCGGCGGCGGCGAGCAGGTTCCGCTGCGCCATCAGGTTGGTGTAGATGTTGTCGTTCTTCACTGCGGTGTACTCGTCCGGGCCGGTGACACCGTCGATGTGGAACTGCCCGTGCCGGTCGTGGTGGCCGATCGAGCGCCACAGCCGGGCGGTCTCGACCATCAGCTCCAGCCCGATCTCCCGTTCCAGCTGGATGTCGCCGGTGACCATCACGTAGCGGCGCATGGCGTCGGCGATGTCGGCGGCGATGTGGAAGGCTGCCGTGCCGGCCGGCCAGTATCCGGACGACTCCGGGCCCTCGATGGTCCGCCAGGGGAAGGCGGCCCCCCGGAGGTTGAGCGTCTCGGCGCGTTCCCTGGCCGAGTCCAGCGTGCTGTGCCGCCACTGCAACGCGCTGCGCACCGCGCTGGGCTGGGTGTAGGTGAGCACCGGCAGGACGAACATCTCGGTGTCCCAGAAGGCGTGACCGTCGTAGCCGGGACCGGTGAGCCCCTTCGCCGAGATCGGCCGCTGCTCGGCCCGCGCTCCGGCCTGCAACACGTGGAAGAGACCGAACCGGACGGCCTGCTGCACCTCCGGGTCGCCCTCGACGAGCACGTCGGAGGCGTCCCAGAACTCGTCGAGGTAGGTGCGCTGCTCCCGGTGGAGCCCGTCCCAGCCGTCGAGTCGGGCGCCGGCAAGCGCCGCGCCGACCTGGTCGCGCAGCGCCGGCAGCGACCGACGGCTCGACCAGCTGTACGTCAGGTACTTGATCACCCGCAGCTTCTCGCCGGGCTTGAGCACGCAGGCGATCGTGGTGCGCACCCAGTCCTGGTAGCCCTCGGACTCGATGGTGGTGTGGTCCGGGCCGTGCACCTCGTGCTCCATGGCGGCGGCGACCCGCAGACCGGAGACCTTGGTGCGGTGGATGAGCTG
This sequence comes from Micromonospora sp. NPDC048835, assembly GCF_040649995.1. Classification (NCBI taxonomy): domain Bacteria; kingdom Bacillati; phylum Actinomycetota; class Actinomycetes; order Micromonosporales; family Micromonosporaceae; genus Micromonospora; species Micromonospora sp. NPDC048835. The sequence goes on along the minus strand of NZ_JBEZGM010000025.1, from coordinate 41,603 downwards.
CCCGCCGTCCGGCGTGGTCAGCTCCTCCTCGGCCTGCAACGGCGACTCCAGCACCGCGGCGACCCGGGGGTCCTTGCTCTGCGCGGGCAGTGACTCGTTGGCCACCAACTCGGACTGCACGATGAGCCGAAGCGGGCGGTCGACGGCCTCCACCTCGTAGCTGATGGCGGCCACCGACCGCTGGGTGAACGACACGAGCCGGGTGCTGCGGACCTTGACCTCCCGGCCGGCGGGCGAGCGCCAGTGCAGCTCCCGGTGCAGCGTGCCGGCCCGCAGGTCGAGGATCCGCTCGTGGGCGAGCAGCTCCCCGTACCGCACGTCGAGAGGTTCGTCGTCGACGAGCAGCCGGATCAGCTTGCCGTTGGTGACGTTGACGATGGTCTGCCCGGATTCGGGGAAGCCGTAGCCCGCCTCCGCGTACGGCAGTGGGCGCAGTTCGTAGAACGAGTTGAGGTAGGTGCCGGGTAGCCCGTGCGGCTCACCCTCGTCGAGGTTGCCCCGCAGGCCGACGTGCCCGTTGGAGAGCGCGAAGACCGACTCCGACTGGGCCAGCACGTCCATGTCCAGCCGGGTCTCCCGGACGTGCCAGGGCTCGACCGGATAGGCGCGCTCGCGAATCATGTGGAGCCTCTTTCGGCGGCGAGCGGGTCGGTCGAGTTGCGGGGCGGAGCCGCCGGTTCGGCGGCGTCGAGGAGGTCGGCGAGGTCTGTCACCACGACGTCGGCGCCATGGGCGCGCAGTTCGTCGGCCTGCCCGACCCGGTCGACGCCGACCACGTAGCCGAAGCCACCGGCGCGGCCGGCCGCCACCCCGGACAGCGCGTCCTCGAAGACGGCGGCCTGTGTCGGGTCGACGCCGAGCAGCTTGGCTCCGGCGAGGAAGGTGTCGGGCTGTGGTTTGCCCCGCAGCCCCTGGGCGCGGGCGACCAGCCCGTCCACCCGGGCCTGGAGCAGCGGCTCCAGCCCGGCGGCGGCGACCACCTCGCCCCCGTTCGCGCTTGCGGTGACCACGGCTCGGTGCAGCCCACCGGCGGTCGCCGCCTTCAGATACCGCACCGAGCCCGGGTAGACCTCGACGCCGGCGGTGCGCAACTGGTGCAGCAGCAGAACGTTCTTGCGGTTACCCAGGCCGTTGACGGTCTCGGCCTCGGGCGGGTCGTCCGGGCTGCCCTCGGGCAGCACGATCCCCCGGGAGGCGAGGAACGTTCGGACGCCGTCCGCGCGGGGTCGGCCGTCGACGTAGCGGTTGTAGTCCGGACCCGGGTCGAACGGTTGGAACGGTTCACCGGAGGCGGTGGCGCGCTGACGGAGAAACTCGTCGAACGTCTGCTTCCAGGCGGCGTTGTGGACCCGGGCGGTCTGCGTCAGCACACCGTCCAGATCGAAGAGACAGGCGGTCACGTGAGCAGGTAGGCCCAGCACGCTACGAATCTATCCACCCCACTGCGCCCGCAAACCCGTTTCCGCCGCTCCGAAGCGGTTCAGTTCGGTCGCAATGTCCAGATCACGGTCATCTCAGAGGTCGGCTTGCCCTGCTCGGTCGCGATCTCCACCACGACGGGGAACTCCGGACGCCGACCGGCCTCCAACTCCTCGATCACCTCGGCCGCCGGCCGGCCGAGTCGCGCGGTGGCAAGCACCGGGCCCATGGCGAGTTTCCGGTAGGCGATCTCGGCGCGCACGGCCAACGGCACCACCCGGTCGAGCAACTGCCCGAAGGCGGCGAGCACGACCGCGCCCGAGGCCGTCTCCCCGAGGCTGAACATGGCGCCGGCGTGCGGCCCGCCGACGTGGTTGTGGGTGGCCGGCGAGTCGGGCAGCCGGACGACCGCCCGCACGCCACCCTCCGCCTCGGGTGCCACCTCGACGAACTCGATGCCGAGCGTACGAGCGAACGGCACCGCCTCGAGCATGCCGGCCGCCACCTGGCGGGAGTCGATAGTCATGGCCCGACGTTACTCGCCAGTAACCAGGCGGGCAACAGGCAGTTCGCAGACGTCAGGGGGCCGGGGGACGAACCCGCCACCGGGCTCCCGCAGGTAGTCAGCGCCAACCCACGTCGATCCGGTCGCCACGCTCGTCGAAGAAGTGCAGCGCGTCCATCCGCACCGAGACGGCGAGCGGGTGACCGGCGCTCACCGCCGGGTACGGCGCCAGCCGCACCGCCAGCTCCGCCGGGCGTCGGTGGTGCCGGCCCGGATCGGGGAGCACGCTGGTCTGGACGCCGTTGACCGGCGCTTCCTGCTTCTCCACCGGCTTACCGGTGAGCCGCTGCATCACCGAACCGAACCGGCGCAGGCCGCGCTGGCCTACCGGCGGCGGGTCGAGCGGCGCGCCCATCTCGTCGACCATGATCGCGGTCGCGCCGATGTCGAGGAACGCCAACGACTCGTGCCCGTGGTGCTCCAGGTAGCGGATCCGCCCGCGCAGCACGTCACCGGGGCTGTCCGGGGCGACCGGGGTGAGCGCCTCGGCCCGCATGCCGACCACGATCCGCTCGCCGTGGTAGTGCGCCACCGCCCGACTGCGGATGTCGTTCCAGGGCAGGTAGAGCGACTGGTCACCGAGGTTGAGGGTGACGTACCGGTCGAGGTGGACGTAGACCGACGCCTCCAGCAGGTTCATCCGCGGGCTACCCAGGAACGCGGCCACGTAGAGCGTCGCCGGCCGGCCGTACACCTGGGTCGGTGTGCCCACGTCCTGGAGCACACCGCGGCGCATGATGGCCACCCGGTCGGCCATGGTCAGCGCCTCGGCCTGGTCGTGCGTGACGTAGACGGTGGTGACGCCCAGCTCCCGCGTCAGGCCGGAGATCTCCGCGCGCAGTTCGGCACGGAGACCACTGTCCAGGTTGGACAGTGGCTCGTCCATGAGGAACAGGCCGGGGCGGCGGACGATCGCACGCCCCATCGCCACCCGCTGCCGCTGCCCGCCGGAGAGCTGACCCGGCTTGCGGGCCAGCACGTCACCGATGCCCAGCGCGCTTGCCACGTCACTGACCCGCTCACCTCTCGGCTCGGGCTCGATCCCGGCCAGCCGCAGCGGAAACGCGATGTTGTCGCCGACGGTCATGTGCGGGTAGAGGGCGAAGTCCTGGAAGACCATCGCGATCTTGCGATCCCGTGGGGGCAGGTCGTTCGCCAACTCACCGTCGAGCATGACGGCGCCGGTGGTTGGATCCTCCAACCCGGCGATCATGCGCAGCACAGTGGACTTGCCGCACCCGGAAGGCCCGAGCAGCACCATGAACTCGCCGTCGTTCACATCGAGGTTGATGCTGTCGACGGCGACAGTGCCATCCCGGAAAACCTTGGTCACATCCTTGAGCGTGACGGTGCTCACCGTCTTCCCCCCCAGCGCGTCGGCCGAACCCCAGAAGACTGTGACCAGGATCATGGGTTTGTGACATCGGGTAAACGTCTCATGTTCCACCGATGACACTGCCATTACACGACAGAAGCACCGATCAGCAGCGGGTCGACCGCTCGTCCGGCTCGCCGAGGAAGACGCGACGCACCACCCGCTCCGCCGCCCGCCCGTCGTCGAGCGTGCAGAACCGGGCCCGGAAGTGCTCGCGGGCCTTGACCGCCGGGTCCGAGCGCAGCGCGTCGGTACGGAACAGGTCGAGCAGATCGGCGAAGGTGGCGGCGACCGCGCCCGGCGGTTCGGCCGTGACGTCGAAGTAGACGCCCCGGGCCAGCCGGTACGCCTCCCAGTCTGGTGTGTAGAGCACGATCGGCCGGTCCAGCACCGCATAGTCGAACATGGCCGACGAGTAGTCGGTGACCAGCACGTCCGCCACCAGATACAGATCCTCCACCCGCTGGTGGCCGCTGACGTCGCGAACCCGCTCCCAGTCCTTCGGCTGGCCGGGACGGCGATCCCGGTCGTGGAAGTAGTGGCTGCGCATCAACAACCGGCCCGAGCCACCGAGCGCCTGGACGAACCGGTCCGGGTCGAACGGCGGCCGGTAGCCGGGCAGGTGTTCGCGGTGCGTCGGGGCGTACAGGACGACCTGCTCGTCGGGGTCGAGGCCGAACTCCGCGCGGAGTCGGCGCACCTCGTCCGGGCCAGCCGTGACCAGGCGATCGTTGCGCGGGTACCCCACCTCCAGGGTGGTGTACGTGGCCGGGTACGCCCGGTCCCACATCTGGGTGGAGAAGCTGTTGGCGCTCACGCTGTAGTCCCAACGGTCCACCCGGCGCAGCAGCCCGCCGAAGTCCATCCGCCCCGCGCCGATCGGGTAGCGCTGCTGGTCCAGCCCCATCACCTTGACCGGCGTGCCGTGGTGGGTCTGCACGTGCACCTGTTCCGGTCGCTTGCGGACGAAGTCCGGGAAGTTGACGTTGTTGACCAGCCACCGGGCGCGGGCGAGCACCCGGTAGTACGCGGGCGTGCCCGCCACCACGTACTGCACCCCGGCCGGCACGCTGTCCACCCGGTCCCGGCGCACCACCCACACCCCGCGTACCCCCGGAGCCAACCGGCGGGCGACCTCGTAGATCGCCGCCGGGTTGCAGAAGTATCCCCGGTACCAGTACGCGGCGTACACCGCGAGCGTCGGGTCGACGGGCCGCCGCAGCTCGGCCCGGTAGTACTCGCGCAGCAGCCTGTCGCGGGTCAGCCGGGCACCACGCCGGGCGACCGGGCCGACCCTGCGTCGGGCGGTGCGGGCCTGCCGACGGGCGGCGTCACGGGCCCGGCTGGCGGTTCGCAGCGCGCTGAAGGTGCGCCACCGGCCGGAGGCCACAAGCTTGTGCTTGACCCCCTCGACCCCGTTCGGCACCGGATAGCCGCCCGGCGGCAGCCAGCGCTCGTAGTCGGCGGTGATCTGCGCAAAGAACGCCTCCCGCAGCTCCGGCGCGATCCGTTGACCGTTGCCGAGCACGGTCAGGTAGTGCCAGATCATCCGTTCGAAGACCGCCGGCCGCAGCGCCTCGATGGCCGGGCCCCACTCGTCCATCAGGTGGAAGACCCGGTGCCACTGCGGGAAGACCTCGAAATGCCGGTCCCCCCGGGTCCGGGTGATCGCGCCGGCCCGGCGCTGGCGGTAGTTGACGCAGACCCGATCCAGTACGCCGATCCGCCGCGCGGCCATCAGCACCGGGTAGCTGAACGAAACGTCCTCGTACCAGCCGGGCGCGAAGCGCAGCCCCAGGTCGACGAGGAACTCCCGACGGACCAGCCGGTTCCACGCGGTGTGCAGCAGGTGCATCGCCTGCGGCCGCTCCCGCAACCGGAAGGTGCCCGTACCCGGCGACTCCGGAAACACCTCGGCCATCGCGCTGCGGGTGGCGGTGTCGTTCCAGTGGGTGCGGACGTGGTCCACGAGCAGGACGTCCGGACGGGTGACCCGCAACCGCTCGGCGACCTCGGTCAGGCACTCCGGAGCCAACCAGTCGTCGCCGTCGAGGAACCACACGTACTCGCCGACGGCCCGGTCCAGCCCGATGTTCCGGGCCGGACCGAGGCCGACGTTCTCCGGCAGCCGGACCGAGTGGACCCGCTGGTCGCGGGCCGCGTACTCGTCGATGATCTCGCCGCTGGCGTCCGGCGAGCAGTCGTCGACGGCGATCACCTCGATGTCCGTCTCCGGCTGACCGAGGATGGAGTCCAGGCACTCCCGCAGGTATCCCTGCACCCGGAAGGCCGGCACCACGAAGCTGATCAGGGTCATCCGGCCGCCCTCCGTCAGCGCGGCGCGGCACCTCCAGCGCCCGCCGGCGCCACCGACGCCCGCGCGCTACCGGCCGGTCGCACGAACCAGGCCAGGACGACGCTCACCACGAAAACCACGAGAAGGTACGCACCGAGTGTAGCCAGTCCGATACCCGCAATACCGGCGATCGCGGCGAGGGCTAACAGCACCGAGCGTCCCTCCCAACCAAGCGTCGCCGCGTGCAGAGGCGGTGCCACCTGCCGCTTCTCCAACCGGGCGGTCAGGTCGTAGTGGTGCACGGTGAGCACGAAGACGTACCCGAAGATCAACCAGCCGGGTGCCCCACCGACCACCCCCACCGTGATGGCGAAGAGGTACTCGGCGGCCCGCAACGCGGCGGGCACCAACCAGTCCAGCGGACCGTTGTGCGCCGCCCCCGCGCCCAACCCGCCGACGAGCAGCACCAGCAGCGCCACCGGCACCGCCCAGCGCAGCCCCTCGGGCGCGTCGCTCAGCAACGCCCCGACCAGCAGCGCCGCCGGACCGAGCGCGGCGATCACCGCCAGGGTGAGCGGCCCCATCGGGCGGACCACCGGCAACCAGCGGGCCAACGGCCCGTCGTCGCGGTGCAGGGTGGCGTCGACCGTGTCCAGCACCGGCACCCACATCCAGCGGGCCCGCAGCGTCCGCAACGCCCCGGTGTACGCGAACGCCAGCACCCCCCAGACCAGCACGGCGATCAGGCTGACCAGCGGGTTGAACAGCGCCACGGTCAGCGCGATGAGCGCCCACCGTTCACCGATCGGGAAGACCACGGTCCGCTTCAGCCAGTACGACACCGACCCGGTGTCCGCCTGCACCCGGGTCGACGCCGCGTTGAGCCGGTCACCGATCCCACCACTGGCGTTCGTCGCCGTACGCGGCCGGCGGGCCGCCTCGTCGTGCAGCACCCCGTACCAGGTGTCGGTCATGTGCCGGACGGTCTGCAACGTCATCGCGGCGATCGCGAGCGCCCACCCGTTGCCCAACCCGGCGTGGCTCACCCCGAAGCCCAGCCCGGCGTAGACCAGGTACTCCTTGGCCCGGTCCGCCATCGTGTCCAGCCAGCCACCCCAGGCGCTGAAGTGCCGGGTGTAGCGGGCCAACTGGCCGTCCACGCAGTCGAGCACGAAGCCGAGGTAGAGCAGCACCGCGCCACCGACGAGCGCGGGTCGCCCACCGACCCCGAACAGCACCGCCGCACCGAGCGCGAACAGCACCGAGATCACCGTCACCCCGGTGGGGGTGAGCCGGAGCCGGGCCGAGAGCCGGACCACGTACGGCGACCAGGTGCTGACGAAGTAGGTGGAGAAGAAGTCGTCCCGCTCCTTCACCGACAGCCGCAGCTCCGCCCGGTCCTCGTCGACGGCGGTCACCGCCGCCTCGGCAGCGGTCAGCCCGGCCTGGTCCTCGATCCGGTGGGCGACGAGCAGGCGTACCCGCTGGGCGAAGACCAGGGTGCCGAGCGCCGCGAGGCCCGCGAAGAGCCGGTCCACGGCGGACCCGGGGCCGCCGGCCACGACCTCGCCCCCGGAACCGGCCCCACCGGCCACCGGCAGCGGTGCCACGTCGCCGGCCGGGCCGATCGGGGCGGCGACGGGAAGCATCCCGGACGCGGCGGCCCGGGCGGCGGCGGCCAGGGTCGGCAGGTCGTCCACGCCGACCCGCAGCGCGCCGCCGAACACGCCGGTGGCGGACCCGTCGAGGGCGTCCAGCGGGCCGGCGTCGACCACCTGGCCGCGCTCCTCCCGCACCGCGGTCCGACCGGGCACCGGCGGGTCGCCGAGCACCAGCGCCACCGTGGGCCCCACCGGGCTGGTGGCCAGGTGCCGCAGTACGGCGGTGTGCGCGACCAGATCCGTGCCGGTGACCAGCACCGGCGTGGTCGCGGTGGCGACCAGCGCGGCCAGCTCGTCGAGGGTGGCGGCGTGCCGCACCTCGTCCGCCCCGGCCAGCCGCAACTGGGCGGCCAGGCGGTCGGCCAGCGGCTCACCTGTCGCCGTGGTCAGGCCCGCCGCGGGCATCCCAGCGGCGAGCACGATCGCGAGCGTCACCGCGGGACCGCGGCGTGGTAAGCGTCGAGCGCCTCGGCGATGGTGCCGTCGAGCGTCAACCGGCCCGCGTCGAGGTACAACCCCCGACGGCAGAACCGGGTCAGGTCCTTTTCGTTGTGTGACACCAGCACCAGCGTGCGCCCCTCCCCGAGCAGACGATCAATCGTCGCGTAACACTTCTTGCGGAACTCCGCGTCACCGACCGCGGTCACCTCGTCCATCAGCAGGATCGGGTGCGGCAGGTGCGAGATGATGGCGAAGCCCAGCCGCACCTTCATCCCGGACGAGTAGTGCCGCACCGACGTGTCGATGGCCCGTTCCACCTGCTCGCCGGCGAACTCGACGATCTCGTCGAAGTGCCGCTTCAGGTAGCTCGTCGACAGCCCGTGCAGCCCACCGACCAGGTGCAGGTTCTCCCGGCCGGTCAGGTCGTTGGAGAAACCTGCGGACAACTCCAGCAGCGGGGCCACCGCGCCGTGCACCCGGATGCCGCCCTCGTCCGGAATGAGCACCCCGGCGATCAGCCGCAGCAGCGTGCTCTTGCCGGTGCCGTTACGGCCGATCACCCCGACCGTCTCGCCCGGCTCGACGGTGAACGACACGTCCCGCAGCGGCCAGAACTGGCCCGGCAGCGCCCCCCGCGCACCCCGGTGGATGAACAGCTCGCGCAGCCGTAGCTGGCGGCGACGGTTGCGGACGAACCGGATGCCCAGCCCGTCGGCCTCGATGATCGGCGCGGCCACGTCAGAGTTCCTTGAGCACGGCGGGCTCCAACCGGCGGAACGACCACCAGCCGGCGGCGAGCACCAGCAGGCTGCCCACGATCGTGGTGGCGAGCAGCCGGGCGTCCGGGAACTCGTCCGGGTACCAGATCGCGTGGTGCAGTTGGAAGATCCCGACCAGCGGGTTCAGCTCGTAGACCACCTTCAACCAGCCGGGCAGCCCGGACTCCCGGACCAGACTCAGCGGGTAGATGATCGGCGTGGCGTAGAAGAGCACCCGGATGATCAGCCGCATCAACCGTTCCACGTCGCGCATGAGCACGTTCCACGCGGACAGCAGCAGGGCGAGGCCGGTCAACAGGACGGCCTGGACGGCGACCGCGAGCGGCAGGGAGAGCAGCGACCAGCCCGGGTGGATCCGACCGTGCGCCGCGTAGATCACCGCGATGGCGATCAGGATCGGCAGGCCGGCCGCGTACTCGGCGAACCGGCCGGTGACCCGGCCGATCGGGAAGACCTGGCGCGGCACGTTCATCGTGGTGATCAGCCGGGACTGGCCGGTCAGCGCGTTCGTCGCCTCACTCAGCGCCGAACTCGTCCACATCCAGGCGAAGATGCCGGTGATCAGGAACAGCGGGTACGACCCGGCCGCCTCACCCAGGTGCCGACCGGTGTCCCGGGAGTAGAGCACCCCGAAGACGAACCAGTAGATGGCGCCCATGCCGAGCGGCTCGATCAACGACCAGAAGTAGCCCAGGAACGACTGCTGGTACTTCACCGCCAGGTCCCGCCGGACCAGGATGCGCAGCGAGTTGCGGTGCGACCACAACGCCGCGACGCCAGAGGTCACCGCGAGCCTCCCGCCTCCTGAAACGGACGACAGGTTAGCAGTCGGTGAACGATTGCCCCGAATCGACCGGACTCAGCACTCGATCACGTTGACGGCCAGACCGCCACGCGCCGTCTCCTTGTATTTGACCTTCATGTCGGCGCCCGTCTCCCGCATGGTCTTGATGACCTTGTCCAGCGACACCTTGTGCACACCGTCGCCGCGCAGCGCCAGCCGGGCAGCCGTGATCGCCTTGATGCTAGCCACCGCGTTCCGCTCGATGCAGGGGATCTGCACCAGGCCACCCACCGGGTCACAGGTCAACCCGAGGTTGTGCTCCATCCCGATCTCGGCCGCGTTCTCCACCTGCTCCGGGGTACCCCCGAGCGCCTCGGCCAGCCCCGCCGCCGCCATCGAACACGCCGAACCGACCTCACCCTGGCAACCCACCTCGGCGCCCGAGATCGAGGCGTTCTCCTTGAACAGCACGCCGATCGCGCCCGCCGTCAGCAGGAACCGCACTACGCCCTCGTCGTCGGCGTCCGGCACGAACCGGGTGTAGTAGTGCAGCACCGCCGGAATGATCCCGGCCGCGCCGTTCGTCGGGGCGGTGACCACCCGGCCGCCAGCGGCGTTCTCCTCGTTGACAGCGAGCGCGAACAGCGTCACCCAGTCCATCGCGTGCAGCGGGTCGGCCGACCCGGCCTCCGCCTCCAGCCCACGCCGCAGCTCCGCCGCGCGCCGCCGGACCTTCAACCCCCCAGGGAGTACGCCGTCCCGCTCGCAGCCGTTACGCACGCACTCCTGCATCACCCGCCAGATCTCCAGCAGGCCGGCCCGGATGTCCGCCTCACTGCGCCACGAACGCTCATTGGCGAGCATCACCTCGCTGATCGACAGCCCGGTCCGGGTGGTGACGTCGAGCAACTGCGCCCCGGTCAGGAACGGGTACCGCACCACGGTGCTGTCTGGCTTGATCCGGTCCGCCCCCGCCGCCGCCTCGTCCACCACGAAACCGCCACCGACGGAGTAGTAGGTGCGGCTACGCAGCTCGGCACCCGCGTCGTCGTACGCCACGAAGGTCATCCCGTTCGGGTGGTACGGCAACGACCGGCGGCGGTGCAGCGTCAAGTCCCGATCCGGGTCAAAGTCGATCTCGTGCGCGTCCAGGATGTTGAGCCGCCGCTCGGCCCGGATCCGCTCGACCCGAGGACCGACGGTATCCGTGTCGACGGTCTCCGGCGACTCGCCGGCCAACCCGAGCAGCACCGCCGGACCACTGCCGTGGCCGTGCCCGGTAGCACCCAGCGAGCCGAACAACTCGGCCTGCACCCGCGCCGTGTCGCTGAGCAACCCGTCGGCCTTCAGCCCTCCGACGAACGTCCGCGCGGCCCGCATCGGCCCCACCGTGTGCGAGCTGGACGGCCCGATACCAACACTGAAGAGGTCGAAAACACTGATCATGGCCGCGCTTCCTCGCCGTCGTCCCGGCGTACGGGACCCGGCCGGGTCGTGACCACCGGTCTGGCGGCCCCGCTGGTGACCGTCCGGGGTATGGGTGCCGGCCTCCCGGGGTGTGGAAGGCCGATCAGCCAGCCTACCCGCCCAGCTCACCGCCCACCCGGTCCGGGACATGAACACCCGACCGCCATCTCCCGCCCGCCTCGCCCGCCTCGCCCCGCCCTTCCCGCCTCGCCGCTCGCTCGCCCCGGTCCGCTTGCCCCGCCCGCTCGCGCGCCCCGGTCCGCTTGCCCCGCCCGCCTGCTCGCCCCGGTCCGCTCTCCCTGCTCCGCTCGCCCCGCTCGCCCCGGTCGCTCGCCATGCCCCGTCCGTCCCGTCCGCCCCGCTCGCCCGCCGCTCGCCTGCCCTACTTGCCCCGCTCGCTTACCAGCCCGCCCTGCTCTCTCCGACCGCCCCGCCCCGCCTGCTCGCCCTGCTCCCGCACCCTGCTCGCCGCAAGATGGTGCTCGATGCAGGATCTAGTGGTGTCAACGCGCGTCGATGCCACTACAACCAGGATCAAGCACGATCTCCCTGCCGAACGCTGAATCGTTTGCGACATCAGCTCCAAAGCGCACTAAGCAGACTCGGCGGCCGACACGTGGCGCGGCGATAGAGCGAGAGATCGGGAGGGCCAGTGCAGACGAGCGGGCGGGTGCGCGGCGGGCGACGGGTGGGGGGCGGTGCGCGGCAGACGGCCGGCAGCTGGCGGGCGAGCTCGGAGGAGGCGTCAGCAAGGGGCTGCCCGGGTAAAGCACTTACGGGTCCACGGGTTGCCGATCCTCCTCGGGACCGAGGGCGAGGTGGTCATCCCTTTCTACCGTGGATTGCAGACGCGGCGCACCGCCGCAGAGTGGGAGTACGACGATGAGTCGCAAACTGGTTCGACCCCGCGAGGGGCGCATGATCGCCGGTGTCTGTGCCGGTCTCGGACGGCGGTTCGGCATGTCGGCCGGAATGGTCCGGCTGCTGTTCCTGCTGTCGCTGCTGCTGCCCGGCACGCAGGTGATCGTCTACCTGATCCTGTGGGTGCTGATGCCGAACGAGGACCGCTACCTCGCCTCCACCGGACACTGATTCCGCCCCGCACACCCCCCCGAATCGTAGATCTTGGACAGTTTCCGTCACGCGCTGACGGAAACTGTCCAAGATCGCTCGTATCGCGGCCACGCGGCCTGCCGCCGCGCCGCCACGCAGCAGCGCACGTCCAGCAGACCGATGGCCACCGGAGCGACTCGAGCCCTAAGGCCCACCAACGGCGAGGCCCCCGGCCGCCAGCCCACCGGGCCGTGAGCCAGGGGCAAACCAGACGGAAGCGCCCGCTCCGACGAGAGTCGGGGCGGGCGCTTCGGCGTACGGAGGGGCGGGTCAGGCGGCGATGTAGGTGACCGTGATCTGCTGGTAGCCGAGGGAGCGGAGTAGCCCCTCGAGCATCTTGCGGGTGTTCTCCTCGGCGCGGGCGGAGAGGCCGCTGTCGCGTGCGGCGGCGGTGATCCGGTCCTCGGCGAGTTGGTAGACCTGCTGCTGCCGGTTGGGATCGTTGCCGACCAGGTCACCGAGTCGGTTGAGCAGACCGCGCTGCTCGGCGAAGACGTAGCTCTTCTCCATGTCGAGGTTCGTCTCGCCGAGCTGCGGCGCGGGCAGCTTGATCTCGACGGACTTGCCGTCGGCGGACTGGACGACGGCACCCTCGCCGATCTTGGCGAAGTCGACGTACGCCTCGACGCTGCCGGCCCCGACGAAGAGGGTGCGCTCGTTGAGCAGGAAGTCCGGGACGTTGCGCCTGTCGTTCTGCGTGTCGACGACGACCTGGAAGTTGCCTTCGGCGGCGACGTAGCGGCTGAGATCCTGGATCGACTTCAGCAGTGGTGGCTGGCTGCGGTCGGTCTGTTCCTTGGCGAACGGGTTGCGGAACTCCGGCAGGATGCCGGTCGCCTGAATGCCGAGCAGCACGACCACGGCCAGCGCGGCGGCGCCGAGCAGCAGGAGCAGACCTCGGGCCGCACCACCGCCCCCACCACCGCCGACCGGGCCACCGTCACCGCTCGTCGGGCCACCAGGACCCCCAGGGCCACCGGGACCGGCCGGACCGCCGGGGCCTTCCGGCGTATCGGTCGTCCACTCGGGTGTCGCGGCCGACCGCGCCTTGAGATCGTCACCGGTCGGGTAACCGGGGAACTCCCTCGTGGGCTCGTTGTTGCCAGCGTCGCGGGCCATCACGCTCACCGTCCTCGTCAGACACGTCGTCTGTCAATGACGGTACGGCCCCGATACGACAGTCGCTCGGCGAGCGCCAGGAAGCGACAGAAGCGCAGGTCAGGCGAATGCGGAGAGCCCGGTCAGCCGCTGCCCGACGATCAGTTGGTGGATTTCGGAGGTGCCCTCGTAGGTCAGCACGCTCTCCAGGTTGTTGGCGTGCCGCATCACCGGGTACTCGCCGGAGACGCCGTTGGCGCCGAGGATGGTGCGGCACTGTCGGGCGATGGCCAGGGCCTCCCGCACGTTGTTCAGCTTTCCCACGCTCACCTGCTCGGGCCGCAGTCGGTGGGCGTCGGCGAGCCGGCCCAGGTGCAGCGCGAGCAGTTGCCCCTTCACCAACTCGACGGCCATGTCGGCGAGCTTCGCCTGGGTGAGCTGGAAAGCGGCGAGGGGGCGACCGAACTGGGTGCGGGTGGTCGCGTACGCCAGTGTGGTTTCCAGGCAGTCGCGGGCCGCGCCCACGGCACCCCAGACGATGCCGTAACGGGCCTCGGTGAGGCAGCTCAGCGGTGCCTTGAGCCCGGCCGCCTCGGGCAGTTGGGCGTCGGCCGGGAGCCGGACGTCGTCGAGCACGATCTCGCCGGTCACCGACGCGCGCAGCGACATCTTGCGGCGGATCTCCCGGGCCGTGACACCTGGCGTGTCCATGGGTACGGCGAAACCCCGTACCCCCTCGTCGGTGCGTGCCCAGATCACCGCGACGTCCGCGATCGGCGCGTTGGTGATCCACATCTTTGCCCCGGTGAGCAGCCAGTCGTCGCCGTCGCGGCGGGCCCGGGTGGTCATCGAGGCGGGGTCGGAGCCGTGGTCCGGCTCGGTCAGCCCGAAACAGCCGATCGCCTCACCGGTGGCCATCGACGGCAACCAGCGTTGCTTCTGCTCCTCGCTGCCGTAGCGCCAGATGGCGTACATGGCGAGCGACCCCTGCACGGAGACCAGGGAGCGCAGGCCGGAATCGCCGGCTTCCAGCTCCTGGCAGGCCAGCCCGTAGGCGACCGCTGAGGCACCGGCGCAGCCGTAACCGGTGAGGTGCATGCCGAGCAGGCCGAGCTTGCCGAACTCGCGGGCCAACTCGCGGGCGGGCACCCGGCCGTCCTCGTACCAGTCGGCGACGTGCGGGCGTACCCGGTCGTCGACCAACTGTCGGACGACGTCACGGATCTGCCGCTCCTCCTCGCTGAGCGACGGGTCCAGGTCGAGCAGGTCCAGCGCAGCGGTCATGGACGTCACCCTAACGAAGGTTCAGCGGGTGAATGAAGGGCTCGTCACTCGATGGGCTCGGAGAGCACCAGCACCCGTGCGTGGATCTGGTTGCGCTGCTGGAGGGCGGCGCGCAGCGCCCGGTGCAGCCCGTCCTCCAGGTAGAGCCCGCCGTTCCACTGCACGACGTGCGGGAAGAGGTCACCGTAGAAGGTGGAATCCTCGGCGAGGAGCTTGTCCAGCGCCAACTCGCGCTTGGTGGTGATCATCTGATCCAGGCGCAGTGGCCGCGGCGGAATCTCCGCCCACTGCTTGAGCGTCAGATTGTGCTCCGGATAGGGACGCCCGTCCCGGACCGCTCTGAAGATCACGACGGCACGCTCCCCTCCCCGTGGCCGGGCCGACCTACGGCGCCGAGCCGGGCCGCGGCGGGCACCGCGCGGCGCGGCACCCCGATGACCGTGCCAGCCTAGCCGCCCAGCGCACGCTGCGTTCTGCTCCCTGATGTCAGTTTCGCTATCGCTCGTCCGATCCTCAACCGGACGAACGGGACGTCGGCGTCAGTTCCACCGACCGCGCCGCACCACCTCGTCCATCGGACGACGCCCCCGGCGCAATGACGGTGACCGATGGTCGGCCGCACGGTAACCGACTGTGACGGCACCTACGGGTTGGTACTCCGGCGGCACACCGAACGCGTCCCGGTAGGCGTCGAGCCGCTGCGGCGGGATGCCGAAGAAACACGCCCCCAGCCCCTCGTCCACGGCGGTGAGCAGCATCAGCAACGCGGCGAAGCCCGTGTCCACGTGCCAGTACGGCACCGGCCACCGGTCCGTGGACCGATCCGTCCAGCCCTTGTCCGGTTCCGCGTACCGCCGCAGGTAGGCCGACTCGTTTGCGTGCGGCACCACGATCAGGGGTGCCCGACGCATGCCGGCCAGCCAGCGTTCCCGCCCGCCCCCGTCGGGGGTGGTGGCAGCCCAGAACCGTTCCCGATCGGCCGGCTCCTCCAACACCAGGAAACCCCAGCCCTGGGCGAAGCCGGCCGACGGCGCGCGGACCGCGTGGTCGAGCAGCCGGTCCACCACGTCGGGCGGGACCGGGCGGTCCGGGTCGTAGTTGCGCACCATCCGCCGACGGCGGACGACGTCGGCGAACTCCATCAGACTCCGGGGCGGATGCCCCAGGCACCGCGCCAGGTCGTGCCGGGCTTGAGCGTGAGCAGGTCCTTGCCCGACCGGAACGCGTCCGGTGGGCAGGTCATCGGCTCGATCGCCACCGAGCGTCGGTGCCGCTCACCGGCGAGGGTGTCCCCGGTGAACACCTGCCACCAGCCGAACTCGGCGTCGGCCCAGATGCTCACCCCGGTCGAACCGTCCGGCGCGGCGAGGCTCACCGACGAGCCGCCGTCGGCGTCCCGAATCACGTCACCGAAGCAGGAGTCAAGTACTGACGCACCGATCCGACGAGCGCTGGTCCAGTCGTACTCGGTGCCGGCCACCGGGGTCACGCCCACCGGCAGCAGCCGTCCGTCGACGAGCACCAGGCTCCGGGTCGGCAGCCGCAGCACCAGGTCGTCCACCGCGACGCCGGCCAGTTGCAGGTACGGGTGCACGGAGAAACCGAACGGGGCCAACTCCCCGCCGATGTTCGTCACCTCGTGCTCGGCGCGCAGCCCGTCCGCGTCGACGCTCCACCGGCTCCGCAGCCGCAGCGGCCACGGGTAGCCCGGCTGCGGCGGCAGGTCGTAGCCGACCGTCACAGCGTCCGCCAACTGCTCCAACACCTGCCACGGCACCCAGTTGACCAACCCGTGGATGGCCACGTGCCGCTCCGGCTCGGTCAACGCGAGCTGGTGCGTCCGGTCGCCGAACGGGTAGCGGCCATCGCGGATCCGGTTCGGCCAGGGTGCCAGCACCTGTCCGGTGCAACCGGGGCAGACCTCGTCGGTCCGGTAACCGTCGACCAGGTCGACACCGTCGTGCCGGTAGGTCCGGAGGCCGCCGCCCACCTCCACGATGACGGCCTCGTGACCGGCGGCGGAGATGGTCCACTGGGCGCCGGAGAAGGGGCGCGGCTCGGGGCTTTCCATGCCGGCGACCCTAACTGGTCACGTCCGCCCCCCGCTCGACGCCGTGGCCGCCCGGTAGCGCAGCAGAGCCGGGAACGCGACCGCGAGCACCACCACGAGCACCGCCGAGGCGAGCCCTCCGGCCACCCAGGCCACGCCGCCTCCGAAACCGGCGGCCATGGTGCCGGCACGCAAATCACCCAGCCGTGGACCACCCGCCACCACCACCGTGTTGACGCCCTGGAGCCGGCCGCGCATCCGGTCCGGTGCGTAGACCAGCAGCATCGACTGGCGCAGCACCGCGCTGATCAGGTCGGCGGCGCCGGCCACGGCGAGCAGCGCGACCATCAGCCAGAGCTGGTGGGCCAGCCCCGCCGCGGCGATCGCCAGGCCCCAGCCGATCACGGCGAGCACCAGGCCGAGCCCCTGTCGGCGGAGCCGGCCGATCCAGCCGGAGGTCAGCCCACCGATCATCGAGCCGATCGCGATGGCGCTGTAGAGCAGACCGACCGAGCCACCGCCGCCGAACCGCTCGTGGGCGATCTCCGGGAAGAGGGCCCGGGGCATCGCCAGGATCATCGCGATCAGGTCCACCCCGAACGACAGCAGCAGTACGGGGGTGGTGGCCAGGTAGCGGAACCCGTCGACGACGCTGGCCAGGCCGGCCTTCCGGGCCTGACCGTCGTCGGTGGGCTCGGGTGGGAGCTTGGGCAGCCGCAGCGCGGCCCAGAGCATCGCGGTGAAGAGCACCGCGTCCAGCCCGTACGCGATCGGCAGCACCACCGAGGTGTCCGGCGAGGCGGACAGGATCAGACCGGCGGCGAGCGGGCCGGCGACCGAGGCGGCGGTGAAGGTCGTGTAGTTCAGGGTGGTGGCGGACGCCACCAGGTCCTCCGGCACCAGCCGGGGCAGCATGGCGCTGCGGGCCGGCGAGCTGATCGCGAAGGCCACCGACTGCACCGCCATCAACGCCAGCAGCAGCACCGGGCTGCCCACGTCGAGCACCGCCTGGAGCAGCAGCCCGAGAGTGGATGCCCAAAGCAACAATGAGCCGCCGAGCAGCACCGCACGCCGGTCGCGGGCGTCGGCGACCGCGCCACCCCAGAGCCCGAAGACCAGCAACGGTACGAAGGCGGCCACCCCGAGCAGGCCCACCCAGAACGAGTCCCGGGTCAGGGCGTACATCTCCACAGGCACCGCGACGGCGGTGAACTGGAAGCCGAACATCGCCACGGTGTTGCCGAGCCAGAGCCGCCGGTACGCCGGAACCCGCAGCGGACGTACGTCGATCGCCCAGCGGCGCGCGGCGCGCGGCCGGGACTCCTGCACACCCGTCACGGCGCCAACCGCTCGACGGTCCAGCCACCCTCGTCGAGGCGACGGAAGCGGAGCCGGTCGTGCAACCGTCCGGCCCGGCCCTGCCAGAACTCCACCGACTCGGGCTGCACCCGCAGCCCGCCCCAGTGCGGCGGGGTCGGAATCTCGGCCTGGTCGGCGAACCGCTCGACCGACTCCTGGTACCGCTGCTCAAGCACCTCCCGGCCCGACACGACCTGGGACTGCGGGCTGGCCCAGGCACCCAGTTGCGAGCCGCGCGGCCGGCTGGCGAAGTACGCCTCGCTCGTCGCGCGGTCGACAGCCGTGACCCGACCGGCGATGACCACCTGCCGCTGCATGGGAAACCACGGAAAGACCAGACTGGCGTACGGGTTCGCGCTCGCCTCGACGCCCTTGCGCGACAGGTGGTTGGTGAAGAAGACGAAGCCCTCCGGGTCGTACCCCTTCAGCAGCACCGTCCGCCCGCTCGGCCGGCCGGCCGAATCGGCGGTGCCCACCACCATGGCGTTCGGTTCGGGTAGCCCGAAGGCCACCGCGTCGGCGAACCACCCGTCGAACTGGGTGTGCCAGTCGGTGGCCAGGTCAGCCTCGGTCAGGCCCAGGTCCGCGGCGTACTCGTTACGCATCGCGGCCGGGCCGGGTGTGTCACCCGTCACGTCGCCACTCCTTTTCGCGGACCTCGCCGGCACCCTCCCGCGCTGGCCAGCCCGCCCTGCCCAGTCTCACCGAGCGGGGAGCAGAATGCGCGTCCGGGGATGTCGCGTGCAGCACAGTCGCAGTGGGTCGCGTATCCCTTACTCAGCAGGCAGTATGTTGCGAACACATCCCTGAGGGTCGCCTAAGGCGCTCGGCCGATCGGGCCGGATGAGCTGTTCGGGCGCACCGACCAGATCCAGGAGAGCGACATGGCCGATTTCAAACCCGGGCTGGAGGGCGTCGTCGCCTTCGAGACCGAGATCGCCGAACCTGACCGTGAGGGCGGCGCGCTGCGCTATCGCGGAGTCGACATCGAGGATCTGATCGGCCAGGTGTCGTTCGGCAACGTGTGGGCACTGCTCGTCGACGGCCGCTTCGGGCCGGGCCTGCCGCCGGCGGAGCCGTTCCCGGTGCCGGTGCACTCCGGTGACATCCGCGTCGACGTGCAGTCCGCGGTCGCCATGCTGGCCCCGTACTGGGGTCTCAACCAACTGCTCGACATCTCCGACGAGCAGGCCCGTGAGGACCTCGCCCGGGTCTCGGTGACCGCGCTCTCGTTCGTGGCCCAGTCCGCCCGGGGCCTCGGCCTGCCGGCGGTGCCGCAGAAGGAGATCGACAAGGCGCAGACCATCGTCGAGCGGTTCATGAAGCGCTGGCGTGGCGAGCCCGACCCCCGGCACGTCAAGGCCGTCGACGCGTACTTCATCTCGGCCGCCGAGCACGGCCTGAACGCATCCACCTTCACCGCGCGCATCGTCGCCTCCACCGGGGCCGACGCGGCTGCCTGCATCTCGTCCGGCATCGGCGCCCTCTCCGGCCCGCTGCACGGCGGCGCCCCGTCCCGGGTGCTGAGCATGCTGGAGGCGGTGGAGCGCAGCGGCGACGCGGAGGGTTACGTCAAGGGCGTCCTCGACCGCGGCGAGCGGCTGATGGGCTTCGGTCACCGCGTCTACCGCGCCGAGGACCCGCGCGCCCGCGTGCTCCGGCGTACGGCCAAGGAGCTGGGCGCGCCGCGCTTCGAGATCGCCGAGGCGCTCGAGAAGGCCGCCCTCGCCGAGCTTCAGGCCCGCCGCCCGGACCGGGTGCTGGCCACGAACGTCGAGTTCTGGTCGGCCGTGGTGCTCGACTTCGCCGAGGTGCCGGCGCACATGTTCACCTCGATGTTCACCTGCGCGCGGATGGGCGGCTGGAGCGCGCACATCCTGGAGCAGAAGCGCCTGCAGCGGCTGGTCCGCCCGTCCGCCCGTTACATGGGCCCGGAGGCCCGCAAGCCATCCGACGTCGAGGGCTGGGCGGCCATCCCGCACGGAGTCTGAGCGGTAGGAAAGGGCCCCTCCTCGACGCCGGGCGTCGGGGAGGGGCCCTTTCGACGCCCGGCGTCGAGCAGGGTCATCGCCGCGCCTGTCGGGGCGAACTGTGGCGAAGGACTCAGACCGACGGCCGGGACCCCGCCCGTCGCCGTGTGGCCCGGGTGCGAGGATGAGGGCCGGCAGTGTCGCCGGGCCCGCCCTCGCCCTTGCGGAAGGATCTTCAAGACCGTGGCTGACGCACCGATCATCCGGATTCCCGATGAGATCAAGCCCGCCGACGGACGTTTCGGCTGCGGCCCGTCCAAGGTCCGCCCGGCGGCGGTGTCCGCTCTCGCCGAGGTCGCGACCACCTACCTCGGCACCTCGCACCGGCAGAAGACGGTCCGTGACCAGGTGGCCCGGCTGCGGTCCGGCATCGCCGAGTTCTTCTCGTTGCCCGAGGGCTACGAGGTGGTGATCGGCAACGGCGGCACCACCGCGTTCTGGGAGGTCGCCACCTTCGGCCTGATCCGCGACCGGGCCCAGTTCGCAAGCTTCGGTGAGTTCGGTGCGAAGTTCGCGAAGTCCGTCAAGGACGCCCCGTTCCTGGGTGAGCCGACGGTCCGCAAGGCCGACGCGGGCAGCGCGCCGGCCCTGGTCGCCGAGTCCGGCGTGGACGCGTACGCGACGCCGCAGAACGAGACCTCGACAGGTGTGGCCGTCCCGATCAGCCGGGTGGCCGGGGCCGACGAGGGCGCGCTGCTGCTCGTCGACGCGACGTCCGGCGCGGGTGGCCTGGAGGTCAACGTCGGCGAGACCGACGTCTACTACTTCGCCCCGCAGAAGTGCTTCGGCTCCGACGGTGGTCTGTGGCTGGCCCTGATGTCCCCGGCCGCCCTGGACCGGGCCGCCGAGATCAAGGCGTCCGGGCGCTACATCCCCGCCTTCCTCGACCTGGTCACCGCGATCGACAACTCGCGGCTGGAGCAGACCTACAACACCCCGGCACTTGCCACCATCTTCCTGGCCGCCGAGCAGACCGACTGGATGAACGCGCAGGGTGGCCTGTCCTGGGCGGCGAAGCGCACCGCCGAGAGCGCCGCCGCGGTCTACGGCTGGGCTGAGCGGTCCAGCGTGGCCACCCCGTTCGTCACCGACCCGGCGCTGCGCTCCAACGTGGTCGCCACCATCGACTTCGCCGACGGGGTGGACGCCACGGCGATCGCCAAGGCGCTGCGTGCCAACGGCATCGTGGACACTGAGCCCTACCGCAAGCTCGGTCGCAACCAACTGCGGGTGGCGCTCTTCCCGGCCGTCGAGCCGGCCGATGTCGAGGCGCTGACCGCGTCCATCGACTACGTGGTCGAGCGACTCTGACCATCATCACGGTCGGTGTCCGTTGACGCCTCTACGGACACCGACCGTGATCATCGCCGCAGCTCAGTCACGACATGCGGGGTGTCGCTTCCCCCACCCCGAGACAGATGCGCGTACGGTGGTCCGAGACGCCTGGGTGGCCGACTCGTGGTGTGCGGCCAGCGAAGCGGGACGGAGGCAACGTTATGCGCCCAGTACGCTTCGTCGCCCTCTCCGAGGACGGCCAGGCGCTGGTGCTCGCCGACGAGGTTGGGCGCCTCCTGGCCCTGCCCATCGACGAACGCATCGCCGGTGTGATGCACCCCGAGCCGGGTGCTCCGCCGCTCGCGGTGGCACCGAGCACCGTCGACCCGGTTCCCTCACTGTCTCCTCGGGACATCCAGGCCCGCATCCGCTCCGGTGAGTCGGCCGAGGACGTCGCCCGGATCGCCGGGGTGCCGGTCGACCGCGTGCTGCGCTACGCCGGCCCGGTGTTGCAGGAGCGGGCGATGCTCGCCCAGCACGCCCGGCGCACCCGACTCAAGGGCGCGGAGAAGCCCACCCCGCTGGCCGAGGTGGTCAACGGTCGGCTGAGCCAGCACGGCATCGACACCGAGAAGATCTCGTGGGATGCGTACCGGCGCGATGACGGCACCTGGCGGATCATCGCCACCTGGCCGTCGGGCAAGGCCACCGCGCAGGCCATCTGGGACATGGACAAGGCCCGACAGGTGGTCACGCCGCACGACGACATGGCGCAGTACCTGTGCGCCGAGCGGCCCACTCCGATCCTCGGCCAGGAGCCGGCTCCGGAGCGGGGCGGGCACGCCCTGCCCGGTCCGTCGCGTGGCGAGCCGAGTCGGGGCGGGCACGGCCTGCCTGCGGCGTCCGAGCACCCGCGCCCCGGCCGGGATCCGATCCGGGCCGGCCGGGACGCCCTGCTCGCCTCGCTGGACCGTCCGCTCGGCGGTTCGTCGGGTCGGGGGCTGGAGCCGCGTACCCCGGCTGCCCTGGCCGGGTCGGACGCACCCCGGCAGCGGCCGGTCGGTGGGGGTGCCGCCGCGCTGCTCGGCGGTGGCCAGGGCTCGGCGTTCGACGACGACTCGGACGCGCCCAAGGAGGTCCCGGCCGTGCCGTCGCTTGCGGTGCTGCGGCCCCGCCGGACGGGCACCGCGGCGGCGACCGGTGGCGAGTCGACCGACGCCAACGGCAAGCCTCGCAAGCGACTGCCGAGCTGGGACGACGTGCTCTTCGGCAGCGGCCCGGCCGCCCGCGAGTCTTCCTGACGCCTCGCGTTGACGGGTGACCTCGTGTCACCCGTCAACGCGCGCGTTCGAACCCCAGCTCCCTGGGCGACATGGTCCGCCCCGCGATCTTGCACTTTCTGCCCAGACCAAGGGGGCAATCCGCCCATCTCGGCGACCGAAACTGCAAGATCGGCGTGGTGTTGCGGCCGACTACGCACCCTCGTCGAGGGTCTTTCGTTCGCTTCGGCTGAGGGTGGCGACTCCGCGTACCGCTTCGGCTACGGCTCGGAAGTCCTTCTTGAGGATCGCACCGTGGTTGCTGGTGACCTTCGCTGCGATGGTGATGCTCGGGTTGCGGGCGATCACCGCGTCGAGGCTGGTTCGGATCTGCTCCTGCTCGTCCCCACGACTGCCGAGGGACGTCCCGGAGGCGACCACGTACCGCACCGGGACGGTGATGGCGTCAAGCACCGGGCCCAGTTCGCGCTCGCGGGAGAGTTCGCCGAGTTCGATGTTGCTCTCCGCCATCTGGTCGGCGTTCATCCGTGGGGTCAGGCCGGTCGGGCGCAGCAGGGGCATGAACAGGTTCATCCGTCGGAACATGGTGCGGATCCGTTTCGCCATCGCCTCGTCGAGCCAGTCGTGCGGGAAGGCGCCGTCGACGAGGACCGCGCCGATGGCACGCGCCGGGTTCCGGTTGGCCCAGTGCGCCCCGACCACCGCGCCGTAGGACCAGCCCACAAGCACCGCCTGGTCCACCCCGCGGGCGGCGAGCACGGCGTCGACGTCCCGGACGGCCGCTTCGAACGAGTAGTCGGCTGAGCGCTTCGACTTTCTGCCGCGAGCCCGCTCGTCGTAGGTGATGTGCCGGAACCCGGTGCCCAGCTCGGCGATGACCCGCCGCCAGTAGCCCTGGGTGGCGAACTGGCCGTTGAGGTAGATCAGGGCGATGCCGGGCCCGCCGGTGTCGGTGACGGCCAGGGCCGTGTCGTCGACCGGCACCATGCCGGTCCACGTCGTACTGGTCGAGGGCATGCTGTTGTTCGTCATCTCGATCGGTCCCTTTCAGAGGCTGCGGGCGGTGATGTCGCCGTGGGAGGTGGTGGCGCGGATGTGGAGGGTGGCGCTGCCGTCGTTCTTGAGGGCGTTACTGATCCGGCCGTGGCCGGTGCCGGCGTCGAGTGCGGCGGAGACGCCGGCGGCGGCACCGACCGAGATGTCGCCGGACTGGGTGGTGAGCACGACCGTGCCGTGCGCGGCCTCGGCGATCCGGATGTCGCCCCGCGCGGTGCTGATCTCGGCGGGGCCGTTGAGCCGGCCGACCTCGACGTGGCCGTCGACAGCGGTGAGGCGGAGGCTTCCGGCCTCGTCGATCTTGATTTGGCGGTACGCGCCCTCGAAGGCGATGTCGCCGAGACGCCCGACGCCGCGAAGTTCGGCGCTCGCGGTCCTGGCCTCGATACGCGAGTCGGCGGGCAGTTGGACTGTCACCTGCAGCGACCCGGACGGGCCGACGAGCCGGTTCTGGGGGGTCGAGGCCGCGATCCGCAGGACACCGTCGGCGTAGGTGACGGTGGTCTGCTCGGCAGCCCTGGTGTCGCGGCTCTTCGAGGGGTCGGTGGGCAGAACCTCGACGACGGTGTCGGCGCGGTCCGCGGCGATGAGCTGGATCCGTCCGGCGGGGATGTCCAGGACGGTCGAGATGGGGGCGGGGGTGTCGAACGTCTGCATCGTTGCTCTCCCGTGCTGGTGCGCTGTTTCTGACACCGGAAACGCTACGTTGCATTCCACATATAGGCAACATCATTGTTGCGTTGGGGTCAGATCTTGGCAGCTCAAAGCCGCTAAGTTGTTGCAACCAGCCAGAAGATAATGCAACATGGCGGGCCGGCGCGTTGCAACTGCCTGAAGATGAAGGCTATGGTGAGACGGCCAGCGAACGTGACGAGGAACCACCGAGGAGATCGCGATGCCGGGCGGCAGACTCACTCAGCAGGAGCGCCAGCAGATCACGCTGGGGCTCGTCGACGGCCTCCCCTACGCCGAGATCGCGCGGCGTCTCGACCGGCCCACCTCGACGATCACGCGCGAGGTGATGCGCAACGGTGGCCCCACCGCCTACCGTGCCGACCTGGCCCACCGCGCCACCGAACGACGAGCCCAACGGCGCAGACCGGTCACCGCGCCCGGGGCCACCGCAATCCCCCAGGAACACGGACGTGACCCCGGGGCCGTGGCGGAGTACGGGGAGGCGCTCACCACCGTGCTCATGGCTTCGGGCGTGTCCAAGATGCCAGCTCGGGTGCTGACCCACCTGTTCATCACCGACTCGGGCAGCCTCACCGCTTCGCAGCTGGCCCAGCGTCTTCAGGTCAGCCCGGCGTCCATCTCCAAGGCGATCACCTTCCTGGAGAGCCAGAGCCTCGTCCGCCGTGAACGCGACGAACGCCGCCGCGACCGCTACGTGGTCGACAACGAGCTGTTCTACCAGGCGACGATCGCCAGCGCGCGGGCCAACGACCAACTCGTCGCCACCGCCCGGGAGGGCGTCGCCATCCTCGGCCCGCAGACTCCCGCCGCCGCCCGACTGGAGAACATCGCCCGTTTCCTCGACTTCATCAGCGAGAGCATCGTTCGCGCCGCCGAGCAGGCCCGTGCGGTGCTGCACAGCGGAGCCCCACCCGGCACACCGGCCACCGGGCAGTCGGATCGGACCTGACCGACGGGAGGGGTCAGCGGTGTCGCTGCCACTGCCCGGGGCGGGCCGCCGGGAGGGCCAGCCCGGCGGCGTGCAGCACGCCTTCCACCCGGACCCGCTCGATGTCCTGGTCGACGCCGTCCAGCTCGGCGAGGTGCTCGGTGACACCGAGCGCGCGGCAGGCACGGCGAAGCCGATCGTCGTACGCCCGGACCAGTGCGCTGTGCCAGACCATCGAGCGACCGACGCCGCCGACCCGCTGACCGCGAAGACGGCGCAGGTCCGCGGCGAGCTGCTCCAGCGGCCGGCGGTCAGCGCTGTCGAACTCGCTGAGGTCGATGTCCCGGGTCAGCGCGTCCGCCTCGACGGCCCGGTCGAGACGGGCGATCGTGCGTTTCTCCCGGCGCCGCTCACGCCACTCGGACCAGCCGCAGACCACCCGGTCGAGGATCTCGTCGTAGCAGAAGAGCAGGGCGAATGCCGCCGGCAGAGTGGCCACGGCGAGGAACGCCAGGGCCAGCATCAGCGCGCGTCCGACTCCCACGCATCGACGCTAAGCCCCACCGTGCCACCCCGCCACCGATTTGGCCGCATCCGCGCGATTCGCGCGATCGGACGCGGCCCGGCCCGGCCCCAAACCTCAGCAGTCGGTGGAGGTGACGTAGAAGCGGGGCATCGGCAGCACCCGGAAACGCAGCCGGGCACCGGAGTGCCGGAGCTGCCAGGTGAGGCCGATCAGGGCGGCGGCAAGCGAGATGAGACCACCCATCCAGATGCTGGCACCGGCACCGAAGTGCTCCGCGACCCAGCCGATCAGCGGCGCGCCGACCGGGTTGGTGCCCAGGAACACCAGCACCCACAGGGCCATCACCCGTCCCCGGAAGGCCGCGTCCACGCCCAACTGGACCCGCTGGTTGGCGGCCTGGGCGAAGAAGACCATGAAGAAGCCGGTCGGCACCAGCAGGGCCACGACCAGCCAGTACGTCGAGGCGAGACCGACCAGGGTGCCGAAGCTGGCGCAGGCGATCGCCGCACCGAGCACCAGCCAGACCGACGGCCGGCTCCGCCGACCGGTGCCGCTGAGTGCGCCGCCGAGCGCGCCCACGGCCAGCGCCGTGCTGAACAGGCCGAAGGAGGCCGCGCCGGTGTTGAAGACCGTCTTGGCCAGGGCGGCCAGGGTGAGCTGGAAGTTGAACAGGGACATGCCGATCACCGACATGACCGCCATCGGCAGCAGCAGGTCGGGGCGGCGCGACACGTACCGCAGCCCGTCGACGACCCGCGCGGACGCCCGCTCGTCGCGCGGCGGCAGGGCGTCGCGCTGTAGTTCGGCCGTCCGCATCCGGACCACATTGACCAGGGGCGCGATCGAGCTGACGGCGGTGAACAGGAAGACCGGCCCCACGTCGAACGCGGCGATGGCCAGGCCGGCGACGGCCGGGCCGACGATCCGGGCGGAGTTGAACACGGCGGCGTTGAGCGACAGCGCGTTGGGCAGCAGCGGGGTGCCGACCAGTTCGGAGACGAACGCCTGCCGGACCGGGGTCTCCACCGCGTTGGCGGTGCCGAGCAGTGCGGCGAAGGCGAAGACGTGCCAGAGCTGCACCAGGTCGGTGAGGACCAGCAGCGCCATGCCCAGCGCCAGCAGGCTCCAGAAGGAGTTGGCGACGAAGAGCAGCACCCGCTTGTCGTACCTGTCGGCGAGCCGGCCGGAGAAGAGGGTGAGCAGGAGGACCGGGGTGAACTGGCAGGCGGT
This sequence comes from Micromonospora sp. NPDC048835, assembly GCF_040649995.1. Classification (NCBI taxonomy): domain Bacteria; kingdom Bacillati; phylum Actinomycetota; class Actinomycetes; order Micromonosporales; family Micromonosporaceae; genus Micromonospora; species Micromonospora sp. NPDC048835. The sequence continues at coordinate 14,891 of NZ_JBEZGM010000025.1, read as the reverse complement.
GACCACGCCGAGGGCGGTCGCCGAATTGTTGGAGAGGTCGAGGACGAGCCAGTCCTGGGCGATGAACATCATCCAGACGCCGACCAGCTTGATTAGCTGCCCGGATGCGAAAAGGCGGTAGTTGCGGACCTGTAGGGACTGGAACATCGTGCTCAGCTTCGCCTGCACTCTTGGTGTGCCTCCTCAAGGACGTACGCGTCATCGACAGGTGACGGCACGGACCCGGTGGCGCGGGTGCGGCTCAGGCGCGAGCGAGCTGCTGGAGAATCTCGGCGGCCCTCTGCAGGGTCTCCCGTTCGTCCTCGTCGAGTGCGGCCAGCCGGTGGGCCAGCCACTCGTCGCGGGCCCGCTCGAACTGGTCGAGCACGGCCTGCGCTCCTTCGGTCGCCGCGAGGATGACCTGTCGGCCGTCGGTCGGGTGGGGTGTCCGCTGCACGAGGCCGCGTTCCTCCAACTTCCCAACGATCTTGGTCATCGTCGGCGGCTGCACCCGCTCCACATCGGCCAGCTCACGGGGGGTCATCGCACCCGCCAGCCGGAGGCTGGTGAGCGCGGAGACCTGGGTGACCGTGAGGTCGCCGACCGGTCGGGCCTGTCGGACCCGCCGGTTGAGTCGGGTGATCGCATCACGCAACTGGGGAGCCAGTTGCGCCGGTGGCACGCGTTCCGCCGTCACCGTCCGCTCCGTCACAGTAGTTAGCTTAACTAATGAGCATGGCTAACGACATCCGTTATGACCAGGCTCACGGGGGGATACAGATGGTACGGGCGGGGAATCCCGATCGACTCCCCGCCCGCTCGCGCCTCAGAGCACCAGGGACTCGATCGGCCCACGCAGGAAGTACAGCACGAACAGCGCCGCCACCCCGTACAGCAACGGGTGGATCTCCCGGGCCTTGCCGCGGGCCAGCTTGACCACCACGAAGGTGATCAGACCAGCGCCGATACCGTTCGAGATCGAGTAGGTGAACGGCATCAGCACGATGGTGAGGAACGCCGGAATGGCGATCTCGTAGTCGGACCAGTCGATCGTCCGCACCGCGGTCATCATCAGGAACCCGACCACCACCAGGGCCGTCGACGCCGCCTCGAACGGCACGATCACGACAAGCGGCGCCAGGAACATCGCGAGCAGGAAGAGCGCGCCGGTGACCAGGTTGGCCACGCCGGTCCGCGCACCCTCCGCGACACCCGCGGCGCTCTCGATGTACGACGTGTTGCTCGAGGTGCTCGCCGCACCGCCGGCCGCCGCCGCGATCGAGTCGACGAGCAGGATCTCCTTGGCCCTCGGCGGGGTGCCCTGCTCGTCGAGCAGGCCACCCTCCTGGCCGACGGCGACCATCGTGCCCATGGTGTCGAAGAAGTCGGTGATCAACAGCGTGAAGATGAACATCAACACGACGACCCAGCCGGCCCGACCCCACGAGTCGAAGACGTTGAACTTGCCCAGCAGCGACAGGTCCGGCAGGTCGACGACGGTCTTCGGCAACTCCGGCACGTTGAGGGCCCAGCCCTTCGGGTTGGGCTTGCCGTCGACGAAGGACGGCCCGATGTTGCCGATCGCCTCCACGATCACCGCCAGCACCGTCGAGGCGAGGATGCCGATCAGGATCGCGCCCTTCACCCGGCGCGCCACAAGCACCAGGGTGATCAGCAGACCCACCACGAAGACCAGCAGCGGCCAGCTCACCAGCTTGCCGCCGACGCCCAGGCCGACCGGGACCGTGGTGTTGGCGGCATCCGGAAGACGCCGCACGAAGCCGGCGTCCACCAGGCCGATGATGGTCAGGAACAGACCGATGCCGACCCCGATCGCACTCTTCATCTGGGTCGGCACCGACCGGAACACCGCGGTCCGCAGACCGGTCAGCACCAGCACCGCGATGATCAGACCCTCGATCACCACCAGGCCCATCGCGTCGGCCCAGGTCATCTCGGGGGCGATCTCGTACGCCACCAGGGCGTTGACGCCCAGACCGGCGGCGAGCGCCAGCGGGAACCGGCCGACCACACCCATCAGGATGGTCATCAGACCGGCGACGAGCGCGGTCGCGGCAGCCAGCGCGGGAATCGGGAGGCTCTTGTCGTCGCCGTCGACCGCACCGCCGAGGATCAGCGGGTTGAGCACCACGATGTACGCCATCGTGAAGAAGGTCGCCAGGCCACCGCGTACCTCGCGGCTCAACGTCGAGCCACGGGCGGAGATCTCGAAGAACCTGTCGAAACCGTTACGCGGTTGAGCGGGGGTGGGAGGTGTGCCGTTCTCGGGCGGCGCTACTGCCATCGCGTCCTCGCAGGTGATCTTCCGGTTTGTCGCGCGCATCGTCCCAGATCGTCGACGGGCAGGGGAAGCTCATCCCGTACGCTTGCCGGATGCCGACCGAGCAGCCACCGCGGCCCGCACCACTGGATCCGCCGATGGTGCCGTTCGCCCTCGCCGGGCTGGCCGCCTGGGCGGTCGCCGGGCTGGTCCTGCTGATCTTTTTCCGGGGTTGGTTGACCGACCACGGTCACCAGAACTGGCTCTGGACCTGCCTCGCCGGCTTCCTCTGGGGTTTCCCGGGCCTCGCCGTGATGATGCGGCACGACGCCCACCGACGACGCCGCCGCCGCCGCGCGAGCTGACCCCGACCGGGCCGGGGCGAACGCTCAGGAGTGCCCGTACGGCTCCGCCGGCTCGGTGGTCTCCACGGAGCCCGGGGCCCGACTGACCGACATGGCCTCCACCGCGCTGTCGTCGTACACCGTGGGCAGCTCGTCGACAGCGGTCTCGGCCGCCTCGATCAACGTCTCGGAGTGTGCGCCGCAACCGTGGTCGGCGCTCACCACCCGGCCGTCGTCCGGGGCGTAGAAGTTGCCGCACGCCCCGAATGCCTGCCGCATCGCACCGGCCAGCGGCAGGTAGAAGCCGCAGGTGCCGCAACGGGCGGCGGACGGTGCGGCGGTCGAGATGGCCGCGGCGGGGCCGTGGTCGCCGTCGTACCAGCGCTGCGCGGTGTCGATGCGGCCCTCGCGGGACAGCACGCGGGCCCGGCCGAGGCCCAGCTCCCACGCCGTCTCCTCGACCGCCGGGTCGTCGGACAGCAGGTAACCGGGGACCAGACGATCGTCGTCGGGCGAGGTCGGAAGCAGGTCACCCGGACCCAGATCGCCCGGCTTGAGGCGCTCCTGCCAGGGCAGCCAACCGGGCGCGAGCAGCGCGTCCGGCCCGGGCAGCAACACTGTCTCGCAGATGGTCACCGTCTTGCTGCGCGGCACCCGGGTGACGGTGACCGCCCAGCGCCAGCCGCGGTAACCGGCGAGGCGGCATTCGAAGTAGTGGGTGACCAGTCGGTCGCCCTCAGCAACGACCTGCAGGTGATCGCCGACGTCGTCGGCGCCCACCTCGGTGATGCCGGCGCGGGCCACCTCGACGGCGGCGGCGCAGACCTGGTCGAGACGGGCGGCACGGGTGGAGACGGGCCTGGTCACCTCACCATTGTTCCCCATGCGCCTCGCAGGGGTGACAGGGACTCCCGGGGAACCTTTCCCAGCGGTGGTGCGGCGTACCCGGACCAGATGGGCGAGGATGGTGCACATGCCGTCGTACTCCCGCTCCGGGCGATCCGTCCTCGGGCGGACCGTCGGCACCGGCATTCGCGCCATCCGTCTGCTGCTGCGTGGTTCGCTGGGCAGCGGCCGCTGGGTGACCCGCCGGGCTGGTCGGGTCCGCGCCCGGGGCGCCGGCGGCGAGGTCGGCATGGTCCGGCTGTTCGATCTGCACGCCCTCTCCTGCGCGGGAGACACGCTCATCGCCATCGGCCTGGCCGGCACGATCTTCTTCAACGTGCCGCTCGGCGAGGCCCGCAGCAAGGTCGCGCTCTACCTGCTGGTGACCATGGTGCCGTTCGCGATGCTCGCTCCGGTGGTGGGCCCGCTGCTGGACCACTTCCGGCACGGTCGGCGGTACGCCCTGGCCGCGACGATGCTCGGTCGCGCCTTCCTGGCCTGGTTGATCTCCGACTACATCCACGGCTTCGGGCTCTATCCGGCCGCGTTCGGGGTCCTCGCGCTCTCCCGGGCGTACGGCGTGGCCCGCTCCGCGGCGGTGCCCCGGTTGTTGCCGGAGGGCCTCGGCCTGTCCCAGGTAGGTGCCCGGGCCAGCGTCTACGGCACGGTCGCGGGCGCGCTTGTGGCGCCGATCGGCCTGGCCGCGTTCTGGTTCGGGCCGCAGTGGCCGCTCCGGGTCGCGTCGGTGATCTTCCTGGTCGGCATGGTGATCTCTCTGCGACTGCCGCCGAAGGCCGACTCGGAGCCACCGGAGCGCGTCCCTCGGCCGCTGCGCGCGCTGGGTCGCCGCGGGGGAGATCGACCGCTGGGCCGGGGCCGACCGTCCGGCCGGCTGGTGATCGCCGCCCTGATCAGCGCGGCCTTGTCCCGTGCGCTCTACGGCTTCCTGCTGCTCTTCCTCGCCTTCGCGATCAAGAAGGGCGACCTGACCACTGTGGTGTTCGGCCGGGACCTGGGCGCCGAGTGGGCGTTGGGGTTGGTCGGCGGCGCGCTCGCGGTCGGCACCTTCCTGGCCACCGCCGTCGGCACCCGACTGCGCATCCACCGGCCGACCGCCATCCAGTCCAGCAGCATGATCATCGTGGCGGGGGTGGCGGTGCTCGCCGTCATCCAGTTCTCGCTGGCGATGGTCGCCCTGCTGTGCCTGGTCGCCGCAATGGTCAGCGGAATCGCCAAGCTGGCCGTGGACGCCTCCATTCAGGAACGCATCCCGGAACGGCTGCGAGCCAGCTCCTTCGCCCACTCCGAGACGGTGCTGATGCTGGCCTTCGTCGCCGGCGGCGGGCTCGGCCTGGTGCCGTTCGACGGTCGGATGGGCATCGCCGTCGCCGCCGGGGTCGGCGTGCTTGCCGCGACCCGGGGTGTGCTGGTCGCCGCCCGGCTACGCGGCGAGAAGCTGGCCGGCCGACCACTCGGCGACGACGAGCTGACCGACGACGAACCGGCCGACGAACCCGGCGATGTGGCGCCCACCTCGCCGGCCCCGGCCCAGGCCGGTTCCCCGCAGTACGACGACCCGAGCCTCGCCCCGCCGGGCTACCACATCTACCGCCCGTCATCGGCTGTCGGCGGCCCGGGCAGCGGGGCCGACGACGAGACCCGCCGCGAATCCCCCGGCTCACTCTCGTGACCGCCCTGCTGGTGGTCACGGCGGTCCCCGCCGAGGCGGACGCGGTCCGCGCCGGCCTGACCGACCCCGACGTGACCGTCACGCCGGTCGGCGTGGGCCCGGCCGTCGCCGGTGCCGCCACCGCCCGGCTGCTGGCACTGGCCGAGGCCGCCGGCCGCCCGTACCGTGCGGTGGTCTGCGCCGGCGTGGCCGGCGGCTTCACCGGCCGCGCCGAGGTCGGCGACACGGTGGTCGGCACCGTCAGCATCGCCGCCGACCTGGGCGCCGAGTCCCCAGACGGGTTCATCCCGGTGGACGAGTTGGGCATGCCGCCAGCGCTGCTCGGTGCCGGCAGTCGGGTGCCGACGGACCCGGGTCTGCTGGCGGCGTTGCGGGCCGCGCTCCCGACGGCCGCGGCCGGCCCGGTGCTCACGGTCAGCACCGTCACCGGCACCACCGCAAGCACCGACGAGCTGCGCCGGAGGCATCCGGAAGCCGTCGCCGAGGCCATGGAGGGGTACGGCGTGGCGGTCGCCGCGGCGCAGGCCGGCGTGCCCTTCGCCGAGCTGCGCACCATCTCCAACCCGATCGGCCCCCGCGACCGGGATGCCTGGCGACTGCACGAAGCCCTGGCCGCCCTGACCGCAGCAGCCCCGGCGCTGCGCTGACCGGGCACTAGCTGCCGCGCTTGCCGGTCTCTTGCAGGCGCAACGCGAAAGGGCGGCGTGCCTCGATCTCGAAGCCGCACGCCAGCAACAGTTCCGTGCCGAACCCCTCGGCGATGGCGACCGCGTCGACGATGCCCGCCTCGCGCATGTCGGTCAGCAGTGCGGTGACAAGCCGACGTGCGAGCCCCAACCGCCGGTAGCGGGCATCGACGAGCACGCCGTCGAGCACCATCTCCCGCTCCGGCAGGCCCGGATGCCACTCCCCGAACTCCAAAAACGGGCTGCGCTCATGGGCCCGCAGCTCACCGACCAACGCGCCGTCGGGAAGTTCGGCGACGTACCGCCAGCAGGTGGCCGGCAGGTCACTGCCGATCACCCGGCGCACCTGTGCTGTCCTCTGCGCCTCGGCAGCCCACCGCCGGTTGTCGCGATAGCGCCGGTTCAGCTCGTAGGCGGCCGGTGGCAGTGGAAGTGGATACCGCTCGGGCGGCAACCGGTACCACTCCGCCCACCAGGCGCCGGGCCAGTCCCGAGGCTCGTGGACCGGCCACACGTCCAGGTGAGCCGGGTATCGACGGCCCCCCTGGTCCCGCATGTCGTCGTGCGGGACAGGTGTGAGTGTGAGTGTGGCGGTGCCGGAGGTCGGTGCCGGGATGCCGATGGTCAACTGCCCACCCGCCGCCCGGACGAGGCGTTCCACCGTCCGGAGACGAGGATTGCCCGCCCGCCCCGACTCGATCCGGGCCAGTGTCGGCTGCGGCACCCCGGATCGCTCGGCCAACTGCCGCTGACTCAGATCGGCCCGCCGACGTAGGGCGCGGAGCGCCGAACCGAGATCGACCCCGCTGCTCTCGTCGGTGTGCTCAGTCGCCTCGGTCACAGGCCGATGCTCCCCGCTGGTCAGCGCACTATCAACACCCTCGTCGGAGCTGTGGATAAAGCTGTGGACAACCTCCCGGGTCGGTGGACGACCTAAGGCCGCAGACGCCCTTTGGAGCTGAATCGTCTGCGACATCACCACGACGACCTGCGCCACAACCCTTCGGCCGAATTGGCCGCACCAGACCCCGCACTGCCAAGGCTCATTGCTCACCGTGATTCGTTTGCGGCATCAGCTCCAAAGGGAGGCCAACACAGGTGCCAGACCCCGCACCCCGGGCGGATCGCATCAACCGCTGCCCAGGAGGTCGGCTGCAGCCAGCCAGGTGACCGTCGAGGTGCAGGGCGACGCCGTTCGGTGCCGGCGGCGACCTGTCGCGGACCTTCGTCGCGCACCCACCTCGCGGACCTTCGTCGCGCACCACGTGGCGGCTCAGCCTCGCGAGACAGCCTCGCGGATCTTCGTCGCGGATCACACCGGGCGGGGTGGGCGCGGGCGGCGCGGTGGTGGCGGGGCTAGCGTGAGGGTGTGGCGCTCTCTCTGGCGATCTCGCCCTGCCCCAACGACACGTTCGTCTTCCATGCGCTGGTGCACGGGCGGGTGCCCGGCGCGCCGCCGGTCGAGGTGACGTACGCCGACGTGGACGTCACCAACACGGCGGCCGAGCGGGGCGCGTTCGACCTGGTGAAGGTGAGTTTCGCGGCGCTGCCCTGGCTGCTGGACGACTACCACCTGCTGCCCTGCGGCGGCGCGCTCGGACGCGGCTGCGGCCCGCTGGTGCTCACCCGGGGCGACCGTGACGGCGGCCCGGACCGCACCGACCTGACCGGCGCGACGGTGGCGGTGCCGGGTGACCGGACCACCGCGTACCTGCTGTTCCGGCTCTGGTCGGCCGGGCGACCGCCGGCACGGATCGAGGTGGTCCCGTTCCACGAGATCATGCCGGGCGTGGCGGCGGGGCGCTACGACGCCGGGCTGGTCATTCACGAGGCCCGCTTCACCTACCACCGGCACGGCCTGAGCGCCCTGGTCGACCTCGGCGAATGGTGGGAGGCCGACACCGGCCTGCCCATTCCCCTCGGCGCGATCCTGGCCAAGCGTGGCGCGGTCGACCCGGAGGCCGCAGCCGGCTGGGTCCGCGAATCGGTCCGGCAGGCCTGGGCGGACCCGACGGCCAGCCGCGAGTACGTGCTGGCGCACGCCCAGGAGATGGAACTCGACGTCGTCGACCGGCACATCGGCCTCTACGTCAACGAGTTCACCGCGGACCTGGGCGAGGCAGGGTTCGCCGCGGTGGCGGCACTTCTCGACCGGGCCGCCACCGCTGGCCTGGTGCCTCAGACCTCCAGCTCGCGTGCCACCGCGTGGACCAGCTGAGCGATCTTCTGCGCGGTCTTCTTGTCCGGGTACCGGCCCCGACGCAGGTCCGGCTGGACCTTCGCCTCCAGCACCTTGATCATGTCTTCGACCAGGCCGTGCAGCTCCTCGGCCGGCCGACGGCGCAGCTCCGCCATCGACGGCGGCGCGTCCAGCAGCTTGACTCCCATGGCCTGCGCGCCCCGGCGGCTGTCCACCACGCTGAAGTCGACCCGCTGGCCACCCTTGAGGTCGGTGACGCCCGCCGGCAACGCGCCCTTGGGCAGGAACACGTCGCCGCCCTCGTCACTGGTGACGAAGCCGTATCCCTTGGCCGTGTCGTACCACTTCACTCGACCCGTAGGCACCTGAAAACCCCTGCTTCACTTGAGCCGCTACTGCTCCAAGGCTAGCTGGATGATCCCGTCGAGCGCCGCTGGGAATTCGGTGAGCGCGTCCAGCACCACTTCCGCCCCGGCGTCCCGCAGCTCAACGGAGGAGCACGGGCCGGTGGCGACACCGATACCGGGCACCCCGGCCGTTGCCGCCGCCACCATGTCCGCCACATGGTCACCGACGTAGTGGGTCGCGCCGTGCTCCCGCAGGGCGGTCGCCTTCTGCTCGGCGAACAGGTCGCCGGCCAACTCGTCGACCTCGAGACCGAGGTGGTCCAGGTGCAACCGGGCCAGCCGGCCGATCTTGGACGTGACGACAAGCACACGCCCACCCCGCGCACGGATCGCGTCGATGGACTCCCGCGCGCCGGGCAGCAGGAGCGTCGGGGTGATCGCGTACGCCGGGTACAGCTCGCGGTACACCAGCACGGCCGACTCGACCTGCTCCGGCGGGAACCAGTGCGCGATCTCGGTACGCAGCGGCGGCCCGAGCCGGGACACCGCCAGCTCGGCGTCGACAGGTACGCCGGTCTTCGCGGTCAGCGCGCGGTACGCCGCGGCGATGCCGGGGCGGGAGTCCACCAGGGTCATGTCGAGATCGAATCCGACGGTCAGTGCGGGCATGTCGAGAAACGTACCGGCCACGCCCGGTCGGCCGGACGTCCGAGGGGCGCGGAAGGCCAGTGCCGGGCTAGCGTGGAAAGACGATGACCACCTCACTCGCCGACCACCTACGGTCGCTGCCCGACGAGTCACTAGCCGCGCTCCTCCAGCTGCGGCCGGACCTCGTCGTGCCCGTGCCGGCAGACGTCTCCGCCCTGGCCATCCGGGCCCAGTCCCGGGTCTCCGTGGCCCGCGCCCTGGACGGTCTGGACCAGTTCACCCTCCAGATCCTCGACGCCGCCCGCCTCACCCGGAACCCGGACGACACCACCACTGCCACCGACACCGTGCTCGCGATGGCGACCGCGGGGCCACAACCGCCGGCTCCGACGGCCGTCCGGGCCGCCGTGGGCCGGCTCCGTGCGCTCTTCCTGCTGTACGGCCCGGAGCACGCGCTCCAGGTGGTGCCCGCCGTCGACGAGGTCGCCCCCTACCCCGCTGGGCTCGGCCGGCCGGCCGAGGAGCTGGACCCGCGCACGGCCGCGCTCTGCGCGGACCCGGCGAAGCTCCGGCGGACGGTGCTCGCCGCGCCGCCCTCGGCCCGGGCGATCCTGGACCGGCTGGCGGCCGGCCCGCCGGTCGGCAGCGTGCCTCCGGGGGCGTTGCAGGCGCCGCCGCTCGGCGCCGCGGACCCGGTCCTCTCCGACCCGACGAACGGTGGCGCGCCGACCGGCTCCCCGGTGCGGTGGCTCGTCGACAACCGGCTGCTGGTGCCCGTGACGACCGGCTCGGCCACCGCCAGCGGAACTGTGGAGCTGCCCCGCGAGGTCGGCCTGCTGCTGCGCCGCGACAGCGGCCCGCTCGGGCCCCTGCGCACCAGCCCACCGCCGGTGGCCGCCGCGCCGCGCGAGCCCAAGGCGGTCGACTCGGCCGGGGCCGGGCAGACCATGGAAGTGGTTCGGAACACCGAGGGGCTGCTGGAGCAGCTCGCCGACGAGCCCGCGCCGGTGCTGCGGTCGGGCGGCATCGGGGTGCGGGACCTGCGCCGGTTGGCGCGTACCGCCGGGCTCGACGAACCGACCACGGCGCTGCTGCTGGAGGTGGCGTACGCGGCCGGGCTGCTCGGCGAGCTGGAGACCCCAGGTGCGGCCACCGGGCGGTACGGGGTGGATCAGCAGGTGCTGCCGACCGGCGGGTACGAGGTGTGGCGGGCCGTCTCGGTGGCTCAACGGTGGGAGCAGCTCGCCCGAGCGTGGCTGGGCATGACCCGGCAGGTGGGCCTGGTCGGCCGCCGAGACGACCGGGACCGGCCGATCACCGCGCTCTCCGCCGAGGCCGAACGAGCCGGAGCGCCGGCCACCCGGCGGGCGGTGCTCGGCGTACTCGCCGACCTGGAGCCGGCGACCGCGCCGACGCCGGAGGAGGTGCAGGACCTGCTCGACTGGCGGGCCCCACGCCGCAGCCGGGGCCGGGACGCCGCCCACCGCGAGGTGCTGGCCGAGGCCGCTCAGCTGGGCGTGACGGGGCTGGGGGCGCTCACGTCGTACGGTCGGCTGCTGCTCGGTGACGTGACGGGGGCCGACGAGCGGGGCGACGACCCGCTTGGCGTGCACGCGGACGTCGAGAGCGGCGACCCGTCCGGTGCCGCGCGGGCGCTTGACGCCCTGCTGCCCGCACCTGTCGACCACTTCCTGGTGCAGGCCGACCTGACCGTTGTGGTGCCCGGCCCGCCCGAGCCGGCACTCGCCGCCGAGTTGGAGGCGATGACCGAACTGGAGTCGGCCGGTGCGGCCAGCGTGCACCGGGTCACCACGGCGAGTGTTCGGCGCGCACTTGACTCCGGTTACGTGGCCGACGACCTGCACGACGTGTTCCGGCGCCGGTCCCGTACCCCGGTGCCGCAGGGGCTGACGTACCTGATCGACGACGTGGCCCGTAAGCACGGCGGGCTGCGGGTCGGCCTGGCCGGGGCGTACCTGCGCAGTGACGACGAGGCCCTGGTCAGCGAGGTGTTGGCCGACCGGCGGTTGGAGTCGTTGGCGCTGCGGCGGCTCGCCCCGACGGTGCTCTGCACGCAGTACCAGGTTGGTCGGCTGCTGGGCGCGCTCCGCGACGCGGGGTACGCCCCGGTGCAGGAGGACGGCACCGGCAGCACCGTGCTGACCCGGCCGCGAATCCGGCGGGCGCCGGCCCGGGTGTCGGTGACCACCCGGACGATCGATCCGCTGACCGCTCCCAAGCTGCCGATGCCCCGGCTGCTCGGCGTGGTGGAGCACATCCGTCGGGGTGACGCGGCGGCGCGGGCCGCCCGGCGGGCACCGGCGGTGGTGCGCGGCGGCGCGCCGGGGCTGGGCGGCGGCCCGGTGCCGGCGCACACCCACAGCGAGGCCCTGGCGGTGCTCCAGCAGGCGGTCCGGGACAAGGCGCTGGTCTGGGTCGGTTACGTCGACGCGCACGGGGCGACCGCGTCGCGCCTGCTCAAACCGGTCTCGATCGGTGCCGGTTACCTGCGGGCCGAGGATGAGCGGACCGAAATGCTGCACACGTTCGCTCTGCACCGGATCACCGCGGCGGTGGTGGCGGACTGACCGGCAGCGCCACCGGGCGGGCGCTGTCGGTCAGCGGCGGCTGCGGCGGACGGTGCCGACCACCGAGATGATCAGTAGCAGCGCGAAGCCGGCGCCGGCGGACTCGCCGACCGAGTCGACGAAGCCCTGCTGGAGCACCAGCCAGCCGAAGAGGAACCACCCGAGGAGGAGCGTCGCCGCGACGGCGTACGCGATGACCGTCGCTCGGGACACCTCGTGGGGTGGTGCCTGCTCGTGCTCCGCGATCACGTCACGGTCGACCGTCATGCCCAGCCTCCCCGCCCGGTCCGGCCCTGGACTCCCAGGGTGACACTCGTTGGTCCGGTCGGACAGGGGGTTATCCCCTCGATTCGCTCCGTGTCGCTCAGGTGCCGGGACGCCTGCCGATCAGAACCACCCGGGTGCCGACCTTGCCCAGCTCCCACATGCGGACGGCGTCGGCGTGCAGGAGGTTGACGCAGCCGTGCGAGCCGATCGACTTGTCGTGCAGGTAGGTGGTGGTCTCGTGGAAGCCCATCCCCTGGGTGAAGTGCTGCCAGTACGGCAGCCACACCTCGTACGGGTCGGACCACTCCTTGGGGTTGCGGTAGTTGACGGTGTACGTGCCGGCCGGGGTGCGGTAGCCGGACATCCCGGTGCGGGTCACCGTCGGCCCCATGATCACCTTGCCGTTGCGGAGCGCCCACACGGTCTGCCGGGTCAGGTCCACGCAGAACGTGGTGCCGGTGCCGGCCTTGCAGCGGGCCGGGTCGGTGGTGGCGAGGCGCTGGGCCACGTCGAGGGTGGTGGGTCCGGCGCGACCCTCGACGGGGCGAATGCCGTACCTCTTCTGGAACTTCTTGATCGCGGCGCAGTCGGCGGCGGACTGCCGCCCGTCCACGGTCAGCGCCCCGAACCCGCCCAACCGGGCCAGGTACGTCTCCACCGCGCGCTGGTGCTGCCCCTGGGGGCAGCCGGCGACCGTCGGCCGAGCGGGGCTGGGGGTCGTGGTGGGTGCCGCCGTGCGGGTCGGCTTCGGTGTGGGTTTCGGGGAGGGTTTCGAGGTGGGCGTGGCCGGCCTGGACCGGCCGTGCTGGTCGGGCCCGAGCGTGTCGCTCGCCCCCGTTGCCTGTTCCGCGGCACCGGCTGGGGCGGCTCCCCCGCCACCACTCCCGCCGGACTGCGGATCGAACGCACACGCACTCGCGCCGACCAGCACGACCACCACGAGGGCGACCAGCCGGGAGGCGATCCGGACATGCTTCATGGAACCTCCCCTGACAATCGTCCCCTTCTTAGACGTTCGTGAGTGCCGTCACGGTTGCGCCGGGTGCGCATCTTTCTTCGGCCGTCCCGCATCGTGCAACACTGGATGGTCGGCCAGCGGCGGGTGTGCGACCCGTCCCGGCCGGTCGGCCAACCGAGGAGAGGACGCTGGCGTGAGCGGTGGACCACTGATCGTGCAGTCGGACAAGACCCTGCTGCTGGAGATCGACCACCCCGACGCGCAGGCCTGCCGAATGGCGATCGCGCCGTTCGCGGAGTTGGAGCGCTCGCCGGAGCACGTGCACACGTACCGGCTGACCCCGCTGGGTCTGTGGAACGCCCGGGCGGCGGGGCACGACGCCGAGGGTGTGGTCGACTCGCTGCTGAAGTACTCCCGCTATCCGGTGCCGCACGCGTTGCTGGTCGACGTGGCCGAGACGATGGACCGGTACGGCCGGCTCCAGCTCGCCAACGACCCGGCGCACGGGCTGGTGCTGCGGGCGCTCGACCGGCTGGTGCTGATCGAGGTGGCCAAGAGCAAGAAGCTCGCCGGCATGCTCGGCGACAAGATCGACGACGACACCATCCGGGTGCACCCGTCCGAGCGCGGCCGCCTGAAGCAGGCGCTGCTCAAGCTGGGCTGGCCGGCAGAGGACCTGGCCGGTTACGTCGACGGTGAGGCGCACCCGATCGAGCTGGCCGAGGCCGGCAAGGACGGGCGCAAGCCGTGGACGCTGCGGTCGTACCAGCGGGAGGCCGTCGAGGCGTTCTGGGCCGGCGGGTCGGGTGTGGTGGTGCTGCCCTGCGGTGCCGGCAAGACCCTGGTCGGCGCGGCGGCGATGGCCGAGGCGAAGGCGACCACGCTGATCCTGGTCACCAACACGGTCGCCGGTCGGCAGTGGAAGCGGGAGCTGATCGCCCGTACCTCGCTGACCGAGGAGGAGATCGGCGAATACTCCGGCGAGCGCAAGGAGATCCGCCCGGTCACCATCGCCACGTACCAGGTGCTCACCTCGCGGCGCGGCGGCGCGTTCACCCACCTGGACCTGTTCGGGGCCCGCGACTGGGGCCTGGTCGTCTACGACGAGGTGCACCTGCTGCCCGCGCCGATCTTCCGGTTCACCGCGGACCTCCAGGCCCGCCGCCGGCTGGGCCTCACCGCGACTCTGGTACGCGAGGACGGCCGCGAGGGTGACGTGTTCAGCCTCATCGGGCCGAAGCGGTACGACGCGCCGTGGAAGGACATCGAGTCGCAGGGCTGGATCGCCCCGGCCGAGTGCACCGAGGTCCGGGTGACCCTGACCGACGCGGAGCGGATGTCGTACGCGACCGCGGAGGCGGAGGAGCGCTACCGGATGGCGGCGACCGCCCGCACCAAACTGCCGGTGGTCAAGGCGCTGGTCGACCGGCACCCGGACGACCAGGTGCTGGTGATCGGCGCGTACATCGATCAGCTGCACCAGCTCGGCGAATACCTGGACGCCCCGATCATCCAGGGCTCGACCACGAACAAGGAGCGGGAGCGGCTCTTCGACGCGTTCCGCACCGGTGAACTGCGGACGCTGGTGATCTCGAAGGTCGGCAACTTCTCCATCGACCTGCCCGAGGCGGCGGTGGCGATCCAGGTCTCCGGCACGTTCGGCTCGCGCCAGGAAGAGGCCCAGCGGCTCGGTCGGGTGTTGCGGCCGAAGGCCGACGGCCGGCAGGCGCACTTCTACACGGTGGTCTCCCGGGACACGATCGACACCGAGTACGCGGCGCACCGGCAGCGCTTCCTCGCCGAACAGGGGTACGCGTACACGATCGTCGACGCCGACGACGTCCTCGGCCCGAAGCTGCCGACCGTCGACTGACGCGTCCCGGAACCGGGGCGCCGGGGCGCCAGTCCAAGGTCCGCGCATCCTCCCTGGGGTAGTTCCATCCTGAGTTGGCTGGTCAGGGGGTCTTGACGGCCTGGCGGTGGTGGAGATGGGGCAGGTCAACCATCGGTGATCTTCG
>NZ_JBEZGM010000024.1:0-104201 GCF_040649995.1 Micromonospora sp. NPDC048835 | reverse complement strand
GGACAACAACCGCCCGCCCCCCCCACCCCCCGACCGCCAACCCCCAACCCTCTTGATCACCGAGGGCAGAGGTGGGGTGGGGGTGGGGTGGGGGTGGGGTGGGGGGCAGGCCCCCCGCACCGGGCCGGTGGGCGTCAGCCTGCGGAGCAGGTGGGGCTCAGGCTGCCGGCGGTGCCGTTGGCCTGGAAGCCGAACTCGGTGGACTGCCCGGCGCTGACCTGACCGTTGTAGGCGACGTTGGTCCAGTTCGTCGTGCCGGTGTTACCACTGCGGTTGGCGCTCCAGGCGTTGGTGACGGTGGCGCCGGACGGCAGCCCGATCGACACCGTCCACCCGTTGAGCGCCGACGAGCCTGCGGTCACCCGCACGTTCGCCACGAAGCCACCGTTCCACTGGTTCACCGACACCGTGGCGGTGCAGCCACCCGGGCCCGGCGGCGGCGTGGTGGTGGGCGGGTCGGTCGGCGGGTCGGTGGGCGGGTCGGTGGGCGGGTCGGTGGGCGGGTCGGTCGGCGTGGTGCCGTTGTTCAACGCGGTGAGGACCGCGTCGTACGCGGGCTTCTTCGAGCCGTTGCTGTTGAACAGCAACGGGGTCTGGTTGGAGCGCCACGAGTCACTGTCCCGGATGCCCCACACCGTGATGCCGTTGCAGCGGGCCACAGCCAGACAGTCCTCGACCACGCTGCGGTAGGTGTTCGCCGACGCACCCTGGATGTCCAGTTCGGTGATCTGCACGTCCACACCGAGGGCAGCGAAGCTGGACAGCGTGGTGCGGTAGTTGCTCACGTACGGTGAGTCGTTGTTGAAGTGCGACTGGAAACCGACGCAGTCGATCGGCACGCCCCGGGCCTTGAAGTCCCGGACCATGTTGTAGACGCCCTGCGTCTTCGCGTGGGTCCAGTTGTCGGTGTTGTAGTCGTTGTAGCAGAGCTTCGCGCCCGGGTCGGCGGCCCGCGCGGCCCGGAACGCCGCCTCGATCCAGTCGTTGCCGGTGCGCTGGAGGTTGGAGTCGCGGCGACCGCCGGAGCTGCCGTCGGCGAACGCCTCGTTCACCACGTCCCACGCCACGACCTTGCCACGGTAGTAGGTGGCCACCTTTGTGACGTGGTTGAGCATCGCCTGCCGCAGCGCGCTGCCGCTCATGCGCTCCATCCAGTCGGGCTGCTGCGAGTGCCACGCCAGGGTGTGACCCCGCACGCTCATCCCGCGGCTGCGGGCGTGGTTGACGATCTGGTCCGCCGCCCCGTAGCTGAACTGGTTCTGCTGCGGCTCGGTGGCGTTCATCTTCATCTCGTTCTCAGCGGTCACCATGTTGAACTCACGGTTCAAGATCGTGGTGTACGCGCTGTCGGAGAGCTTGAATCCGGCGACCGCCGTGCCGAAGTACCGACCCTTCTCGGCGGCGGACGCGCCAAGGGTCGTCCCGGCGGCGGCCGGCGGTGCCGTCAGGAACATCGCCATACCGGCGACGAGGGCACCCGCGCCGGTAAGCGCGATCGCGGCTCTTGACGCCGCCTTCCATCTCGCTCTTCTCATCGTGCGACTCCTTCTCAGGTGGTGGGGTGGGAGCGGAAATCAGGACACCGAACAGGCGGCACCGTTGAGGGCGAACGACGAGGGTTTGCCAGTGCCGCCCTCGTGCGTGGCCTGGAAGCCGATCTCGACCGACGCGTTCGGGGCGATGGTGCTGTTGTAGGAGACGTTGCGGGCGGTCACCGCACCGCTGACGGGGGCGTACTGGGCGTTCCAACCGCTGGTGATGCGCTGCCCGCCGGGCAGCGTGAAGGTCAACTCCCAGCCGTTCACGGCGGTGGCACCGGTGTTGGTGATGGCGACGCTCGCGGTGAAGCCGCTGTTCCAGGCGTTGACCGTGTAACCGACCCGGCAGGCACCCTCGCTCGGCGGCGGGGTCGTCGGCGGTGGGGTGGTCGGCGGTGGGGTGGTCGGCGGTGTGGTGGTCGGCGGTGTGGTGGTCGGCGGCGCGGTGCCGTCGAGCCCGAAGAAACGGATCACCTGCGCCGCGTCGACAGGCACGTTGTGCGTGACACCCTGCATGCTGATCGCCTCGACCGGCGCCATCGGGCCGCTGCTGCCGTAGCGGGTGCGGGTGTAGCCGGAGCGTGGGGAGTCGGTGAACGTCGGCGTCTGGCTCAGCCCGTGCACGTTCGTCCACTGCTTGACCTGCTCACCGAAGTTCGGGTAACGCAGCGTGTCGTCGTTGGTGCCGTGCCAGATCTGCATCCGGGGCCGCGGACCGGTGTAGCCGGGGTACGCCTCCCGGACGAGGTCACCCCACTGCTGCGCGGTCCGGATGAGCTGCCCGTTCGCGCACTGGCTGTTCCACTCCGAGGTGCCGCCGGTGGCGAAACAGGCGAACGGCACTCCGGCGAACGAGGCGCCCGCCGCGAAGACGTCCGGATAGACGCCGAGCATCACGTTCGTCATCATCGCGCCGGAGGAGGTGCCGGTGGCGAAGATCCGCGAGGGGTCGGCGGCGTACCGCTGCTTCACGTAGTCGACCATGGACATCAGCCCGACCGGGTCGCTGCCGCCGCCACGGCGCAACGCCTGCGGCGAGTAGACGTCCCAGCACTTGCTGCTGCGGGTCGCCGACGGGTAGATCACGATGAAGCCGTACCTGTCGGCGAGGGACGCGTACTGGGTGCCCGAGTGGAACGCGGGGCCCGTCCCGGTGCAGTAGTGCATGGCCAGGAGGATCGCCGGTCGGGTCGCCACCCGGTCCGGGACGTACAGGTGCATCTGCAGGTTTGTGGGGTTGGTGCCGAAGTTGCTCACCTGGGTGAGCGTCGCCGCCGAAGCGGGGCTGGCGAAGGTCAGCGCGGCGACGGCAAGCGTCACGGCCGCCATGACGGCGCCAAGCGTTCTGGTCTTCAGTGTCATCGTCGCGATCCCTTGCGGAAAAAGGCGCGTGGAAGGGGACTTGAGTCGAGGAGTGCCCTTCGCCCGACCTTGACCGCGGCTCGCGTGACCATGCCAGCTTCAATCGAACACACTCGATTGTCAAGGCTTCCGGAAACCTTTCGCCACAACGGTTTCCGCAGTCACCAGCGCCGCAACCGACGTCGGCGGGTATCGACGATGGCTGCTGGTCCCGAGAAATTACCGGGACGTTTTCGGAATCTGCCGGACCCCCACCGGACGCGACTCAGGGCGGCCCGACCGCATGGTCGGGCCGCTGCGCAGGGCCGGTCAGTAGATGTCGCGCCCTCGCTCGTCCGGCACCCCGGACTTGCGGAAGAAGTAGGTGTTGATCTGGTCGCGCCACTCGGTGGCGCAGCGCACCTGCTCCTCGAGCCGTTCGGCGACCCGCTCGTACACGCTCGGGTCGATCATGCCGGTCAACGTCTGCCACCTCCGTCGCATCCCCACCACCTCCTCGACCCCCGCGAAGTGGGTGTCGTAGATGTGCTGAATGACTGTCGAGCCGCTGTGCAGCACGTGCCCGTACGGCACATGGTGGAAGAAGAGCAACAGCTCGTCGGGGCAGCTCTCGGGTGACTCGTACACCTCGGACCAGTACGGCGGGTACTGCCCGGTGAAGCCGGTGCCGGACGCGCGGCTGCGATCCACGCCGACACCGTCCCGGTCGGCGAAGTGGTAGGTGCCCCACCGGGTGTACTCGTACCCGTCGACGCCGGGGCCGTAGTGGTCGCCGGGGTTGACCATGAAGCCGACGCCCAGCGGGGCGGTGTAGCGCTCGTAGGTGCGCCACGAGTCGTCCATGATCTCGTGCAGCGTCCGCCGTACCAACTCCGCGTCGGCGGTCGCCGACGGCGGGAAGGTCAGTGTGATCCACTCGTCGAGGATCGCCGTCGGATCCCGCCGAGGGTCCCAGGCCAGCCGGCCGAACGTGTACAGGTTGGCCTGCGCCAACGGGTGCCCGGTCCAGAAGACGTCGTCGCCGACGTTGGCGACGGCGACCATCCCGCCACCCGCCGCCGCCTCTCCCGTGACCACGTCCCCGATCGTCCGTCCGCCCGGCCCCCAGGGGGCGAAGCGCAGCACCTCGCTCCACCACGGGCCGAGGTGGCAGACGTGCCGCTGCTGTCCGGTGTACTCCTGGGTGACCTGCAACTCCACCGCCATCCGGGTGGCCGGCATCGCGGCGAGCACCGGCGAGACCGGCTCCCGCGTCTGGAAGTCCACCGGCCCGTACTTCACCTGGACGACCACGTTGGTGCGGAACCGCCCGTCGAGCGGGGCGAAGTGGTCGTACGCGGCCCGCGCCCGGTCGGTGGACCGGTCCCGCCAGTCCTGGTGGTGGTTGTAGACGAACGCCCGCCAGTGCACCACTCCCCCGTGCGGGGCGAGCGCCTCGGCCAGCAGGTTCGCGCCGTCGGCGTGGTCACGGCCGTAGGTGAACGGGCCGGGTTGCCCCTCCGAGTCGGCCTTCACCAGGTAACCGCCGAAGTCCGGGATCCGGTCGTACACCCGCCGGGTGGTGCCGGCCCACCAGATCCGCACGGACTCGTCCAGGGGGTCGGCGGTCGGCAGGCCACCGAGGACGACCGGCGCGGCGAAGCTGACCGACAGGTGCACCCGGATGCCGTACGGGCGCAGCACGTCCGCGATCTCGGCCACGTCGCCGAGCCGTTCGGTGAGCAGCAACGCCTCCGCGCGGGCCACGTTGACGTTGTTCACCGAGATCGCGTTGACCCCGCAGGACGCCAGCAGCCGCCCGTACTCCCGCACCCGGGCCAGGTCGCCGCGCGGGCGGCCGTCCTGCCAGAAGATCGAGCCGCCCGCGTACCCCCGTTCGACCTGGCCCATCACCGGGTGCACGGCCACGTTGTCCCAGTGGTTCAGCATCCGTCGGCGCAGGGCCGGCCGGTGCCGCTCCGGAGGGCGGGCCGGGTCGAAGGCCGCCGCGCAGAGTCGGACCACGTGGAAGAGCCCGTACAGCAGGCCGGCGGGCGCGTCGGCGAGCACCGCAGTCACCTCGCCGGCCCGCGCCAACACGAACCCCTCGTCGCCGAGCGTCCCACCGTCGCCCAGTTCGGCGAGCGCCGCCTCGCCGGCCGCACGCGCCGCCTCCACCGCCGGGTTGGGCAGCTCACCGGCGTCGCGCAGGGCGAACACCAGATCGACGTCGACGTCCCAGGAGGGGGAATGCCACACCCGACCGCCGTACCGGGCGCAGGCACGAGACACCTCGTCGAGGACGGTGTCGACGAGCAATCCCTCGCCGTGCAGGAGGATGCGCCGCGCGCCGAGCGACCGGAACGCCTCCGGGGGCAGCCAGGCCGGATGGACGCGCGGCTGGTCACCATCCATCGGCTCCTCGACGAACATCAGCTGCTCCAACTCGACCGACTCTTCGGCGTTCACCGGACCTCCTCCAGCACGACGACCCCGTACGCCGGCAGCCGCAGCACCGCGCCGGCCACCGTACGGTCGCCGGTGAGCAGATCGACGCCGCTGGCCCGGGCGGTCACCTCGACCGGCTCGGCACTGTGGTTGAGCAGAAACAGCAGCCGGGACCCGTCGGCCGCGACCCGCACGGCGGATTCCAGGTCCGGGACGTCCGGGTAGGGCCCGAGCAGGTCGTGTCGGGCGAGCACCTGCCGCACCACCCAGGACACCCCGGTCTGGTCCAACCCGGCGGCCACGTACCAGCCGTGGCCGGCGCCGAAGGAGTTGCGGGTCACCGCCGGGGTGCCCGCGTAGAAGTCGGCCTGGTAGGTGCCGACCACCTGCGCGCCCTGCGGAATCACCAACTCGAACAGCAGGCTCGCGTCGACGTCGACAGGATCCGCGCCGTCGTCGAGGCGTACCGGGTTGACCACCTCCGGGCCGCGCGCGTCCCACTCGTCGACCCGGACTCCCATGAGCTGCCCGAGCGGGCCCGGCACGTCCATCAGGAACGCCTGGTCGTTCTCGTCCACCCGGCCGGACAGGTAGGTGGTCAACACCGACCCGCCGCGCGCCGCCACCGCCTCCAGGCGCTGCGGCAGGTCGCCCTTGAGCAGGTGCAGGGCCGGGGCGACGACCACGTCGTAGCGGGACAGGTCGGCGGTCACCGCGACCACGTCCAGGTCCACCCCGGCGTCCCAGAGCGCCCGGTGGTACGCGAGCACGACCTGCTGGTAGCGGACCAGCCGGGACGGGCCGTCGGAGAGTTCCAACGCCCACCAGCTGTCCCAGTCGAACAGCAGCGCCACCCGGGCCGGGGTCCGCGCGCCGAGCGTCGCCGGGCCGAGCCGGTCCAGTTCGGCACCCAGCTCGGCGACCTCCCGGAAGACCCGGGTGTCGGAGCGACCGGCGTGGCCGATGACCGCTCCGTGGTACTTCTCGCTCGCCCCCCGGGAGGCGCGCAGCTGGAAGAAGAGCACCGCGTCGGCGCCGTGTGCCACGGCCTGCCAACTCCACAGCCGCATCAGACCCGGGCGTTTCAACGGGTTGACGTCGCGGCACGCGGTGAAGCTCGGGGTCTGTTCCATCAGCCAGAACGGCTGGCCGTCCTTGAGCCCGCGCATCAGGTCGTGGGTCAGTGCCATCCGGGCCGCCGACCCGTCGTCGGGCGGGTAGTTGTCCCAGGAGACGAAGTCCAGGTGGGGGGCCCAGCGGTGGTAGTCGATCGGCCGGTACATGCCCATGAAGTTCGTGGTCACCGGCAGCGTCGGGCTGGACTCCCGGATGGCGGCCTTCTCGTCGCGGAAGTTGCTGAGCATCGCGTCCGAGGTGAACCGCAGGTAGTCGAGGGTGATGCCCGGGAACGCCGTGTGGTCCGGCCCGCGCCAGTGCTCGGTCAGCGCCGACGGCGCCTCGATCTCGTCCCAGTCGGTGAAGGTGTGCGCCCAGAAGGTGGTGTACCAGGCCTCGTTCAGCTCGTCGAGGCTGCCGTAGCGGTTGCGCAGCCAGTCCCGGAAGCCGGCCGCGCACAGCGCGCAGTAGCAGGCGCCGCCGTACTCGTTGCCGACGTGCCACGCGAGCACGGCCGGGGTGTCGGCGTAGCGACGGGCGACCCGGCGGGCCAGCTCCGTCGAGAGCCGGCGGAAGACCGGCGAGTTGGGGCAGGAGTTGTGCCGCTGACCGAACCGGTGCTTGCGGCCCTCGAAGTCGGTCCGGGTCACCTCCGGGTACGCCTTCGCCAACCACGGCGGATGCGCGCCGGTGCCGGTGGCCAGGCAGATCCCGCGTCCCTCGGCACTGGCCCGCTCCACGATCCGGTCCAGCAGGGCGAAGTCGTAGGTGTCCTCGGCGGGCTGGGTGAGCGCCCAGTCGAACACGCCGAGGGTGACCAGGTCGATGCGGGCGGAGTCGAAGAGCCGGTAGTCCTGCTTCCACACGTCCTCGGGCCACTGTTCCGGGTTGTAGTCGCCCCCGAAGGGCACCTTGGCGCTGACGGGCAGGCTCATGAGGTGAACTCCTTCCGGATCAGGTGGATCATCGGGTCGCTGACTCGCAGGTACGCCAGCACCGCGACCGACGCGAGCAGCATCAGCGCCGCCTCGGAGGAGACCGCGGTGATCCCGGCCGCCGCGGCCAGCAGCAGGGCGTTGCCGACCGGAACACCGGGGGTACGCACGAGGAAGTGCACGGCCAGCCGGAGCACGTCCCGGGTACGGAAGTCGAACAGCGAGGTGATCACGAGGGCGTTCGCCGCGCCGAGTGTCACGACCACGGCGATCAGCACCAGTGGCACCGCCCACAGGCTCGACAGGCCGGCCGCGCCCCGGTAGGCGAGGTTCACGGTGAGCACTGTCAGCCACAGCAGCGTCGGCACCCAGATGCGTAGCACCGCGAACGCGTTTGCCCGGTAGCCGCGCCAGAACAGTGCTGCCGGGTGCAGGTCGGTCAGGTCGGTTCGCTGGTGACGCAGGGCGTACAGGGCCGCGGAGATCGCCGGGCCGAGCGGTACCAGGAAGAGCGCGACGAGCGGCAGGTTGCTGGCATCGCGGCCGAGCACCAGCAGTGGCAGCAGGGCGGGCACCGTGGTGAGCAGCAGGAGCAGCTCGAGGACGAGCAGGATGTAGACGCGCGAGGTGATCCGCGACAGTGGGCCGTCGCCGAACTGTCGCCAGGTCTGGCTCACGCCACTCACGGTCGCTCCCTCTGGTCCCCTTGGCGGGCCGGTCGGGCGGCGACTACCGCCCGACCGGACGCCGCTGGTCAGCCGTTGTTCTTCTGGAACCGCTCGTACGCCTTGTTGACCAGGTCGATGTACTGGTCCGAGTTCTTGGCCTTCAGCTCGGCCACGTACGCGTCCCACTCGCTGAGCGGACGCTGGCCGAGGGCGAACTTCAGCGTGTTCTGGGTGACGAAGTCCTTCAGCGGGGTCTCCCAGAGCGACACCTGCTCGCGCTCCTCGTCGGTGAACGGGCGCGGCGGGGGCACCTCCCGCGGCTTGCGGGCGTCCATCACCTTCTGGAACTCCAGTTCCTCCGGCGAGAAGAACCCACGGACCAGGTCGGGGGTGCCGCCGTAGGCGAAGACGCCGTTGTGGAAGCCGAAGTCCTTCTGCAGGTGCTTGGTCGCCGTCGGGTGCAGGCCGAGGAAGTCGATGCCGGCGTCGAGCGTGCGCTTGCCGGAGGCGTCCTTGGTGAAGGTGGTGCCCTCGACGCCCCAGCGGGCGAACTCCAGGCCGGCATCCGAATACCACAGCCAGTCGATGAACTGCATCATGGCCACGAAGTTCTTGCTCTCCCGGGCCTTCGAGGAGATCATGATGCCGTTCTCCAGCCGGGGGAACGGATTGACCTCGCCAGCCGGGCCGATCGGCAGCGGGATCTTGGCCATCTTCGCGTTCGGCAGGGTCTTCGCCAGGTCGGGGCGGTGGTTGTTGACGAGCGTCTGCGCGTTGCCGGTGACCACGAAGGACTTGCCGTTGGCGAGCTTCTGCCGGGCCTGGTCGTCGGTCTGGGTGAAGCTCTCCGGGTCGAGCAACCCTTCCGAGACGAGCTTGTGCAGGTACGTGACCACCTGCTTGTACTGCTCGGACGAGCCGGTGTAGGTGAACTTCTTCGCCGTCGGGTCCCAGGTGGCGTGCTGGAAGTCCCAGCCCGCGTAGGTGCCGTGCGACGAGCCGAGGATCCCCAGCAGGGCGCCCGTCGGGTTGGGCTTGCTGAAGAGGTCGGAGTACGGGTAGACGTTCGGGTACTTCGCCTTCATCGCCTTGAGCACCGTGTACAGCTCGTCCCAGGTCTTCGGGGTCGGCAGGTTGAGTTCCTGCATGATGTCGGTGCGCACCAGCACCGTGTAGTCCTGCGTGGGCTTCTCGTGCAGGCCCGGCAGCAGGTAGAACTTACCGTCGGCCTGCCGCAGGTTGTCGATCTCCGGCTTGAGGTTCCACTTGGTGATCTTCTCCTTGAGGTTGGGCATCAGGTCCAGGTAGTCGCTCACCGGAAGGATCGCCCCGGAGGACACGAACGCGTCCTCCTGCGGGTGGTACGTCTTCGGGATGATCAGTGGAGCGTCCCCGGCACCGATCAGCAGGCTGCGCTTCTGCTCGTAGTCACTGAGCGGCACGGCCACCGGTTCGATCTTGACGTTGGTCCGCTTGGTGAGTTCCGACCAGAACAGCCAGTCCTCCTTGAGCGGGTAGAACGTGTGGTTGTTGTAGAGGGTGGAGAACGACAGTGCCTCGGTGGCCTTGAACTGGTCACCGACGCCGTAGGTGGCCATCGCGCCGACCCGGTTCCCGGACAGGTCCTTCGATTCGCCGGGGTCCTCGGAACAGGCGGTGGCAAGGGAGAGCGCGAGCAGACCCGCGGTGGCTGCCGCCACGCGGCGCCACGTCTTGTGGAGCATGGCTCGTCCTTTCGGTGGTGGGGTTTTGAGGTGCAGCAGTGCGGTGCTCACCGTCATCCCTTGACCGCTCCGAGCATCACGCCACGGACGAAGTACCGCTGGACGAAGGGGTAGACCGCCAGGATGGGCAGGGTGGTGAGCACGATCGTCACGGCCTGGAGAGTGGCCGCCGCCTGGACCTTGTCGGCGTCGGCGGCGGACGACTCGGCGCTCGTGGCGCCCGCGATGAGGTTGCGCAGGTACACGGTTACCGGCAGCAGGTCCTGCCGGTCCATGTAGAGGAACGCGGCGAACCACGAGTTCCAGAAGGAGACCGCGTAGAAGAGCACCATCGTGGCGACGATCGCCTTCGACAGCGGGAGCACGATCCGCAGCAGGATGCCGTACGTGTTCAGCCCGTCGACCGCCGCGGCCTCCTCCAGGTCGCTCGGCAGACTCTCGAAGAACGCCTTCATCACCAGCAGGTTGAACACGCTGATGGCGTTGGGGATCACCACGGCCCAGATGGTGTTCTTCATTCCCAGGCTGGTCACCAGCACGTAGTTGGGGATCAGGCCACCGGAGAAGAACATGGTGAACAGCGCGACACCGATGAGGAAGGGTCGCCCCTTGAGCTGCGGCTTCGACAGCACGTACGCGTAACAGGTGGTCAGCACGATGGAGATGAGCGTGGCGACCACCGTGTACACCACGGTGTTGCGGTAGTTCGTCCAGAACATCGCGTCCGACATCAACAGCTTGTACGCGGTCACGTCGAACCCGCGCGGAACGATCGTCACCTCGCCGGCGATGATGTACGCCTCTTCGCTGAGCGACCGGGCCAGGATGTTGAGGAACGGGTACAGCGTCACGACCACCACGCCGAGCAGGACGACCGTGTTGACGACCCGGAAGATCCGGTAACCCCGGCTGTCGTCCGGTCCGCGCGTCTTCGGGGCGTCGGCCTTCGTGCCGAGGGTCACCACAGGCTCGTCCCCACCGTGCGACGGGAGATGACGTTCGCCGACAGGACGAGGATCAGCCCGATCACCGCCTCGAAGAGGCCGATGGCGGCCGCGTAGCTGAAGTTGCTCGACTGGAAGCCCATCCGGAACAGGTACGTCGAGACCACGTCGGCGGTCGGGTACGTCAACGGGTTGTAGAGCAGCAGGACCTTCTCGAACCCGACCGCCAGGAAGCTGCCGATGTTGAGGATCAGCAGGGTCACCATCGTCGGACGGATGCCGGGCAACGTCACGTGCCAGGTCTGGCGCAGCCGCCCGGCGCCGTCGATCCGGGCGGCCTCGTACAGGTTCTCGTCGATGGTGGTGAGGGCGGCGAGGTAGAGGATCGTGCCCCACCCGACGGTCTGCCACACCTCGGACGAGACGTAGATGGTGCGGAACCACTCCGGTTTCTGCAGGAACGCCACCGGGTCGCCACCGAACAGGCTGACGATCTGGTTGGCGGTGCCCTCGATCGAGGTCAACTGCATGACCATCGCCGCCACGATCACGATCGACAGGAAGTGCGGAAGATAGGACACGGACTGGACGAACCGCTTGAAGCGGCGGGCCCGGACCTCGTTGAGCAGCAGCGCCAGCACGATCGGCAGCGGAAAACAGAACAGCAGGGTCAGCGCCCCGAGCACGAGGGTGTTGGTGAAAACCTCCCAGAACGTCGGGTCGCTGAGGAACATCCGGAAGTAGCGCAGGCCGACCCAGTACTCGCCGAAGATGCTGCCGCCGGGCTTGAACCGGCGGAAGGCGATGATGTTGCCGATCATCGGCAGGTACCGGAAGACGAGGAAGAACAGCAGCGGCAGGATGGCCAGGGAGTAGAGCTGCCAGTCGCGGCGCAGGGCCTGCCGCCAACTGCGCCGGCGTCGCGGCGAGCGCGGGGCGGGCTGGTGCGCCTCCCGCGGGGGACGCGGCGGGGCCGGTGGTGGTGGCCGCAGGGTGGATGTCATCCTCGGCCTCCTATGCCGACTGTCGAACAGCCACGAGGGGCTCGACCCGCACCGAGGTGAGCAGTTCCCGGTCGTGGCCGACCTGCCGCTCGGCGCCGACGAGTCGCAGCGGGAGGGCCGCCGCCACGTCGCCACTCGATCGGCCGAACCGCAGCTCGACGTCGCCGGGCTCGACGATCCGCCGGCCGGTCAACCCGGTGAACGACGCCAGGTCGGCCGGTACGCCGAACGTCACGTGCGCCGCCTCGCCGGGTGCCAACGGCAGTCGGGTGTAGCCGACCAGCCGGACCACCGGACGGGTGGTCTGCGCGACCGGGTCGTGCAGGTAGAGCTGGACGACCTCGGTGCCGGCCCGCGCACCGGTGTTGGCGACGGTGATCCGCACCCGCACCTCGCCGTCGACGGGCCATTCCGCCGGATCCTCGCGCGGCTCGACCACCGTCGCGTCGGACCACTCGAAGGTGGTGTAGCTCAGCCCGTGACCGAACGGGTAGACCGGGGTCGGGTCGATCGAGGAGACCTTGTTGCGTCGACCGAGCGGTGGTGCGAGGTAGGTGCTCGGCAGCCCGCCGGCGTCGCGGGGAACGCCGACCGGCAACCGCCCGGAGGGGTTCACCGCGCCGGTGAGCACCTCGGCGAGCGCCTGCCCACCGCGCTGGCCGAGGAAGAACGCCTGCACCACGGCCGCCGCGCCGTCGAACTCCGGGCCGAGCGCGTAGGGACGACCGGCCATCAACAGCAGGACGACCGGGGTGCCGGTGGCCAGGACGGCGCGGACGAGGTCGGCCTGCACGCCGGGCAGCCGCAGGTCGACGGCGTCACAGCCCTCGCCGGAGGTGCCCCGGCCGAACATTCCCGCCCGGTCACCGACGGCCACCACGCACACGTCGGCGGCGGCGGCTGCGGCGACCGCGGCCGGGATACCCGAGGTGTCCTCGCCGGTGATGGCGCACCCCGGCTCGTAGGTGAGCATCGGGACGCGCCGGGCCAACTCGTCGCGCAGAGTGGGGATGTCCACGCCGAGCCCGAACTCGCTGTGGTGGACCCCCACGTGGTTGGGGAACGTGTAGCAGCCGAGCATGGCCATCGGGTCGTCGGCGGCCGGGCCGACCAGGGCGACCCGGCTGCTCACCGGCAGCGGGAGGACGTCGGCGTTGCGCAGTAGCACGACGGACTCCCGGGCCAGGCGGACCGCGATGTCCTGGCTGGCCTCGTCGTCGAAGCGCAGGGACTCGACGTCGTCGGGCAGCGCCTGCCAACCCTCGTCGAGCAGGCCAACCTCGATCTTCTGGAGCAACACCCGGCGCAGCGCGCCGTCGATCAACGCCTCGTCGACCTCACCTCGACGCGCCGCCTCCACGAGCGGTTCGCCGAACGCGTCGACGGTGGGCAGCTCGACGTCGATCCCGGCCCGCAGGGCGAGCCGGGCCGCGTCAGCGGCGTCTCCGGCGACCCCGTGCAGGGTCTGCAGGAACCGTACGGCGAAGTAGTCGGCCACCACGGTGCCGGTGAAGCCCCACTCGTCGCGCAACAGCCCGGTCAGCAGCCCACGGTCGGCGGCGACGGGCAGGCCGTCGATCTCGGCGTAGGAGTTCATCACCGAGCGGGCACCGCCATGGCGCAGCGCCATCTCGAACGGCGGCAGGATGACGTCGGTCAGCTCGCGGTGACCCATCGGCACCGGCGCGAGGTTGCGCCCGCCCCGGGAGGCGGAGTAACCGGCGAAGTGCTTCAGCGTGGCCACCAGGCCGGCTCGTTCCAGCCCTCGCACGTACGCGGCACCTGTCGTCCCGACCAGGTAGGGGTCCTCGCCGATCGTCTCCTCGGTGCGGCCCCAGCGGTAGTCCCGGGTGACGTCCAGGACCGGGGCGAGCCCCTGGTGCACACCGGCGGCGCGCATCGACCGCCCGATGCGGTCGGCCATCGCCTCGACCAGGTCGGGGTCGAAGGACGCACCCCAGCTCAGTGGAGTCGGGTAGACGGTGGCCCGCCACGCCGCGAACCCGGTGAGGCACTCCTCGTGCACCTGGGCGGGAATGCCGAACCGACTGGCGGCGACGATCTGCGCCTGCGAGGCCGCCAGCGACCGGGCGCCGAGCACCGGGTCGACCGGGGCGGTGCCGAACGGCCGGGTGAGCTGGCCCAACCCGTACCTGATGACGGTGCTCCACGGTGGCAGCCCGCTGATCATGTCGGACTGGTGCGGTGCGACGCCTTCGCCGCTGGCCTCGGCGCCGACCCAGACCCCGACGAGCTGCGCGATTTTCTCTTCGATCGACATCAATTGCAGAAGCGCTTCGGCGCGGTCGGTCGGCGACAACCGCTGATCACGCCACGGCGCGACGCCGCCGTCCCCGAGCGACTGACCACTCATGCCATGACCCCTTAGCTCCGGCCCCATCCCGCCGCCGCCGCGCAACCAGCTCCGTGGCGGCCGTTTCCCACGATCCGAAACTTTCCGGAAGCCCGCGTAACCTTTTCGGCAACCTAAGTGCCCCATCGATACCTGTCAAGGGTCTCAATCGGGCCACCAGCCCATGTTCCCTGCACACGGTGACTCCACAATCGGCGCTCAGTCGCCGATGAGCCGCGCGGCGACCGCGAATGGCCGAGCCAGCGGCGGCACCGACTGGCGTGAATGTCTCATCATGTTAAGGTCGGCCGAAACTTTCGATGCTGTATGAGGCTGCGATGACAGAGCACCGCCCGCTCGACCCACCCGCCTCCACCACCACCATCGCGACCATCGCCAATGATGTGGGCGTCTCGGTCGCCACCGTGTCCAAGGTCCTCAACGGACGCGGCGATGTCGCCCCCGGCACCAGAGCCCGGGTGGAGGCGAGCCTCGACCGCCACCAGTACCAGCGCCGCGCCCGCCGGAGCCCGACCAGCGCCGGTCGGGTGGACCTCGTGTTCCACGAGTTCGACACGGGTTGGGCGATGGAGATCCTGCGGGGCGTCGAGGCGGTAACCACCGCGGCCGGCATCGGGTTGTCGATCGCGCAGCTCGACGGCGCGCACCGCCCACCAGCCCGATGGCTGGAGGCGTTGCTCGCCGACCGACCCCTGGGTGTGGTGTTCGTCCTCTCCCACCTGGCCGATGCCCAACAGCAGCACCTGCGCCGGCAGGGCATACCGTTCGTGGTCGTCGACACCGACAGCGCGACGTCGGCCTCCGTCCCCACCGTCGGGTCGAACAACTGGAACGGCGGCCTGCTCGCCGCTCGGCACCTGCTGGACCTGGGGCACCGACGCATCGCCATCATCTCCGGGCCACCCGACGTGCTGTGCAGCCGCGCCCGTGCCGCAGGCTTCCAGTCGGCCCACGACGAGGCCGGGATGACTGTCGACCGCGAGCTGATCCGCTACGGCAGCTTCTCCGCCGGCGCGGGGCACGCCCACGGGCTGCAACTGCTCCAGCGGCCGGACCGACCCACCGCGGTCTTCGCCGGTTCGGACATCCAGGCCATGGGAGTGCTCCGGGCCGCCCGTCAGTGCGGCCTGCGCGTACCCGAGGACCTGTCGGTGATCGGGTACGACAATCTGCCCGTCTCCGCCTGGACCGACCCGGCCCTCACCACGATCAATCAGCCGTTGCGCGACATGGCGGGCATCGCCACCCAGATGTTGCTGGACCTCACCAGGGGAAACGAGCCGGCCACAAGCCGGATCGACCTGGTGACCGAACTGGTCGTGCGGGAGAGCACCGCGCCCCCCGCCAACCCGCACTGACCCCGGCCCCTGCGAGGACCTGTGCCCCACTCCGCGTTCACCTTCGACGACCTCCAGCGGTACGCGCCCGAGGTCGCCGAGCCCGACGACTTCGACGAGTTCTGGCGCGACACGCTCGCCGAGGCGACCGCCGTGCCGGTACTCGTCGACGTCCGTCCGGAACCCACCGACCTGCGGTTGCTCGACTCCTGGGACGTCACGTTCGCCGGCTTCGGCGGTGACCCCGTACGCGCCTGGTACACCAGACCGGCCGGGGTGCGGGGGCCACTGCCGGCCGTGGTCGAGTACGCCGGCTACGGCCGCGGCCGCGGTCTGCCCCACGAACGGTTGACCTGGCCGGTCGCTGGTTACGCGCACCTGCTGATGGACAACCGGGGCCAGGCGGGGCAGTACGGTGCCGGGGACACCGCCGACCCGCACGGGGCGCCCGGCGGGCCCTCGCCGGTCACCTGGGGGATCCGCGACCCACGGGACTACCACTACCGCCGCCTGATCACCGATGGGGTCCGGGCCGTCGAGGCGGTCCGTGCGCTGCCGGGGGTCGAGCGCGACCGGGTCACCGTGCTGGGCAACAGCCAGGGCGGCGGCATTGCCCTGGCGGTGGCCGGTCTCGTCGACGACCTCAGCGCGGTGCTGACCACCGCCCCGTTCCTCTGCGACATGCGCCGGGCCGTCGCGCTCAGCGACCTCCCGCCGTACGGCGAGATCGCCAGGTACCTGGCCGTCGACCGGGAGGCTGAGGAGGCCGTGTGGCGCACCCTGTCCTATGTCGACGGGGTGAGCTTCGCACGGCGCGCCACGGCGCCTGCGCACTTCGGGGTCGGTCGACGCGACACAGTGTGCCCGCCACGAACCGCCTTCGCCGCCTACAACCACTACGGCGCCGCGAACGGGAGGCCGGTCCCACCCGAGCGGGAGATGCACGTCTACCCGTTCAACGGCCACGAGGGCGGTGAGGCTCTGCACGTCCGGCGTCAGCTCCGCTGGCTGGGCTCGGTGCTCCACCCGGCCACCTGAGGACCGATCGCCAGGTGGTCGCGCCGTGCCCGATCTGTTGCCGGTGTTAGCGATAACACGCTATGGTGCGTCCGGCGAGGTGCAGGGCACACCTCCGGCACGGCTCATCGGCCCGTCGCGGCCAAACCTCGACGGCCGGTGCCACCCTCAGCGCCACGACCACCAGTGAAGATGTCCGGGTTCTTGGTCGTTGGGCGCACCCACCTCCGCGTACCGCGTCGTGGCGGCAGACCCTCTCGCCGCTGGCCGCTGATGTCGCGCACCCCCACAGAGGAAGCCCATGCGCAGTCCAACGCTCGTCCCACCCGTCCCTCCCGCACGGACCGCAAGCGTGACGACGTCGAGGCCCCGGCGGGCCCGCCGGTGGTGGACGGCCCTGGCCGCCATCGCCGCCATGGTCGCCGCCGTGCCGATCGCGACCACTCCCGCGAGCGCGGAGTCCAACGGCGGCGTCCGCGTGATGCCGCTGGGCGACTCGATCACCGATGGTTTCAACGTTCCCGGCGGTTACCGGATCGAGTTGTGGCAGCGGTTCACGTCCGGCGGTTACCGGATCGACTTCGTCGGTTCGCAGTTCAACGGCCCGGCCAGCCTCGGCGACCACGACCACCAGGGGCACTCCGGTTGGACGATCGCCCAGATCGACGCCAACGTGGTCAACTGGTTGCGGGCCACGAACCCACGGACCGTGCTGCTGCACATCGGCACCAACGACATGTACGGCGACACGTCCGGGGCGCCGTCCCGACTGGCCACACTCGTCGACCGGATCACCAACACCGCACCGAACGCGGACGTGTTCGTCGCGACGATCATCCCGAAGTCCGGTGCGGACAACCAGGTCCGGGGCTACAACAACGCGATCCCCGGGATCGTGCAGAGCAGGGCCGCCGCCGGTAGGCGCGTCCACCTGGTCGACATGTACCGCGCCCTGACACTCAGCGACCTGGCCGACGGGGTGCACCCGAACGCCACGGGCTACCGCAAGATGGCCGCCGCCTGGTACGACGCTCTGCGTGCCGTGCCCGGAAGCATCGGCGGAGACACGCCTCCGACCACACCCCCACCCACCACCGAACCACCGACCACTCCCCCGCCGTCCGGTGCCTGCCGTGTCGCGTACACGGTAAATGCCTGGAACAGTGGTCTCACCGCGTCGGTCTCGGTGACCAACACGAGCAGCACGCCGGTCAACGGGTGGGCTCTGGCGTTCACGCTGCCCGCCGGGCAGAGCATCACCAGCGGCTGGAACGCCAGCTACTCCCCGACCAGCGGCGCGGTGACCGCCCGCAACGTCTCCTACAACGCGACGATCGCGCCGAACACCTCGGTCGACATCGGCTTCCAGGCGACCCACACCGGCAACAGTGGCCGCCCGTCCGCGTTCACCCTCAACGGCACCGCCTGCACTGTCGCCTGACGCCGCAGGTCGCTCGCGCGACCACTGCGGTCATCGCCGAGGGGACGGCCGCGGCAGAGGCCGGGCCCGCAACCCACTCCCCGGGGGTGGGTCAGCCGTCGCGATGTCGGGTCATCAATCCGTGGCGCGGTAGAGACGACTCACGGTCTCGGCGACGCAGACGGGCTTGCCGCCGCCGTCGCTCTCAACGGTGACCGTCGCGACCACCTGCACCCCGCCGCTCACCGGCGACACCTCGGCGATGGTGGCGGTGGCGCGCACGGAGGCGCCGACCCGCACCGGCGCGGGGAAACGCACCCGGTTCAGCCCGTAGTTGACCCCCATCGCCACCCCCTCGACCCGGTAGAGCCCGCCGGCCAACGCCGGCAACAGTGACAGGGTGAGGTAACCGTGTGCGATCGTCCCGCCGAACGGACCCGCCGCGGCGCGGACCGGGTCGAGATGGATCCACTGGTGGTCGTCGGTGGCGTCGGCGAAGAGGTCGACGCGGCTCTGCTCGACGCGCTGCCACGGGCCGGGCCCGAAGCTCTCACCCGTCGCGGCGGCCAGGTCTTCGAACGAGGTGAACACTCTCATGCCGGGTCTCCCTGGGGTTAGAAGGCGTTGACGCCGGTGAGCGCGCGTCCGATGAGGAGTTGCTGGATCTGGCTGGTGCCCTCGTAGAGGGTGGCGACCCGGGCGTCGCGCAGGTACTTGCCGACCGGGTACTCGTCGATGTAGCCGTACCCACCGAAAACCTGGACCGCGTTGTTGGCCGCGCGGACGGCGGCCTCACTGGCGAAGAGCTTGGCCACCGACGCCTCGGTGGCGAAGGGCTGGTCCCGGTCGATCAGGTCGGCCACCTGCCACACCAGCAGCCGGGCGGCGGCGGTGTCCACCGCGATGGCGGCGAGCAGTTGTTGGACGAGCTGGTGCCCGGCGATGGGCTTGTCGAACTGGGTCCGCTGTCCGGCGTAGCCGACCGCCGCGTCGAGGCAGCCCTGGGCGATGCCGACGCACCCGGCGGCCACCGACATCCGGCCCTTGGCGAGGGTGGCCAGGGCCAGCCGGAATCCGCCGCCCTCGGCGCCGAGGAGAGCCGTGTCGGGCATGCGGACCTCGTC
The DNA here is from genome assembly GCF_040649995.1 of Micromonospora sp. NPDC048835. NCBI lineage: Bacteria > Bacillati > Actinomycetota > Actinomycetes > Micromonosporales > Micromonosporaceae > Micromonospora > Micromonospora sp. NPDC048835. Next base: position 85,211 of record NZ_JBEZGM010000024.1, on the reverse strand, counting down.
GAAGCCCAACTCTCCGGTGGCCTGGCCGCGCAGGCCGAGCTTGCCGTGGATCTCCCGCCGGGTCAGCCCCGGGCTGTCGGTGGGGACCAGGAAGGCGCTGATTCCCCGGTGCCCGGGGCCGCCGGTACGGGCGAAGACCAGCGCGACGTCGGCCGTGGTGCCGTTGGTGATGAACATCTTCGTGCCGGTGAGCAGCCAGTCGGTGCCGTCGCGGACCGCGCGGGTACGCAGCGCTGCCGCGTCCGAGCCGCTGTCCGGTTCGGTCAGCGCGAAGCAGCCCAGCGCGGTGCCCTCGCAGAGCTTCGGCAGCCACTCGGCCCGCTGCTCCGCGCTCCCGTGCGCGGCGATCGACTTCGCGACCAGGCCGAGGGAGACCGAGACGATGCCACGCACCGCGGAGTCGCCCCGGCCGAGCTCCTCCAGGACCAGGCAGTACGCGAGGTGGTCGCCGCCGGAACCGCCGTCGGCCTCGGCGATGGTCAGGCCCAGGAAACCCAGGTCGCCGAGCATGCCGACGATGGCGGGGTCGACCGACTCGCGGCGGTCCCAGGTGGCCGCGTGCGGCAGCAGCTCGCGGTCGGCGAACTCGGCGGCCAGCCGGCGGACCGCCGCCTGCTCGGCGGAGAGGGTGAGGTCCATGACGCTCAAACTAGCGGCGATAGTTAAACGCGTCCAGACCGGATGGTCACCGGTCCGAGGCCAGACCGACGTGCCGTTCGGCGGTGAACGCGCGAGCCAGCTCGGTACGCGAACGGATGCCCAGCCGGTGGAACACGTTGCGCAGGTGATGGTCGACGGTACGGGTGGAGAGGAACAGCCGGGCCGCGATCTCCCGGTTGGTGGCGCCCTCGGCGACCAGCTCGGCGATCCGCAGCTGCTGGCCGGTCAGCAACCGCGCCGCCGGCAGGTCCGGCGGACCGACCGACTCGCCGGCCGCCCGCAGCTCCGTGGTCGCCTGCTCGGCCCAGCGCTCCACCCCGAGCAGACTGAACATCTCGCGCGCCTGGTGCAGGTGCGTCCGCGCGTCGCGAGGGCGTCGACTGCGACGCAGCTCCTGACCGAAGAGCAGTTCGGTGCGGGCCCGCTCGAACGTGCCGGCCTCTGCCGGGTGCAGGCGCAACGCCGCCTGGAAGGCGTGCTCCGCCTCGGCGCCGCCCCGAGGGGCGAGCAGCGCGTGGCAACGCGCGGACAGCGCCCGGCGCAGTGGGCTGGCCGTGCTGCTGGCCCACCTGTCGAACGCGGCGAGCGCGGCTGTCGCCGCCGGCCGGTGCGCCAGGTGCGCAGCCGCCTCCACCAGGTACGGGGTGGCCATCACCTGCACGAGGACCTGACCTCGGCCGGTGCCGAGTCGAGCCAGCGACGCCAGCCGGGCCGCGGCCTCGGCGTGCCGGCCGTCGACCAGGTCGAGCACCGCCAGGGCCCACGCGGCGAGCGCGTGCGGACGGCTGCCCGGGGTCGGTGTCTCGCCGATCTCGCGGATCCGCCGCAGGCTCGCGTCGCGGTCGGCCCGGATCGCGGCGAGGACGGCGAGCATGCCCAAGTGGACGTTGGCGCAGTTGACCTGGCCGGTGGCACGGGCGACGCGCAGCCCGTCACGGGACGTCTGCGCCGCCGCCTCGTGGCGACCCAACCAGTACTCGGCGACCGCCCGCAGCTCCAGGGCCCGGGACAGCATGGACAGCTCGCCGCGTTCCCGGGCCAGCTCGACGGCGCGCTCGGCGAGCCGATGGGCCGCGCCGTCCACGGCCACCAACAGGCCGGCCGCCGCGGCGCAACTGAGCGCGGTGGGGGTCGACGCCGAACCGGTCAGCCGACCGCCCAGCACCACGGCGCGGCGCAGCGCGGGGCCGGCCCGCTCATGGTCGCCGCGCAGGGTCGCCGCCACCCCGGAGATCAGCGAGCCCATGAGTTCCAGGGCCGGCGGGTCGTTCGGCCGCCGCAACGCCAGCGCCCGGCGGTCGATCTCGGCGTACCGGTGCTGGTCTCCGGCGAAGCAGACGGCCTCACCGGCCCGGACCAGCCCGCACAGCGCCAGGGCGCGGTGGGTGCCGGCCACCGTCGTGGCGGCGGTCGACAGCGTGACCGACGCGGTCGACGCGGTGCCGCAGCGCAGCTCCAACTCGCCGCGGAGCAGGTCCGCGCGTCCTCGGACGACCGGGTCGGCACCGGCGGCGCGGAGGCGGTCGAGCAGCAACCGGGCCACGTCGGGTTTCCCCCCGGCCCAGGCGTAGCGGGCGGCGGTCAGCAGACGGGCGGCGGTCAGCTTCGGGTGGTCGCTCAACTCGGCGGCCCAGCGCAGGGCCGCCGAGGCGGCGGACCAGCCGCCGGACCCGCCGACCGCAGCCTGTTCCAACTCGGCGGCGAGGACCGGGTCGGCACCCGCCGTCGCGGCGGCCCGGTGCATCGCCCGGCGGAGCCGCTGCCCGTCCGCGACAAGCACCTCGGCGAGCAGTCGGTGCGCCGCGCGGCGCACCGCGAGCGGCGCGCTGGCGACGATCATCGTGCGCACCAGGGGCTGCGGAAAGGTGACACCGCGCTGCTCGACGCGGACCAGGCCGGCGACCTCCGCCGGGGCGAGCGCCTCGACCTCGGCCCCGGCGGCCGCCGCGGCTCGGATCAGGGTGCCCGGATCGCCGTCCTCGTCGAGGGCGGCGAGCAGCAGCACCCGGCGGGTCTCCGGTGGCAACCGGTCCAGCCGGGCGCGGTACGCGCGGGCCAGCGCTCCGTCCGCCGGCGGCGCGGCCGGCAGCGACTCCTCACCCCGCCACTGCCCCGCGCTGAGCGCCTCGGCGAGGTCCACGAGCGCCTGCGGGTTGCCGCCGCCGATCGCGGCCAACGTGGCCAGGGTCGATGCGGCGGGCCTCGCCGGGAGTGCGTCGCCGCCCGTACGCTCGGCCAGCCGGTCGAGCCGGTCGGTGAGGACCGCGCTGCTGTCGTGCTCGGTCAGTGCGCGCAGTCGGTGTGTCGGTATCCCGTCGAGGTTGGCGGTGACGTCCGCGGTGAGCAGGACAGCGATGGGGATCTGCCGCACTCGGCGGGCCACGAACGCCAGCGCCTGCGCGGTCTGCGGGTCACCCCGGTCGATGTCGTCCATGGTGACCAGCAAGGGCCGGTCCCCGGCGGCGGCGGCGAGCAGCCCGAGCACCGCCATCGACAGCGTCAGTTGGCGGCCGGAGGGGCAGCCGTCCCCGGCCAGCGCACGCCGCAGCGCCTGCCGTTGCTCGGTGGGCAGGGCGGCGGCCCGGTCGAGCACCGGGTCGAGCAGACGTTGCAGGCCGGCGTACGGCAGGGCGGCCTCCCCGGCGAGCCCACCGCCGGCGAGCACGGTGCGGCCCTCGGCGTGCCGATGGGCGTGGCCGACAAGCGCGGTGCGGCCCGAACCGGGCTCTCCGCACACCAGCAGGGCACCGCCGGCGGTGGTCATGTCGTCGAGCAGGCTTCGGACAGCCCGGCACTCGTCGTCCCGGCCACGCAGCACGGTTAGTTGCACTCTTGATGCAGTAACCATGCCTGCAAGTGTTACCCATCGGAAACCGAATGGAAAGAGGGGTCGATATCGGGCCGGGCCGCAATCAGTCGGGCGCGACCTCGGCCAGCAGGGCGCCCACGGTGCGGGACATCACCGCACGGGCCTGGTCCACGCCCAGACCGAGCCCGTAGCGCAACATCGACCAGGCCTGCCACGTGCTGGCCACCACCAGGGCGTTGCGCAACTGCTCCCGCCCCTGCCCGGCCTCGGCCAGCTCGGCGGCGAACAGCTTTTCGACCTCGTCCCGGACCCGTTCGATGTGCTTGAGACGGTTGCGGTGCAGCTGGTCGGAGACCGGCTCCCGCATCTGGGCGGCCCGCGCCGACGGCGCGATGAGCTGCAGCAGCCGAGCCCGCTGCCGGCAGTACGCGTCGACCCGCTTCGCCAACGGCAGCCCCGGCGAGATCGGCCGGTGGGCGGCGTCCTGTTGGCGCAGCACCTCCGCGCCGCTGGCCTCGAAGAGCGTCTCCATGTCCTTGAAGTTGGTCCAGAGGGTGCGCAGCGAGATGCCGGCCCGCTCGGCGATGCGTTCCCCGGTCGGGCGCAGGTCACCCTCGGAGATGAGCGCGAGGTGCGCCTCGACGATGGCCGCTCGGGTCCGCTCGGCGCGGGCGGTGCGCCCGTCGACCCGGCCCGCCACATCGACCCCGTCCATCCGCCCCCGCCCCCTCACCGCCATGACGTCCCCCGACGCACCGCCGAGTCTAGACAGGCGTTGATCAGCGACCTCGGACGCTCCACCGACGCCGTCATCCGGCCCGGCCGGTCAGCGGGACGCCGCCGTCGCGGACGGTGGCCCGCCCGGTGATCGAGGCAGCGTCGTCGGTGGCCGGGAGGGCGGCCACGCCCGCCGTATGGGCCGTGGCGACCCGACCCGCAAGCCGACCCGAATCTGCATTCACGGTGCAAATATTAGGAGCGGCGATCGGCATCGGTCAACGCCTGCGTCGAACGGTCGACGGGACGGGCCGGCGGCACGCGCGCAGCCGTCCGACCGGGCGCGGTCACGCGGGACCACACCCGGCCGGACGGTGGGGTACGGGGCTCAGGAGGCGGTCGGCACCCCGTTCGCCGGCGGCACGGCCGGGCTGACGGTGTACTCGTTGACCGACCCGTCCGCCTCGTCCGTCTCGTACGCCGGGCCGAAGTAGGTCTGCTCTCCCCCGGTGACCCGGCTCAACCGCTGGCCGCCGTACCCGGAGTGGTCCTTGGCGGAGAAGCGCAGCGGCACCAGTCCGGGGCCCTGGAAGCCACCCTTCTGCACGGCGTCGACGAGCTTCTCCCGGGTCAGGTCCTTGCCGGCGGCGAGCAGCGTCTGCACGAAGAGGTAGCCGACCGACATGCCGTAGACGGTGTTGCCGTCGAACGGCGCGTCTCCGTTGTGCTCCTTGTTGATCTTCGTGAAGAGCTGGATCCACGGGTTCGCGGTGTCGTTCTGCATGGGCAGGTAGTTGGTGCCGACCATCCCCTCGAGCAGCGGCGCGGCAGCGCCGAGTTGCTTGGCCAGGGTCGGGTGGTCGGCGCCGACGTTGGAGACCAGCCACTGCGGCTTGAAGCCCAGCCGGGCCGCGGTGCCGACGGAGAGCGCGGTGAAGCCGGGCACCGTGGCGAGCACGACGACCTGGCAACCGGCCGCCTTGAACGCGCCGATCTGCGGTGCCACGTTGGTGTTGCTGGTGACGTACGTCTGCTTGACCGCCACGGCGGAGGCGCCGAGCACCTTCTCCACGCCGGCCAGGCTGTCCCGGCCGAAGTCGTCGTCCTGGCCCAGGAAGCAGACCTTCTGCCCAGCCAGGTTCGTCTTCGCGTAGGTGGCGAGAATCTTGCCCTCGACGGTGTAGTCCGGGTTGAAGCCGAAGGTGCCGGGGTACTTGTCCGGCTGGTCCCAGCTACGGCTGCCGGAGGCGACGAAGAGGTCGGGCACCCGGTTGCTCTTGAGGAAGTCGAGCACCCCGGTGTGCGTCGGCGTACCGAGACCATTGAGGACGGCGAAGACCTTGTCCTGCAGGACGAGCTGGCGTACCACCTGCTGGGTGTTCGCCGGGTTGTAGCCGTCGTCCATGATCTTGTAGGTGATCTTCCGGCCGTGCACCCCGCCGTTGGCGTTGACGTAGTCGAAGTACGCCTTCGTCGCCGGGGCGATCTTCGAGTAGCCGGCCGAGGCCGGCCCGGTCAGCGGCATGTGGGTGCCGACGGTGACCTCGGTGTCGGTGACGCCCGGCACCGACGCCCCGCCGGAGCTGGGACCGTCGTCGCCACTACAGCCGGCAGCGGTGATGAGCAGGGCGATGGTGCTGGCGATCGCGAGGCCGCGATGCGCTTTACGGTGCATGGGAGACACCGACCTTTCTCGGTCCGGTTTGCTGGGGGAACGGTGTGGTGGTGGGGCGCCCGGCCGAGGCCGGACCGAGGACAGCTCAGGAACGCCGGGTCGGCCGCCTGGCCAGCAACGCCCGGCCGAGACGCGACAGCAGACCCTGCACACCGCCGGGGGCGGCGATCATGACGACGATCAGGGTGAGTCCGAAGATCGCCAGAGGAAGGTTGCCCTCGAGCCGCTGCGCCACCGCGGGCGAGAGCGTGAGCAGCTCGGTCAGCGAGTGGGTCAGATCCGGCAGGGCGACGAGCAGGACGGCCCCCCACAGCGCGCCGGTCAGCCGACCCAGACCACCGATCACCACGGCCATCAGCAGGAACAGCGACAGGGTCAGCGAGAACGCCCCGGGGGACACGCTCTGCGCGAGCACCGCAAGCAACGCACCGCCGAGCCCGGCGGTGGCCGCGCTGACCACGAACGCGAGGACCTGGGTACGGGCCACGTGGATGCCGGCCAGGCGGGCGGCCACCTCGTCGTCACGGACCGCCCGGAAGGTACGCCCGTACCGGCTGCGGACCAGGTTCGCCAACAGCAGCAACGCGAGCAGGGTGGCCGCGCCGGTGACCCAGAGCTGCCACCGCTCGTACGGGAAGTACGCGCCGAGCGACAGCGGCGGCGGCTCCACCGGCACCGACAGCCCCTGCTCGCCGTTGAACACGCCGTCGAAGGTGACCGCCAACGCCGGCACCACCACCGCCACGGCGAGGGTGACCCCGGCCAGGTAGGGGCCGCGCAGCCGGGCCGCGGCCACACCGACCACCGCGCCGACCGCGACCGTGCTGACGATCGCCGCACCCAACGAGAGCGGCAACAGCCAGCCGCCGGTCATCCCCCGGTCGGCGAACGCGGTCTGGCACAGCGCCACCGTGTACGCCCCGGTGGCCATCAACGCGCCGTGCCCGAGCGACAGTTGTCCGTTGAGCCCGGTGAGGACGGTCAGCCCGGCGGTCGCGCAGAGGTAGGCGGCCACGGTGGCGAGCTGGAAGTTGCGGAACGGCTCGACGGCGTAGCTGACCGCCACCAGCAGCAGCCCGGCGGCCAGCACCACCGCGAGGTGACGCAGCAGGGTGGAGCCATGTCGCCGGTCCACAGGTCGGCGGCCCGGGTCGTCGAGCTGGTGTCGCGGCGGCAGGGCCGCCCTGGTGGCGCTCACACCCGCCTCGCCGCGACCGGGGCGAACAGCCCACCGGGCCGGACCAGCAGCACCGCCAGCAGCAGGACCAGCACCGCGAGCGGGGTGAGGTCACTGCCGGCGTAGCCGCTCACGTAGGAGAACAGCAACCCCACCACCAGACCGCCGACCACCGCCCCTGGTGGACTGTCCAACCCACCGACCACCGCCGCCGTGAACGCCGAGACGAACACCAGGTCCATCGCGTGCGGGTGCAGACCCAGCTCCGTCGGCAGGACCAGCATGGCGGCCAGCGCACCCACCCCGGACGCCAGCGCCCAGCCGAGGGTCAGCATGCCCCCGACGTTGACCCCGAGCAGCCGGGAGACCTCCGGGGCGAAGGCCGCCGCGCGCATCCGCAACCCCACCGGGGTACGGGCGAACATCCAGGCCAGCCCGCTGACCACCACCCCGATCGTGGCGAAGACGAACAGGTCGTACGGGGACAGCACGGCGACCCCACCCACGGTGAGGGCGGACCGGCTGAAGGGTGCCTCGGCGGGGCGGAACTCACTGCCGTACACCATGCCCAGCACGGCCTGGATCAGCAGCACCAACCCGAGCGCGACGATCACCGGGTTGAGCGGTGAGGCGTGGTCGACGTGCCGCATCACCACCCGGTCCACAAGGGCACCGAGCAGCAGGCCGGCGACGATCGCGACCACGAAGCCCAGCCAGTAGGAGCCGGTCGCGGTGCTGACGCTGTAGGCGACGTACGCGGCGGCGACGGCCATCGCCCCCTGGGCGAAGTTGACGACCCGTGCCGCCCGCCAGATGAGCACCAGGGCCAGCGCGAACGCGGCGTACACCGCGCCCCGGGACAGGCCGTCGACGGTGAGGAAGACGAAGCGGTCCAACAGTCCTCCCTCCGGGGGACGAGGTGGTGGTCAGAAACCGAGGTACGCGTGGCGCAGGTCGACGTCGTCGCGCAGCTTCGCCGCCGGAGCGGCGATCACCACCCGACCGAGGGACATCACGACGCCCTGGTCGGCGACGGCGAGCGCGCTGCGCACGTTCTGCTCGACGAGCAGGACGGTCAGGCCGGTGCGGTCACGCAGTTGGCGGAGCAGGGCCATGGTCCGGGCGACCACCCGGGGGGCCAGGCCGAGCGACGGCTCGTCCAGCAGCAGCAGACGCGGACGGCCGACCAGGGCCCGACCGAGCGCGAGCATCTGCCGCTCACCGCCGGAGAGCTGGTGACCGAGGTGCCGGCGGCGGCGGGCCAGCGGCTCGAAGAGCTGGTAGACCTCGTCGAGGGCCCGCCCCGCGTCGGCCCGGTCGCGCCGCCACAGCCCGCCCAACCGCAGGTTCTCGTCGACGGTCAGCTCACTGATCACGCCCCGACCCTCCGGGACGTGCGCCATGCCGCGTCGCACGAGCTGCTCCACCGGCGTACCGCGAAGGTCCTCCCCGGCCAGCAGGACCTGGCCGGCGGCCGGGCGGATCATGCCGGAGAGCGCGCGCAGGAGGGTGGTCTTGCCGGCGCCGTTGGCGCCGACGACCGCGGCGATGGTGCTGGCCGGGACGGTGAGGTCGATGGCCCGCAGCACCGGCGCGGCACCGTAACCGGCGACCAACCCCCGCACGACGAGCAGGTCGGAAGCGCTCACGCTGAGCCACCTCGCGACTGCGGGGCTCGCAAACCCGGCTCACTCCTCGCGCTCACGGGGACACCTCTTCTTCGACGGCGGCACCGAGGTACGCGTCGGTGACCGCGGGGTCGTCCCGGATCTCGTCCGGGGTGCCGGCGGCGATGACCCGGCCGAAGTCGAGCACCACGATCTCGTCGCAGACCGCCATCACCAGGTCCATGTGGTGCTCGACCAGGAGCACGGCGCAGGGGTCGGTGTCCCGCCGGGGCAGTTGGCGGACCAACTCCGCCAGCTCGGCGATGTCGTCGGCCCCGAGGCCACCGGCCGGCTCGTCGAGCAGCAGCAGCCGGGGGCGGGCGGCGAGCGCGCGGGCCAGGGCGACCCGCTGGCGTACGGCGAAGGGCAGGGTGGTCGGGGCGGCGTCGGCGTGCTCGGCGATGCCCAGCTCGTCGAGGATGGCCAGGGCCTCAGCCCGGAGCCGGCGCTCGTCGCGGTCGCTCGCCGGCAGCCCGAGCAACGCCGGGACGAAGCCGGCGCGGGCGGTGTGCGACGCGCCGGTCATCACGTTCTCCAGCACGCTCAGCCCGGCGAAGAGCCCGGTGCCCTGCAGGGTCCGGGCGATGCCGAGCCGGGTCAGCCGGTGCGGCCGTGGCCGCAGCGGCCGGCCGTCGAGGGTGAGCGAACCCGTCTGCGGCGCGACGAAGCCGCAGATCACGTTGAACAGCGTGGTCTTGCCGGCGCCGTTGGGCCCGATGACGCCCACCACCTGTTGGGGTGGGACCCGCAGGGACACGTCGTCGAGGGCGGTGAGGCCGCCGAAACGGACGCCGATGTGGTGCAGTTCGAGGCCGCGCTCCATCACCCATCCCTCTGTCGTGGCGGGTGTTTATTTACACTCGCAGTGTACGTTTCTCGGGTTTGGCGTCAAGACCTTCAATGCCCCTTCACGCACGTGGGCGGGGCGGCCGCCAGTGGCGACCGCCCCGGTGACCGCCGTCAGGCGCTGGGACAGGTGTTGCGGTACTCCTGGATGGCCGAGCCGCTCGGGCCGGGGCAGAGGAACTGCTCGTAGCGGGTGTCGTCGTCGACGAACCGCTTCAGCCAGGCCACCATCTGCCGGGCGGTCGGCGTGTTCGTGGTCTGCGGGAAGAAGTGGCTCGCCCCGTTCAGCTCCAGGTACGCCTTCTCGGCCGAGGACGGGATGCTGTTGTAGAACGGCACCGAGTGCGTCGCGACCGGCGCGACGCTGTCACTCTCGCCACCGATGATCAGCGTGGGAACCCGTAGCTCGGACCAGCTCTTGTCGGTGTTCCACGGTGCCAGCGGCACCGCGGCCTGCAACGAGGGCCGCGACGAGGCCGCCTCCAGGCTGCCCCCGCCACCCATCGAGTGGCCGGCGACCGCGAGTCGACTGCTGTCGATCCGGGTCCGCACCGAGCTGCGCTGGGTGAGGTAGTCGAGCGCGGCGAGCAGCTGCCGACCCCGGCTGTCCGGCTGGTCCAGCCGGGTGTTGGTCTCGATGCCGATCACCACGAATCCGTGCGAGGCGATGCGCGGTCCGAGCCAGCTGATGCTGGACCAGGCCGCCGTGTAGCCGGGCGAGATGGCGATGGCGCCGAAGGTGCCCTCGCTGGTGCTGGTCGGGTAGTAGATGACGCCGCCGCCGAAGCCGGTGACGCTCAGCGAGGACACGCTCTGCGACGCCGTGGCGAACGGTCCGCGACTGGCCTCCAGGATCGAGGTGGTCGGGGCGGGGCCGCGCTCGTAGGGACCGGCGGCCTGGGCGGCGCTTGACGATCCGGCCAGGGCGCCACCGGCGGCCAGGACGGCGGCCAGCGCGAGCCGGGTGGCACGGCCTGCGACGGAACGGTGACGGGTGGTGGTTGGTGAGGACACGTCGGGCACTCCCTAAAGTCGAGGGATATCGACGTGTGTAAGTTTTGGCTGCTCCGCCGTTCCTGGCATCGGCGAAATCACCAGTCCCGGAGCGAAATGCCGAGATCAGCCGTGTTTCGACCCTCTGACCAGGGGTAGCAGGGCAGGCGCCGGCCCGCCCACGTGCCATGGAGAGGTTTATTCAGTGGATTCCAGCAAGCCCGCCGAGGCGGTCAAGAACGCCGTGAAGACCGCCTCAGGAAAGATCGCCGACGCCCTCAGCCCAGACATCCCCGGCGCGCCGGGGAGCGCGCCACCGACCGTCGAGGAGCCGACGACGCCGCACGATCCGCTGCCGCCGAAGCCGGAGCAGGGGGCACCGCAGACCCGTACGCCGACCGGCGCGCAGACCGGTGCGCCGACTGTCGCGAATGGTCAGCAGGGGGCACACCTCACCACCGCGAACGGGGCGCGGCTGCGCGACACCGACCACTCGCTCAAGGCCGGGCCGCGCGGGCCGGTGCTCCTGCAGGACCACCACCTCCGCGAGAAGATCACGCACTTCGACCACGAACGCATTCCGGAGCGCGTCGTGCACGCCCGGGGCGCCGGCGCGCACGGGGTGTTCACCGCGTACGGCACCGCCGAGGCGGTCACCCGTGCCGGCTTCCTCAGGAAGGGCCGGGAGACCGAGGTCTTCGTCCGGTTCTCCACCGTGCTCGGTTCGCGGGGTTCGGCCGACACGGTCCGCGACACCCGTGGCTTCGCCACGAAGTTCTACACCGACGAGGGCACCTTCGACCTGGTCGGCAACAACATGCCGGTGTTCTTCATCCAGGACGCGATCAAGTTCCCGGACATCATCCACGCCGGCAAGCCGCACCCCGACCGGGAGATCCCGCAGGCGCAGAGCGCCCACGACACCTTCTGGGACTTCGTGTCGCTGCACACCGAGGCGCAGCACCACACCATCTGGAACATGTCCGACCGGGGCATTCCGCGTTCGTACCGGACGATGGAGGGTTTCGGCGTGCACACCTTCCGCCTCGTCAACGAGGCCGGGGAGACGGCGCTGGCCAAGTTCCACTGGAAGCCGAAGCTTGGCGTGCACTCGCTGACCTGGGAGGAGGCGCAACTCCTCGGGGGCATGGACCCGGACTTCCACCGCCGTGACCTCTACGACGCCATCGAGGCCGGCGCGTATCCCGAGTGGGAGCTGGGCATCCAGGTCTTCCCGGACACTCCTGAGGAGACCTTCGCCGGCATCGACCTGCTGGACCCGACGAAGATCGTGCCGGAGGAGTTGGCCGAGGTGCAGCCGATCGGCAAGCTGGTGCTCAACCGGACCCCGACGAACTTCTTCGCCGAGACCGAACAGGTCGCCTTCCACCTCGGCCACCTGCCCCCGGGCATCGACGTCACGAACGACCCGCTGCTGCAGGGCCGGCTCTTCTCGTACCTCGACACGCAGCTCACCCGGCTGGGCGGGCCCAACTTCACGCAGATCCCGATCAACCGCCCGCACGCAGCGGTGAACGACATGCTGCGCGACGGCTTCCACCAGCAGGCCGTGCACGCCGGCGTCGCACCGTACCGGCCGAACTCGCTCGACGGCGGCAACCCGTTCCCCGCCGGTGACGCCGAGCAGGCGTTCGTCGACGTGCCGGTCACCGTGGCCGAGGCTCCGAAGGTACGCGCGAACCCCGCCTCGTTCGACGACCACTACAGCCAGGTCCGTCTGTTCTGGCTGAGCATGTCGCCGGTCGAGAGGGAACACATCGTCCGGGCGTACACCTTCGAGTTGGGCAAGTGCTACCACCAGGCGATCAAGGAGCGCCAGCTGCAGAGCCTCGCCAACATCGACCCGGTGCTGTGCGAGCAGGTCGCCACCGGCCTGGGCCTGCCCGCGCCGCAGCCGACCGTCGCCCTCCCCGACGTCACGCCCAGCCCGGCGCTGTCGCAGGTCGGTCGGGAGTGGCCGAGCGACGGCCGCACGGTCGGGATCGTCGTCGACCCGGACGGCGACCTGGACGGCGTCGACGAGGTCCGCCGGGCCGTGTTCGCGGCCGGCATGGTGCCGCTGCTGATCGCCCCGCACGGCGGCATGGTGGGCGACCTGCCGGTGCAGCGCACCTTCGCCACCGGTCGGTCGGTCGAGTTCGACGCGGTCCTGCTGGCCGGAGCGCCGGCACCCGCACCGGACGCGCTGCCCGCCCGCGACGACACGGCGGGCCGGCCCGGCCCGGCAACCGTGGACCCCCGCGTACTGCTGCTCGTCGAGGAGTCCTGGCGGCACGCCAAGGCGATCGGCGCCTGGGGCGCCGGCGTCACCGTGCTGGAGCAGGCCGGCGTCGCCGGCACCCCCGGCGTCGTGTCGGCGGGCTCGGGTGCCGAGGCGCTGACCGCGGTGCAGCAGTTGATGGCCGCGCACCGGGTCTGGGAGAGATTCCCCGCAGCGGTCGCCTGACCCCACCACCGACGAGGGCCGTCCTCCGCAGCACCGGGAGGACGGCCCTCGTCGCATCCGACCACGGCGAGGGGATCCGCCTCCTCCCCCGCCGGCATCGTCGAGGCGGAATCAGCCGATGTCGGCCAACCGGGGCAGCACCTCGTCGCCGAGCCGCTGGGCGAACTCGACCGGGTCCCGATCCGGCGTCACCTGCACCTCGCTCACCCCGAGCGCCGCGTACGCGGACACCTCGGCGAGAAACGCGTCGGTGTCGTCGAGCGGCGCCTGGGCGGCGACCACCGTCTTCTCGATGGTGTCGTAGTCGCGGCCTTCGGCGGCGCAGTGCCCACGCAACACGTCCAGCTTGCGGGTGATGTCGTCGATGCCGGCGCGGCCGAACAGGTTGCAGGCGTCGGCGTACCGGGCCACCAGCAGCAGGGTCTTCTTCTCGCCGCCACCACCGATCATGATGGGCGGGCGCGGGCGGCTCAACGGCTGCGGCGAGTTGATGGTCTCGGCGAGCTGGTAGTGCTGCCCATTGAACGGGCCGTCGTCGGCACTCCACATCTGTAGGCAGACGCGCAGCGTCTCCTCCAACCGCTCGAACCGCTCGGCCACCGGGACGACCGGCACACCAAGCCCGCGCTGCTCGCGCTCGTACCAGGAGGCGCCGATGCCGAGGCGGGCCCGACCTCCGGAGAGCACGTCGAGGGTCGTCACGGTCTTGGCGAGCAACCCCGGGTAGCGGTACATCACGCCGGTGACCAGCACGCCAAGCGTCATCCGCTGGGTCAGGGCCGCGACGTAGCCGAGCGTGGTGTACGCCTCGAGCATCGGCTCCTCGGCCGCGAACACCGCGTCCATCTGGAAGAAGTGGTCCATCACCGTGAACGACGCGACCCCAGCCTGCTCCGCGACGGTCGCCGCCTGCGCCAGGGTCGGCGCGATCGCGGCCGGGTCGGCCGGAATCGAGTAGTTCCAGTAGTGCAGCCCGAGCTTCATGTTCGGCACCTCCGCAACGAGCCTAATGCCGTCCGACGTCCCTCGGGGACCGGTCGGAACCGCAAACGACTCGGGTCCTGCGGCCCTCCATTACCGGATCATGACAATTCGTGGATCACGTGCGGATATCCGGCTGGCAGCTTTCGGTGCGTGATCCCACAGCCCACCACGTCCCGGCCCGTCGAGCCGGCACCCGACGCGACGCGCGTCCGGTCTCGCCACCGCCAACGGACCGGACCCGCCTCCACGCTCGCCGCCTCCGGATCACAGCGGGCGCAGTGGGCGGATGCCGCGAAGGGCGTCTGCATCGTCCTCGTCGTCCTGTGGCACGTCGTCGTGAAGGACTACCTCCAGATCGACTGGCACGTCGGCGTACCGGTGCCGGGTCTGTGGGGAACGCTCGGTGAGCAGTTCCTGCCGCTGCGGATGCCGCTGTTCTTCACCATCTCGGGCGTCTTCGCGGCGAATGCCGCCCAGCGGCCGTGGCGGGTCGTCGCCCGCAGCCGGATCGCCGGGTTCCTCTACCTGTACGCCGTCTGGCTGCTGATCCACACCGCGGTCCTCGCCGCCGCGCCGGAGTTGCCGACCGACCGTGCCACCTCGGCCCTCGGCCTGCTGGAGCAGCTCACCGTCACGCCGTCAAACCTCTGGTACCTGTACGCCCTGGCGCTGTACTTCACGATCGCCAAGGCGACCCGCCGGGTTCCCCGGGCGCTGGTCCTGGTCCCCGCCGCCGCGCTGTCCGCCGTCGCCGCCGCCGGCCTGCTCGACACTCCGGGCAACCGCGCCGGCCTCTACCAGAACCTGGTCTTCTTCCTCGCCGGCCGGTACCTGCGGTCGCAGCTCGAGCGGTGGGCCGCCACCGCCAGCCGCCGCCGGCTGGTGCTGACCTCGGGTGGCTACGTTCTGGCGCTCGCCGCGATGGCGGTGACCGGCGCCCAGCAGTGGTTCGGTGTGTGGCCGGCGGTCTCGGTGCTGGCAGTGATCTTCGGCATAACCGCCGCTGCGCGGCTGTCGCGACGGTCGGCGCTCAGCGAACCGCTGGCTAGGCTCGGCCGCATCACCCTGCCGATCTACGTCATCCACATGCCGGTCCTGGCCCTGCTGCACCGGCTGTTGCTCGTACCGGTTTCCGGACTGGATCGGTCCGCTCAGGGCCTGATCGTGCTCGCCTATCCGATTCTGCTGACCGGCCTGGTGATCGGCCTGAGCCTGGCCGTACACCGGGGGCTGCTGGGGGTCCGCGCGGGCTGGCTCTTCGCGCTTCCCGGCCCGCGCCGGGTGGAGGCGGCCGGATGAGCACCCTGGCCGAGGCGTTCGTGGACCTGGAGGCCGTCGCCAGCAACGTGCGGACGATCGCCTCGATCACCGGCACCGGGCTGATGGCCGTGGTGAAGGCCGACGGGTTCGGCCACGGCGCGGTGCAGGTCGCCCGAGCCGCGCTGCGCGCCGGTGCCACCTGGTTGGGCGTGACCTCGACGGCCGAGGCGCTGGCCCTGCGCGACGCGGGTGTGACCGCGCCCACGTTGAGCTGGCTGCACGGCCCCGGTGACGACTTCGGTATGTTGATCAAGGAAGACGTCGACGTCGGCGTCTCCACGACGACACACCTGCACGCGGTCGCCGACGCGGCCCGTCTGCTCGGCGTACCAGCGATGGTGCACCTCAAGGCGGACACCGGGTTGTCCCGCAACGGGGCCGCCGGGGACGACTGGCCCGAGTTGGTCGGTTGGGCCCACAAGTACGAGCGAGAGGGCGGGGTCCGGGTGCGCGGGGTGTGGTCCCACCTCGCCGACGCCGACCTGCCGGGCGCACCCACGCTCACCCGGCAGGTGGCGGTCTTCGAGGAGTCCCTGCGGTTCGCCCGGTCGGCCGGTCTGGACCCCGACCTCGTCCACCTGGCCAACTCGGCGGCGGCCCTCTCCGCGCCACGGACCCGCTTCGACCTCTGCCGGATCGGAATAGCCCTCTACGGCGTGGACCCGTTCGGCGCCAGCGGTCCGGGCGAGTTCGGGCTGCACGCCGCGATGACCCTGCGGACAAGCGTGATCAACGTCAAGCGGGTGCCGGCCGGCACGGGCGTCTCCTACGGTCCGGAGCACGTGACCGGCACACCGACCACGCTGGCGCTGCTGCCGCTCGGCTACGCCGACGGGCTGCCCCGGGCCGCCGGCGGCCGCGCCTCGGTGTGGCTCGCCGGTCGGCGGTGCCCGATCGTCGGACGCATCGCCATGGACCAGTGCGTGGTCGACGTCGGGGATCTTCCCGTGACGATCGGCGACCCGGTCGTGGTGTTCGGCCCGGCCGAGGGCGACCAGCACCCTCCGACGGTCGTCGAGTGGGCCAGCTGGGCCGACACCAACCCACACGAGATCTTGACCGGTATCGGGGCCCGGGTGGCCCGCGAGCACCTCCACGGAAGGGCACGGGTTTCATGACGATCCGACTGGCAGTGCTGTACGGCGGGCAGAGCGGCGAGCACGAGGTGTCCCGCCGCTCGGCGGAGAGCATCCTCGCCCACCTGGACCGGGATCGGTACCAGGTCACCGAGGTGCTCATCGACCGTGCCGGCGGGTGGCACGTCGACGGTCGACCGACGCCCCTGCCCGCGGCGTTGCGGGTCCTGCGCGCCCAGGACGTGGTGTTCCCGGCCCTGCACGGCCCGTACGGCGAGGACGGCACCGTGTCGTCGCTGCTGGAGTGGCTCGGCGTGCGGTACGTCGGCAACGGCGTCTTCGCCAGCGCCGCCGGCATGGACAAGGGGGTCACCAAGCGGCTTCTCGCGGCGGAGGGCCTGCGGGTCAGCCCCGGGGTGACCCTGCGTCCCGGTGAGGCCCTGTCGCCCGATGACGAGCGTCGACTGGAGCTGCCGGTCTTCGTGAAGCCGGCCCGGGCCGGGTCGAGCCTGGGCGTCGTCCGGGTGGACGACTGGGCGGGGGTGCCCGCCGCGCTGGAGCAGGCCCGCCAGGTCGACCCGAAGGTGCTCGTCGAGCAGGGGGCCCGGGGGCGCGAGATCGACGTGGCCGTCCTGCAGCACCCGGACGGCCGGGTGCAGGCCGGTCCGCCGCTGGAGATCCGGGTGACCGGCACCGGGTTCTTCGACTACGACGCGAAGTACGACGGCGGGGCGATCTTCCAGATTCCCGCCCCGCTCGACGCGGCTACCACCGAGGTGCTTCAGGACCGTGCGATTCGCGCCTTCCGGGCCCTCGACTGCCGTGGGCTGCTGCGGGTCGACTTCTTCCTGCCCACCGAGGGTTCGCCCGAGCCCATCGTGAACGAGGTCAACACGTTCCCCGGTTTCACCGCCGCGTCCCAGTTCCCGCAGATCTGGCAGCAGGCCGGCATCGGGTTCGCCGCCCTGATCGACATTCTGATCTCCGGCGCGCTCGCCGATGAGGACCGCGGCCACCACAGCGGGCTGCCTCGGCAGGCCCGGGCCGTCGACCTGGTGTGAGGCGGTGGCGGTGCCCGGTCAACCGATCGGGCACCGCCGGGGCGGCCGCGCGCCGCCCGGCCCGACGAGGGTGACCGGGGCTGAACTGTTCGCGAGGCCGGTCTGCGGCGCGGCGTCGGCGAGTGTGCAGACGATCTGGTTGACCGCGTTCACCGACAGCGCCCGCGCCGAGGTGGCCGTCCGTACGGTGAGGCCGCCGTTCTGGTCGGTCGTGGTGGTCACCGTGACCGGGGCGAGCCCGGCCGGCACCTCACTGGTGAGGCCCTGGCGGCGTTCGTCCTCCTCCGGGCCGGCCGCGAGCAGGGCGAGGATGCTGGCGGGGGTGAGGTCCACCGTCGCCGGACGTACGACAAGCACGAGTTCGCTCTGCGCGAGCAGGTAGACCCCGACGCCCTGCACCGGGCCGCTGACCGCGGGACGACCGGTGATGACAGCGCTGGGCCGTACCCCGCAACCCGCCGTCAGCAGCGTGCCGAGCAGCACCGTGCCGGCGAGCAGCGCGCGGCTGGTGCGCCGGCCGGTCATCGGGCACCGCCGACATCGGTCGTCTCCCGGGGCAGCCGGAGGGTGAAGACCGCCCCGCCGCCGGGGCCGTTGCCGGCGACGAGAGCCCCCCGTCGTTCGCCGTGGTGGTGCAGCCGCGCGTTCTCCCAGGAGATGGCGAGGCCGAGGCCGCTGCCCTCGGAGCGGGTACGCGCGGTGTCGGCCTTGTAGAAGCGGTCGAAGACGTGCGGGAGCACCTCCGGGTCCAGGCCCGGCCCCTGGTCGGCCACCTCGATGGTGACCCAGTCGGGGTCGGCGGTCAGGCGCACGGACACCGGTTCGGCGCCGTGCCGAAAGGCGTTGCCGACCAGATTGGCGACGATGACGTCCAGTCGGCGGGGATCGAGCCGGGCCACCACTGCGGGCGGCAGGTCGGCGCGGACCCGGTCGGTCCAGCCGCGGATCCGCAGGCTGGCGGTGACTGCCGCGGCCACGTCCACGTCGTCGAGGGCGAGCCGCGCCGCGCCGGAGTCGAACCTGCTGACCTCGATGAGGTCGTTGACCAGTTGGGTGAGGTTCTGCGTCTCCTGGCTGACCAGCCGAGCAGCCCGGCCGGCGTCCCCGGGCAGGTGGTCGGCCTCCTCGTCGAGCACGTCGGTGACCGCCGTCATCGCGGCCAGCGGGGTGCGGAGTTCGTGCGAGACGTCGGCCACGAAGCGACGGGCGTCGGCCTCCATCCGCCGCAGCTCGCCTACCTGCCGCTCCAACTGGCCGGCGGTGTCGTTGAAGGTCCGCGCCACGTCGGCCAGCTCGTCGACGCCGCGGACCGTCAGCCGGGTGCTCAGGTCGCCCTGGCCGAGGCGGCGCGCCGCCCGGCCCAGGTCGCGGACGGGTCGCAGGACTCCACGGGCGGAGAGCAGGGCCAGCAGAACGGCGAGGACCAGGGACAGCGCGCCGGTCAGCCAGGCCCGGGTGGCGAGCCGGTCGATGCTCTGCTGCTCGGGCACCAGACTGCGTACCGAGTAGACCTCCAGCCCCGATGCCCGGGACGTGCCGTCCGACCGGTCGAGTCGCAGCTGGGTGCCGATGAGCAACCAGGGTTGGCCGTCCAGCGAGACACGCTGCCAGGCGAGCCGGCCGCCCCGGACCTCCTGCCGCAGCTCGCTGCTGAGCGGGTCGGCGATGTCGGAGCCGGCCTGCGACCGCATGTCCCGGTAGAAGACCACGGCGAAGCCCTCCCGGTCGCTCAGGCGCTGGGCCAACAGTTCGAGGTCGTCCTGCGTCGGCGGAAGCTGGACGATCGGGTAGACCTTCGCGAGCTGGTCGGTAAGCGACAGGACGGCGGCGTCCTGCGCCTGCTGGAGGATGACGGTCCGGGCCTGGACGTAGCTGCCGCTGGCCACGACGGCGGTGGTGGTGACCCCCAGCAGCGCGAAGGCCAGGAGGAGCCGGACCCGTAGGCCCGAGACCTGGGCGGCGGCGGAGCGCCAGAACGTCACAGTGGCCCGAACCGATACCCGAAACCGCGTACGGTCTGGATGAAGACCGGCGCCGACGAGTCAGCCTCGATCTTGGCGCGTACCCGCTGGACGCACGCGTCCACCAGTCGGGAGTCGCCGAGGTATCCGTGCTCCCAGACGGCCTCCAGCAGTTGCTGGCGGCTCAGCACCTGACCTGGCGTGTGCGAGAGTTCGAGCAGCAGCCGCAGCTCCGTCGGGGCGAGGCTGACCGGCGTCCCGTCCTTGCTGACCACAAGCGCGGCCCGGTCGATCGTCAGGGCTCCGTGGTGTTCCGGGCCGGCCCGGTCGCTGCCACGTCGCGAGTCGCCGCCGGTCCGTCGCAGCACCGCGCGGATGCGGGCCTCCAGGACCCGGGCCTGCACGGGCTTGACGACGTAGTCGTCGGCGCCGGCCTCCAGACCCGCCACCACGTCCATGTCGTCGTTACGGGCGGTGAGCATGATGATCGGCAGGTCACCGAGCTGCCGAATCCGGCGACAAACCTCGAATCCGTCCATCCCGGGCAGCATGAGGTCGAGGACCACGACGTCGGACGGGGTCGTCCGCAGCCGCTCCAGACCCTGCTCGCCGGTGCCCACGGCCTGCACCGTGTGGCCCTGTCGGGTGAGCGCCAGCTGCAGTCCGTCGCGCACCGTCTGGTGGTCTTCGATCAACAGCACCTGGGACATGTCGTCAAGTATCCCATCATGAGAGCTTTCCCGATTCGGTCGATGGCTGCGGCGGTGCGGCGCCCTCCACCCCGAGCGGAGCCGCGAAGTCCGTCGAACGCAGCAGGAACACCACCGCGCCCACCAGGAACATCGTCGACGCGGCTGCGGCCACGATGGCGGCCAGCAGCCCCCGCTGCACCGACGCGGCCAGACCGGGCATCACCACCACCAGCACCCAGACCAGCACGACCAGGCCGACGCCCGCCTCGGCCAGCCGGCGCCAGAGGCCGCCACCGATGGCACCGCCGGCCGCGTCCCGCGCACCGGGCCACGCCGCCAACGCGGCTGCGGCCAGGCAGCACAGGGTCACCCCCAGCAGTACGCCGCCGAGCACGTCACTGAACCGGTGCCAGCCCGCGATCATGGTGGCGGCGGCGATCACCGAGACACCCGCCGCGCCCGGCACCGCCAGCCAGCGCCGCGCCCAAGGGGGTAGGACCAGCAGGAACGCCAGCAGCAGGGTGCTCGCCGCCGCGACATGACCGCTGGGGAAGCTGTTGTGGGTGGTGGAGCTGGCGATCTGCAGATCCGGGCGGGGGAGCTGCGACTTCACCGCGCCGGCCACCAGCACCACACAGACGACCATGCCCACGCCGACGACCCCCGCCACCAGCCGTCGGCGGAGCACACCCACCAGCAGCACCACGCCGAGCAGGGCAGCGATGAGGGTCGGGCTGCCGAAGGTGGCGAGCACGGTCTTGGCCGGGCCCACAAGCACGGTCTGCTGCTCATACCCGCCGCCCCGCTCGGCGCGCGGTAGCAGCACCCCGTCCAGCCACTGCCCGGGGTACGTCCGAACGAAGAGGGCCGCGCTGGAGATCAGGGCGAACAGACCGCAGAGCGCCGCCGCGAGCAGTCGAAGGCCCAGCGGCACCGCCGCGCGGGCGTGAGGCAGCGGTCGCGCCGGACCGGGCGTCGACCGCCCGACGGAGTACGACGATCCGATGGACATGGCGACCATGCTCGCCCCGGCAGGTCCGTACCCCGTCCTCGAATTGTCTTGGTTCTGTCACAACCACCGCACCGCTTCCGGAAGAGCGCATCGTCGGCGTGGGGTCGGATGGGCCGCAACGGGGCGGTGGGATTCACATGCTTGCATGCAACGATCGTTTACCCAGCCGAGATCAGCCACCACTAGGGTCAGGACGTCGATCGATGCCTTGGTCGGCGGTGCGGAAATCCATCCGGAGTGAGTTGGGGAACCGGAAGGTGTTGGAAGATGCAGGGAATTCCAGCCGCCAGCCTGGTCATCGGCATCGCCTCATCGCCGGCCGAGCGGCGACATCTGGCCCGGCTGCTCGGTGGCAGTGACGCCTTCCTGATCGTCTCGTCAGTCGACCAGGCACGAGAGTTCCTCGGGGTGGTCGCGGCGCCTCCCGCCCCCACTCCCCCGGCCAGGGCCGTGCTCGCCGAGGCGACACCGGGTGCGCAACCACCGCCACCGGATCTGGCCGTCGACTCCGACCGCCGGGTGCTGCGGTGGCGCGACCAGGAGATCGACCTGACCCGACTGGAGCACGACGTCCTGCTCTGCCTGGTGCACGCGCCCGGGCAGGTCTGGACCTACGAGCGCCTGCACCTCGAGGTCTGGGGCAACCGGCACCTCGGTCGGGGCTCCGACATGCACTCGGTGGTCCGCCGGGTGCGCGGCAAGCTCGCCCGGCTCAACGCCGCGACGACGATCCACTCGGTACGCGGGGTCGGCTTTCGGCTCGCCCCGGTCTGACCACCCCGGACGCGGTCCGGCCCGCCCGGTCTTCAGACCAGGCGGGCCGGACCCCCTTCGGCTAGCGCTCGGGCGTCAGCACCTGATCGGTGCCAGCCCGAAGTTCTCCACCGTGGGAGTGGAGGTGTCGATCCTGGTCTGACGGGTCTGCGGCTTCCAGCCGTCCTTGGCCACGATCATCGTGAGCGGGTTGTTGCGACGGTCCACCCAGTAGGCGTACTTGCCCTCGGCGTCGGTGGCGAAGGTGTACGACGAGGCCCACGAGTCGACCTGCACGACCGCGCCGGTGAGCGGCGAGGTGGCGCCCTGGCAGCTGGTGCCGGTGACCGTACCCATGAGCTTGCCCCAGGTCTTCGGGGGGTTCGCCGTCATGGTCACGGCGACCGGCGCCACCGAGTACGGGGTGTTCTCGGAGATCGCGACCGCGCCGGAGTAGGTGCCCGGCTGGTCGACGTTCGCGGTCAGACCGACGGTGACGGTGACCTTCGCACCCGGTGCGAGAGTGACCGCCGACTTGTCGATGGTCATCCAGCTGACGTCGGCCGCCGACTCGGCGCACCCCTCGAAGCCCGGGAGCACCTCGCTGTCCGGAGCCGCGTTGAAGTTGCCGGACGAGCCGCCGATCTTGTAGAAGCCGCACGCCGCGCCGCCGCGGTACCGGGCGGTGTTGGCGTTCGGCAGGTTGGACCACGAACCCGTGGCCGGGTCGAAGGCGAAGCCGGCGTTGCTGATGGCCCCACCCTGCGACCCACCGACGACCAGGAGCTTGCCGCTGGCGACGGCGTACGAGCTGGCCCAGTTGTCGGTCGGCGCGTCGGCGATGGCGGTCCAGGTGTTGGCACCCGGGTCGAAGGCGTAGCTGGACTTCTGCGCCGCCGCACCGTCGTTGCCGCCGGTGCAGTAGAGGACGCCGTCGATGCCACCGCAGGAGGCGAAGGCCACCGACTTCGGGTAGTTGGGCAGCGTCTCCCACTTGTCGGTGCCCGGGTCGTACCTGACGACGCTGTTCGACATGGGCAGGCAGGCGGCCGTCGTGCAGCCGCCGACCGCGTACAGCTTGCCGTCCACGACGCCCTGTCCGGCGGCGGACCTCGGCGCCGGGTTGTCGGCCAGCTCGGTCCAGGTGTTCGCCCCCGGGTCGTACGACCAGGTGGCCGAGTCCGGGCCGTCGTCGCCCCAGCCACCGGTGACAATGATCTTGCCGTTCACCACGCCCGCGGTCACGGCGTTGCGCGCTCCCGGCAGGTCGGCGATCGCCGTCCAGGTCTGCGCGACCGGGTCGTAGGCGTAGTTCTTGGTGGTGGACGCCTCACCGTCGCCGCCACCGAGCGAATACACCTTGCCGTCCAGGTTCACCACCCGGTTGTCCATGATCGTGGCCGGGTAGTTGGCGATGTCGGTCCACGGCGCCGCCTGCGGTCCGGTCGCCGCGGCGGCGGCCTTGGCCTCCTTGCCGGACGCCTTCGCGGCGAACGACGTCGGTACGGTCAGCCGCTGCTCCGGAGCACCGCTGGAGCCGAGCACCTGCTGCCGGGTGACCTTGGACCCGTCCGCCCGCAGCAACTCGAATCCGTTGTCCCGCTCACCGAACTTGACCTCGACCGGCGCGCCGCCGGTGTTGGTCACCGTGAACGTCTTACTGGTCTTGCCGTTGGGCATCTGGAGCGTCGCGCTCAGCTGGGTCGGCGCCACCGACAGCCGGCCGGCCGCGAGCTGGAAGTTCGCGGTGGTCGCCCAGTCGGCCTCGACGTCGACGGTCTTGGTCTGGCTGACGTAGTTGCCGGCGGTCGCCGTGAACTGGTGCTCGCCGGTCAGCGACGAGTAGATCCAGTAGAAGCCGTCGGCCAACCCCGGGTCGTCCGGAGTCGCCACCGTGACGGCCTTCTCGGCGGGCCGGTCCTTGCTGGTGACGGTCGCGCCGTTGACGTAGCTGTCGTCGTTCTTGTCGCGGACGTTGCCGACGACCAGACCGCCGTCGAGCGGCACACAGGTGATCTGGCTGCCGATCAGGACGTTGTCGACCTCCCACCACCACTCGTACGAGGCGTCGTAGTAGTGGAACCGCACCTGCACCTGGGCCTTGCCGGCCGCCTGCGGGATCGGGATCTCGGTCAGCTTCGGCCCCCGGACGTCCGTCTCCTGGCGGAGCACGTTGGTCCAGGTGGCACCACCGTCGATGCTCAGGTCGACGTCGGCGGTGTCGTCGTTGAGCTGGTTGAAGTCCTGGTTGAACCGGATGACCGGGGCGGTGACGCTGGTCAGGTCGACCACCGGGCTGACCAGGGAGGTGTCCTGGGTGGTGCCCGCCCCGTACGCGTCACTGTCGATCATCGCGAAGTTGCCGGTGCCGCCGGTCAGGTTGCCCCGGTCGCCGTCGTCGGTGAACTTCCAGACCTGTCCGCTACCGGCGTTGTCCACAACGGTCCAGCCGGCCGGCGTGGTGGTGGCATCGAAGGTCTCGTACTCACCGTCGGAGCCGGTCGTGTATCCCGGCGCGGTGGTGCAGGCGTCGCTGTCCACCGGCACGGCCACGTTCGCGGTGGTGTTGCCCGATCCGACCACGACCTGCTTGGTGACGGTCTGGTAGCCCGGGTACTGCGACTCGTACGTCAGGGTGTACGTCTGCCCGGCCGGCAGCTTGATGCTGTAGCGACCGTTCGACGGGGTGGTGTAGTCGTAGACGCCGGACACGCCCGTCACGGTCACCTTCGCGTACAGCGGCCAACCGTGGCCGGAGCCGTCGGTGACCGCTCCGGTGACGTTGACACTCGGCACCGCCGTGAGGGCAACGTCGAGCGTCGTGGTGGCACCCTTGGTGATCGTCGCCGTCCTGGTGGTGCTGCCGTAGCCGAACGCCGCGACGGCGACCTGGTAGTCGCCGGTGGGGAGTTGGGTCGAGAACTTGCCGTCGGCACCGGTGGTCAGCTCACGCTCGGAGGGGCCGGTGAGCGTCACCGTCGCGCCGGCGATCGGCGCGCCGGAGGTCGCGTCGGTGACCGTGCCGGCGAGCGTGCCGATGTCGCCGGTCGGGGCGGCGTTGAGCAGTGCGAGGGCGTCCAGTCGGCCTTCGCCGTAGACGTTGTTGTCGGCGGCGGTGCCACCACACTGGGCGTCGGCCTTGTCGACCGCGGCACCGTTGAGCAGTGCGCGGGTCGCGTCGACGTCACCGATCAGCGACGGCGCCGCCGAGTACAGCAGCGCGATCGCGCCCGCGAGGTGCGGCGCGGCCATCGAGGTGCCGCTGATGCTGCCGTAGGCGCTGCCCGGGATGCTCGACCGGACGTTCACCCCCGGCGCGGAGATGTTCGGCTTGATCTCGCCGTTCTGACCGGCGCCCCGGGAGGAGAAGCCGGCGACGTTGTTGTTGACGTCGTACGCGCCGGTCGAGTAGTTGCTGGCGAGGCTGCCCGGCGAGCCACTGGTCTGGCAGGCCGGCCCGCTGTTGCCGTTGGACCAGGTGCCGAAGATCCCGGAGGCGGCCCAGGCGTCCGTCACGTCCTCCATGAACGGCTCGTTTGACGGGTCGCGGGTGCCCCACGAGTTGTTGATGATGTTGGGTCGCTTGCTCGCGTCCGCGTTCTGACCGTTGAGGTCCAGCGGCTCCAGCATCCACTGACCGGATTCGATCAGGGCGGCGTCGCTCGGGCAGCACCCGTTCGCCGCGATCCACTTGACCCCGGGGGCGACACCGATCTGGTTCGCGCCGTCGGAGCCGGCCATGGTGCCCATCGTGTGCGTACCGTGGCCGTCACCGTCGCAGGGGGCCGTCGTGCAGGCACCGGCGCCGGGCGCGTTGAACCAGTTGTAGTTGTGGTCGAACGTGCCGTCGCCGTTGTTGCCGCGGTAGGAGTTCACCAGCGCCGGGTGGTTGAACTGCACGCCGGTGTCGATGTTCGCGATGGTGATGCCCTCGCCCTTGACGCCGTACTGGGACCAGACGTCGTCGGCGTTGATGTTGGCGATGCCCCACTCCAGGGCGTTCACCGTCTTCTCGTCGGCGCCCTTGGTCGTCTCCGGCACCTTGTACGCGACCGGGGCGTAGAGGCCCTCGACCTCCGAGCGCCCGGCGAACTTCTGTGCCATCGCCAGCGAGCCGCTGTTGACCTTGATGGCGTTGGTGGCCCAGAAGGTCTGGTACTTCGTGCCCGAGCTGTCGAGGTCGGCCCGGATCTTGCCCTGGCTCGCCGCGGCGGTCTTGCGCAGCGCGTCCGCCACCGCCGTGCCCCGCTTCGACCAGTCCTTGATGGCACTTGCCTTGCTGAGGTCGGCCCGGTCCTTGAACCGGATCCAGAAGTCCCCTTCACTCTTGGCCTGGAGCTGCTTGGCGAGCTCCGGTCGGATCTTGTCACCGGTCGGGGCGGTCGCCCCCATCGCACCGCCCGGCGCGGCCTGCGCGCCCGAGCCCATGGTGGCCAAGCATGTCGCGGCGAGGATCGTCGCCGCGCCGGCGCTGACCAGTGATCTGGCCGCCCGTCGCCATTGTGGACGTCTGAACATCGGTGCTGCCTCCCTCAGAACGACCCAGGGTGTAAATGGGCCATGGTGGACCTCCCCCATGCACCGCGCGGGTCACGCCGGTTGCCCGAGTGGACACTATGATCGAGAAGAACGGACGATCAAGAACTTGCCGTGAGCAACTTGTCGCTAAGAGTCGCCCTGGCTGGCGACGCGCTTGCCAATCATTGTCAGGACCGTGACGAGAGTTGGGCAGGGATGCCCATCGATCCCGGAAGGTGCGGTGGCGAAGGACGAGGCAACGGTGGACAGGGGCGAGCCGGCCGACGAGCCGTTCCCCCTGCTGATCGCGGTGACCCCGTCGCCGGCCGAGCGCATCCGGCTCGCCGAGCTTCTCGACGGCATCGCACCGCTGCTGCTGGTCGCCGACCTCGACGAGCTGCGTCGGCTGATCGCCGCCCCGCAGCAGGTGGCCGCCCAGCCGGAAGCGGCACCGGTCACCGCCCTGGTGATCGACTCGGCCCGCTCCAGCGCCCGCTGCGGAGAACGTGAGGTCGACCTCACCCGGCTGGAACACGACCTGCTGACCTGCCTGGTCACCGAGCCAGCCCGGGTCTGGAGCTACGCCGAGCTGCACCGCTCCGTCTGGGGCGACGAGGGCCGCGAACGCAAGGCGGACGTGCAGTCGTTGGTGAAGCGACTACGTCGCAAGCTGCACGACCTGGGCACCGGGGCCACCATCGACGTCGTGCGCGGGGTGGGGCTGCGGCTGACCGACCACCAGCAGGCGCGCGTCGAACGGGCCTGACGCCGTCGTCCGGGACGAGAGCATGCACGGTGCCGGGTTCGCGCAGTCGCAGGGGCTGCCGACCACGAAACTGCGGTACGCCACGTTCAACCTCGACAACCTCGGGATCGACCTGATCCAGTTCCAGGAGCCGGTCGGCGACACCGCCCAGGTGGCCGCCAACCGGCCCGGCTCGATGCACCTGTGCTTCCACGTCGACGACGTACGCGCCGTCCACGAGCGGATGAGCGAGGCCGGGTTCGAGTTCCTCGGGCAGCCGTACACGTTCGCGTCCGGCGAGGTGAACCCGCCGGCGGCGGTCGGCACCGAGGTCGCGTACTTCAACGACCCGGACGGCACGAACCTCGAGATCATCGCGCCGAAGGGCGACTTCGCCCGCGACGACTAACCCATCCACCCCCGCCGCCCCGCCCCGCCCCGCCCCGCCCCGCCCCGCGCCGCCCCGCCCCGCGCCCTCACCCCCCTGCCCCCCGTCGATCAAGGAGTTGTGGTGCCTGACTTGGTGCACAAATCAGGATTTATATCCCACCACAACTCCATGATCGCCGGGGTGGAGGGTTGGGGCAGGGCAGGGCGGGGCCGGGATGGTCAGCGGCCTTTGCCGCCGCCGAGGGACTGGGGTAGCCCGGGCTCGGAGGGCATCCGGGTGATCGGTGGCAGCACCAGTGCGACCAGGGCAACGATCGCGATGACCGTGAACGGCAGCGTGTAGCTCTTGCCGCTCGCCTCGTAGAGCAGCGACGTGACAAGAGGGCCGACCACTCCCCCGAGGCTCCACGCCACGATCATCGCCCCGTAGATGGCACCGCCGTTGGGTGTGCCGAAGTAGTCCGCGGCGGTAGCGGGCATCGTGCCGAAGCCTCCGCCGTAGGCGAGGTAGACAAGCGCGGCGAGAACCGCGAAGAGCGCCAGCGACGCGGCGTGCGGCAGGATGAAGAAGGCGATGGCCTGCAACAGCAGCATCCCGATGAACGCGGGCATCCGCCCGGTGCGGTCGGACAACCACGCCCACGCCACCCGTCCGGCGCCGTTGAACAGACCGAGGACGCCGACCAGGGTGGCGGCGGTCGCCGCACTCGCCCCGGTGATGACCTGGGCGGCGTCCGACGCCTGGGAGATCAGCGCGATGCCGCAGGCCACGTTGAGCGCGAGGATGCCGGTGAGCATGTACCACTGCCGGGTGCGCAACGCCTCGCGCAGTGTGTAGACGCGGGTGCCGGCGAGGGCCCGGCCGGTGGTCTTCGGGGTGAACCCGGGCACCTGGTAGCCCGTCGGCGGGTTCCGGAAGAAGGACGCCCCGAGCAGGATCGCGATCAGGTACGCAAGGCCCAGCGGGAAGAACACGTGCGTGGGGTCGCCGGTGCCGTTGAGCAGCCGTTTCGCCACCGGTGCGACGATCACCGCGCCGAAGCCGAACCCGGCGACCGCGATGCCGGTGATCAGACCGCGCCGGTCCGGGAACCACTTGGCGAGCATGGCGATCGGGGTGATGTAGGCGGCCCCCAGGCCGATGCCACCGAGCACGCCGTACGTGAGCACGAGCAACCAGAGGTCGTCCGCCGACGACGTGAGCGAGGCCAGCATGTTGCCGACCGCGTAGAGCACGCCGCCGCCGAGCGCGACCGGGCGTGGTCCGCGCCGGTCCTGGATGCGGCCACCGACCAGGCTACCTATGAAGATCGTTCCGATCGCCACCTCGAACGGCAGCACCGCCTCCCACTTGGCCCAGCCGAACTCGTCCTGGAGCGGCTTGTTGAACACGCTCCACGCGTACACCGCGCCGAGCGCGAGCTGGACGAGCACTGCGGCGACGACGAGACCCCACCGCCCGCGCGTCGGTGTGGATCTTCCTGGATCAGTTGCGGTGTGTGCCATGAGCTGAGTCCCCCGTCTGTCGGCTCACTGGCTGGCTCCTGCCGGTCGAGCTATGTCCCCTGTTCGGCCGGTGGCCGGCCCTCCCTGCGGTCGCGCCGCTGCCGTTGCGGCACGACGGTGTACTTCGGGTCCCGCGCCGATGCCATCCCGGCCTCGAACACGCCGAGGCGGGTGGCGACGGACGACGCGACGAGCGCCGCCCCGGAGAGCACCGACATCAGTCGGCTGCGCCGGCTGAACAGCGCGGCCACGGTGCCCACGCCGAGCAGCACGTCTCCGGCCCGGACCAGCCGACCGCTGCGCCCCTGCCGGTAGGGCTCGCCGGGCAGGCCCAAGCGCTCTATCCGGCGTCCGCCGAGATACTTGACGGTCGCCGCGACGACGGCGAGTCGCCGCAGCGGGGCGGTCTGGGTGGCGGGCGCCGCGATGAGGCCGACCCCGGTGGCGGCGGCGAGCGCGCTACCACCGAAGACGAACGGCAGGAAGGGGTACGCCTCGTGCCAGGCGGGCACGGCGGTGTCGGCGAGCAGCACCCCGGTGTACGTGGCGAGCGCCGGAGCGGAGACCGCGGCGGCCAGCCCGGCGACGTCACCGACCGTCGGCGCCAGCCGGCGGGCGAGACCGAGGACGCCGTGCTCGGGTAGCCGTGGCGCCAGTTCGGCGACCGCGGCCACGCCGGCGGCCGGGCCGAACGCGGTGAGGATCCAGGTGCCGACCGACATCGGCGAGGTCAGCTTGACGACCCGGAGCATGTGGTGGAACCGGCTCGGTCGGCCGAGGTCGTGCACCAGCAGGTACGCGCTCGCGGTGACGCCGCCGAGGGCCGTCCACCGCCCCACCTGCCGCAGCGCCGGCCGCCCGGTGAGCTGGGCACCCGCCCCGATGAGCGCTCCCCCGGCGGCGAGGCCCCCGGTGAACAGGTAACCGGCGATGTCGCGCTTCCAGACCGGCGGTTTGAGGATCGGGCGCCCGTAGTAGGAGGTGAAGTCGACCTTCGGCACGGTGAGCTGCTCACCGTCGCGGGTCACCGCCGCCTGCCCAGGAACGCGACCACCGTGGCGGCGGCCATCGCCAGGGCGGCGGCGCCGGCGTGTTTCCACATGGCGGTCAGGTCGCGGGTGGTCACCACCGGGTCCGGTGGCAGCCCGTACACCTCCGGCTCGTCCAGCAGCAGGAAGAACGCCCCGTCACCACCCACCCCGTCGTTCGGGTCGTGCCCGTACAGACGCGCCTCCGGCACCCCCCTGCCCCGCAACGTCGCCACCCGCGTCGCGGCCCGCTCCCGCAACTCGTCCAGGGGCCCGTACTGGATCGACTCGGTCGGACACGCCTGCGCACACGCCGGCGTCATCCCCGCACCCAACCGGTCGTAGCACAACGTGCACTTCCACGCCCGACCATCGTCCTTACGCTGATCGATCACCCCGTACGGACACGCCGAGATGCAGTACCCACACCCGTTGCAGATGTCCTCCTGCACCACCACCGTCCCGAACTCGGTCCGGAACAACGAACCCGTCGGACACACATCCAGACACGCCGCATGCGTGCAGTGCTTACAGACGTCCGACATCATCAACCAGCGGAAATCCGTCCGCCCCTCGACGCCCGACCCCCGGCCCGGCGGCTGCGCCCCCGGCATCCCCAGGAACTCCGGGCCGGCCGACATCCGGGCCGCCGCCGCGGGCGAGCCGGCGGGCAGGCCCGGGTCGGTGCCGGTGTCGGTGTGGGTACGCGCCCCCATCGCGGCCGTCGCCGGGCTGATCGCCGGCCCGTCCGGGTTGCCGTCGAACGCCGGGGTCGCCAGACCGGCCCGACGGGGCTGCTCGACGAACGCGACGTGTCGCCACGAGTTCGCGGTCAACGCCCCGGTGTTGTCGTACGACATGCCGAGCAGGTCCAACCCGCTCTCCGGAACCCCGTTCCACTCCTTGCAGGCAACCTCACAGGCCTTACAACCGATGCAGACACTGGTATCGGTGAAGAACCCCATCCGCGGCGGCGGATCCTCGTAGCCGGCATCGGGCGCCGGGTCCAGCGGGCCGTACAGAGCGTTGGCGTGGGGCATGGGTCAGACCTCCTGGTCCGGGCCGCTGTCGGCGGAGTCGGTCGTGACCTGCGGTGGGTAGTGCGGGTTGAGGTCCCCGGAGCGCCGCCGGTAGTCGATGACGAGTTCTCGCAGTCGCCGACCCCGGGGGCGGCGTCCGGGTCGGATGTCGCAGGTGCCGACCTTGCTCTCCTGGATCAGCACGTTCGGGTCCAGGCTGATGCCGAACAGGTCGTTGGCCGAGTCGCCGGTCACCAGACCCTCGAAACCGAAGTGGTACGGCAACCACACCTGGTGGATGACCCGACCGTCCACCCGCAGCGGGGTGAGCCGGTCGGTGACCAGCACCTTCGCCTCGATGGCCGCCCGGGCGGTCACCAGGTGGGCGAAGTCCAGGTGCTGGAGCCCGCGTTCGGCCGCCAACTCCGGCGACACCTCGACGAACATCTCCGGTTGCAGCTCCGCGAGGGGCGACACCGTCCGGCTCATCGCACCCGCGGTGTGGTGCTCGGTGAGCCGGCTGACCGTGAACACGTACGGGAACACCTGGCTGTACGGCTCCGGCGGGCTCGGGTTGAGCGTGTTGATCGGGTGCGTGTAGACCTTGCGGGTCGGGTTGGCCTGCTGCCGGTAGAGCGGGTTGCGCACCGGCGACTCCACCGGCTCGTAGTGCGTCGGCAGCGGCCCGTCGAGCACCCCGGTGGGGGCGTACAGCCAGCCCTTACCGTCGCCCTGAAGGATGAACGGGTCGTCACCGGCGATGCCCGCCACCCCCGAGGCGTCGTCCTCCGGCCGGTAGGACGGCGGTTTTGTCTTCTCGAAGTCCGGCACGTCGTAGCCGGTCCACTCGCCCTTCTCCGCGTCCCACCACACGTACCGCTTGCGCTCGGACCACGGGTTCCCGTCCGGGTCGGCGGACGCGCGGTTGTAGAGGATGCGCCGGTTCGCCGGCCACGCCCAACCCCACTCGGGGGCCACCAGGGACTGCTCCGCGCCGGGTTTGCGGCGGGCGGCCTGGTTGACGCCGTCGGCGTACACCCCGGTGTAGATCCAGCAGCCGCCGACGGTGGAACCGTCGTCCTTCATCTCAGTGAACGACGCCAGCGGTCGGCCGGTCGCCACGTCGTACCCGTTGATCTCGCGCAGCACCGCCTCGGCGCTCGGCTCCGCGTGCGGACCGTGCGTCGGGTAGTCCCAGGTGAGGTCGAGCAGCGCCCGGTCGCGCGGCGTGGTGGACGCCGCCAACCGCTCCCGGACGATGCGCCCGAGGTGGTAGAAGAACCACAGTTCGGAACGGGCGTCGCCCGGCGGCTCGACGGCCTTCTCCCGCCACTGCAACAGCCGCTGCGTCTGGGTGAAGGTTCCTTCCTTCTCCACGTGCGAGGCGGCGGGCAGGAAGAACACCTCGGTGCGGCACTCGGCCGTCACGATCTCGCCGGTCTCGATCTCCGGCGCGTTCTTCCAGAAGGTGGCGCTCTCGATCTCGAACAGGTCGCGGACCACCAACCAGTCGAGGTTGGCCATCCCGAGCCGCTGCGCCCGACCGTGCGCCGAGCCGACCGCAGGGTTCTGCCCGAGCAGGAAGTACCCCTTGATCTTCCCGTCGATCATGTCGAGGACCTGCTGGTAGGTGCCGTGGTCACCGGTCATCCGCGGCATGTAGCCGTAGCAGTAGTCGTTCTCGGCGGTGGCCGCGTCGCCCCAGTACGCCTTGAGCAGGTTGACGCCGTAGGTGCGGGCGTTGCCCCAGAAGCCCTTCTGGCCGGGGTGCCGGATGCTGTCCACCCACTTGTCGAGCGTCGGGTGGTTGGCGTGGTGTGGCATCGGGAGGTAACCCGGCAGCAGGTTGAACAGCGTCGGAATGTCGGTGGAGCCCTGGATGCTGGCGTGCCCCCGCAGGGCCATCACCCCACCACCCGGGCGACCCATGTTGCCCAACAACAACTGGATGATCGCGCCGGTACGGATGTACTGCACACCCACGCTGTGCTGGGTCCACCCCACCGAGTAGACGAGCATCCCGGTGCGGTCCCGGCCGGAGTTCTCCGTCCATGCCTGCGCCAACTCCAGGAACTTCTCCTGCGGGATGCCGCAGACCCGCTCCACCATCTCCGGGGTGTAGCGGGCGTAGTGCCGCTTGAGGATCTGGTAGACGCAGCGCGGGTGCTGCAACGTCTCGTCGCGTTCGGTCTCGCCACCGACCGGTGCACCGTGTGACTCGTGCTCCAGCCCGGCCCCGGTCTCACGCTGGATCTCGGTGTCGCGGGTCGTCTCGCCCCGCCCGTGGCCCTCGTAGCGCCAACTGGTCTGGTCGTAGGAGGCGTTCTTCTCCTGGAAGCCGGAGAAGAGCCCGTGCAGGTCCTCGGTGTCGACGAACTCCTCGGTCACGATCGTCGCCGCGTTGGTGTAGGCGACCACGTACTCCCGGAAGTCCAGCTCGTTGTCGAGGATGTAGCGGATCACCCCGCCGAGCAGCGCGATGTCGGTGCCCGCGCGGATCGGCAGGTACGAGTCGGCCAACGCGCTGGTGCGGGTGAACCGCGGGTCGACGTGGAAGACCTTCGCGCCGCGACGCTTGGCCTCCATTACCCACTGGAAACCGACCGGGTGCGCCTCGGCCATGTTCGAACCCTGGATGACGATGACGTCGGAGTTCGACAGGTCCTGTTGGAACTGGGTGGCGCCGCCACGACCGAAGCTGGTCCCCAGACCGGGGACGGTGGCGGAGTGTCAAATACGGGCCTGGTTCTCGATCTGGAGCGCCCCCATCGCGGTGAACAACTTCTTGATGAGGTAGTTCTCCTCGTTGTCCAGCGTCGCCCCACCCAGGCTGGAGATGCCGAGCGTCCGGTTGAGCGGTCGCCCCTCGGCGTCGACGTCCTCCCAGGTCTCGTTCCGGGCGGCCAGGACCCGATCGGCGATCATGTTCATCGCCGTGTCGAGGTCGAGGTCCTCCCACTCGGTGCCGTACGGACGCCGGTAGCGGACCGTGGTCCGTCGCAGCGGGCTGGTGACCAGGCTCTTGCTCGCCGAACCCTTCGGGCAGAGCCGACCCCGCGAGATCGGACTGTCCGGGTCGCCCTCGATCTGACTGACCCGCCCGTCCTTGACGAACACCCGCTGGCCACAACCCACCGCGCAGTACGGACAGACCGACCGTGCCATCGAGTCGGCGGTCTCGGTGCGGGCGGTGAGCGCACGGGACCCGGCGGACTTCGCCGCCAAACCCCGACCCAGCGGGTCCGTGCCGGTGAGCTGGCGGTAGACCGGCCAACCCTCGAACCAGCTACGCACCCCCATCGCCGCACCTTTCCCACCAATACCGTCAAATATGAACACTCTGACGGTAGATGAGGCGCGGTCCCGGTCGCAGCGGTATCACCAACAGTCATGCCTCCCCCGGCCCTGCGACGCGGGCCGGGAGAGGCATGGGGTACGGCGATGGTCAGTGCGGTTGCAGCTCGCCGACCGGGTGGTCGTTGAAGGTCCGGTAGCGGTGCAACTCCCAGAAGAGCCAGCCGATGCTCGCGATCGCCACCACGACGAAGACCAGCGAACCGGTGAACGTGTCCCAGAGGGTGTGCAGGACGACGACGCCCACGAACGTGCCGATGAACCCGACAAGTCGGCGGACGCTCGGGCTGGCCAGCAACGCCCAGAGCGCGCCGGCGGTCAGCCCGGTCCAGGCGGTGTGACCGGCGGGCGCCGTGAGGCCCCGGATGAAGAGCGTCTGCTCCACCGCGCCGATGTTGCCCTGTGAACTCAGCAGCGCGCTGAACGCATACCCCATCGTCTCCAGCGCGGCGAACCCCATGCCTGCCGCGACACCGATGACCAGTCCGTCCGAGGGCACCCGACGCCGATGCTGGGCCACCACCGTGAACAGCAGCACCACCGGGACGATCAGCTTCGCCGACTCCTCGATGAGCGCCACGAACAGCATCGGCAGCGTGCCGAGGCCGCGCAGGGTGTCGTACTCCAGGGTGCCGGCGACCACCGTGCCGATCACGCCGCCGAAGAACGCCGACGTCGCCAACGCCGACGCCGGCACCTGCCACCGCCCGGTACGGGCCTGCGCGAACGTCAGGAACGTCAACGGCACCAGCGTGGCCCCGAGCAGGATCAACGCTGGCACGAAGTTCGGATTCTTGGTGCTGACCAGGGTCCGCAGCACCGCCAAGTAGAGGATCAGCCCGATGACGAGCACCCCGACCCACGCCCACCGGCGCCAACGATCACGCATACCGCGCAGTGTGGCGGACCACGGTGGGGAAAACCAGCCCCGGCTGCCAGTTGCCGAGGTCAGGTGGATCCACCCGTCTGACGAATCGCCGAAAGAGGATCCGGTCGTGCTGAATACTGGTGCTGGACCACACCAGCCCCCGCATGTCGTTCCATCCCAGCGGCAGTGCGATTTCAGGAAAGGTGATGCTGAGTGAGCGCCAACCCTGAGGTGCCCGGCAAAGAATCGGGGCAGCCCACAATTGTGCTCGTGCACGGGGCGTTCGCCGACTCGTCGAGCTGGAATGGTGTGATCGCGAATCTCCGGCGTCGGGGTTACCCGGTCATCGCCGTCGCGAACCCGCTGCGTGGTGTGCAGGAGGACGCGGCCTACGTGCGGTCCGTCCTGGACGCCATCGATGGTCCGGTAGTGATGGCCGCTCACTCCTACGGCGGAGCGGTGATGACCGAGGCCGCCGACGGCGCCGCTAATGTCAAGGCCCTGGTGTTCGTCGCCAGTATCAGCCCGGACGTCGGCGAGAGCGTGCTCGCCTTGACGATGAAGTACCCCGGAAGTCAACTGGGCACCGCGATCAAAATGGTTCCCTTTCGTCTCAGCGACGGCAGCACGGGCATGGATCAGTACATTTATCAAGACAAGTTTCCGGCGGTGTTCGCCGCCGACGTCGCCCCTGACGTCGCCGAGTTGATGGCGGTCACCCAGCGGCCGGCCACCGAACACGCGCAGAGCGGGTCCGTGACCAAGGCCGCCTGGAAGACCATCCCGTCCTGGACCCTGGTCAGCACCCAGGACCAGGGCATCCCGCCGGACCTGCAACGCTTCATGGCCGAGCGGGCCGGGTCCACCACGATCGAGGTCGAGGCGTCGCACGCCGTGGCAGTCTCGCAACCCGGCCCCGTCGCCGACTTCATCGACACCGCCGCCCGCGCCACCAAGGGCTAGCCAGCCGTCACGGCTCACGCCGCCGGCTGCGGTCGACGATCCCACAGCACCAGGCCGGTGAGCAGCATCGCGACGCCCAGGCCGACCATCACCAGCGCCACCGTGGTGCGTGCGCCGCCGTCCAGGTGACCGGCCACGATCCACGCACCGTCCATTCCGAAGGCCAGCGGCAGCACGCCCTGCGGGATCACCGGGATCCACCCCACGGTCAGCAGCACCAGTGCCCACGCGGTCGACCTGTTCTCCCGGTACCAGCGCACGTCCCACGTCAGCGGAAGCACCGTCTCCGCAGGCCGGCTTCGCCTGCCTGCGGCGGCGAGCACGTCGGTCCCGCGCCGGGCGAGGCGCTCGTCGGCCAACCAGACGCCGCCGCCGTACGCCGCCGCACCGGACAGTAGCCCGACCAGCGGCAGCAGCCAGGCCACCTCGGGCGGACCCCAGACCACCAGCGCGAGCACCGGCGTCGCGGCGAGCAGCCCCGCCGCCGTGGCGACGAGCACGCTGACGATGTCGGTCGGGTTGTCCGCCGCGGTGGGGTGTCGCGGGTCGGCCACCGGGCGCACCCGTAGCAGCGACACCCACACCGGCACCGCGGCGCCCGCGCCGAGCAGGGCCGGCAGAGTGCAGAGCGCGGCGAGCGGATCGACGTCGGGTGCGAGCAGGACGCCCGCGACGGTGAGCGCCAACCCGATCGGGGTGACCACCACCAACCACGCCACGGCTCGACCCCGGACCTCGGCCCGTTCACCACCGGGCGTGGTGAACGGCAGCCACAGCGCGGTGCCGTCCAGGCCGACCAGCCCGGCCGACATGGCCGCCGCGCCGAGCACCGCGAGCGGCCCGGCCCAGGGCAGCAGCACGTCGACGTCGGACAGCAGCGGCAGGCCGGCGAGCAGCGCGCCGTACACCACCGCGAACGCCAGGTACTGCAACCGCAGCGGATGCCGCGCCCAGGCCCGCACCTCACGGCCGGCGACCGCCCGCGTCGCCGCCGGCACCCACCCCAGCCGGTCGCGCACGGCGGCGGCCGGTGACATCGCCGTGGTCCGGCGCGGCCGGAACGGCACGCCAGCCGCGATCACCCTTCGGACCAGCATGATGTACGCGGCGGCGCAGAGCGCCACCACGCCCACCAGGGTCGCCATCAACCGCACACCGTGCCCGGTCGACCCGGTGACGGCGGCGACCGGCCAACCAGTCGGCACGTACGCCATGGCCCGGACCACCTGCTCCGGCGCTGCCACGAGCAGGACCGACACCCACGGGAAGACCGCCCAGAGCGACCCGGCCACGCCCATCGCCGTCCCGGTGAAGACGCCGGTGAGGAGCGCCCCGGCCGGGCCGCCGGCGTGCCCGACGATCTCCAGCGCGATGGCCGAGCCGATCAGCCCGAGGAGCCAGAGCAGCACCGCGCCGCAGGCGGTCACGACCACCGCGACAGCGCCGTATCGGGCGGCGTGCACGGGCAGCGCGGCGAGCGCCACCAGCGAGACGGCCGGACCGACGCCGATCGCCGATGCGGCGAGCAGACCGAGCGCGGCTGGTGCGCCGCCGATCGGCTCCAACCGCAGGTGCACCGGACGGACCCGGCCGCGTCCGCCGCCGAGCAGGAGTGGCAGCACGATCCAACCGACAACCCACGCCCCGACGAGCAGACCGAGGGTGTGCGGGTCGCCGCGGAGCGCGTACCGGATCAACCAGGCGGCGGCGAGGAGACCGACCAGGCCGGCCACCGTGGGCCCGGGGTGCTCACGCAGTGAGCGGCGCAGCATCGTCGCGCGCATCCGGGCTGGCACCGCGATCGCGCCGAGGGTGCCGCCCAGTGGGCCGGCGGCGACGGGTCGGGTGCTCATCGCGCCTCGGTCAGCCAGTCCAGGCCGGCGCTGCCAGCGGCCTCGGCGCCGACCAGTTCGACGAACCGGTCCTCCAGGCTGCTGCCGGCGGCGACGTCGGCGACCGTTCCGGCGGCGACCACCCGGCCCTGATGGATCACGGTGACCTCGTCGCACATCTGCTCGACGAGCAGCATCGAGTGGGTGGACAGCACGCACGTGCCGCCGCCGGCCACGAACCGGCGCAGCACCCGGCGGATGGTGGCCGCGGAGACCGGGTCGACCGCCTCGAACGGTTCGTCGAGCACGAGCAGCCGGGGCGCGTGCAGCAGCGCCTGGGCGAGCCCGAGCTTCTTGCGGGTGCCGGTGGAGCAGTCAGCCAGCGGGGTGCCGGCGCCCTTGGCCAGGCCGAGCACGTCGATCAGTTCGGCGGCCCGGTCGGTCGCCGCGGCCCGGGGCAGCCCGCGCAGGCCGGCGCTGTAGCGCAGCAGTTCGGCGCCGGTGAGGCGTTCCGGGAAGTCGAGGCCGTCGGGCAGTACGCCGGTCAGCGCGCGGGTCAGGCCCCGCTCGCGCAGCGCGTCGTGGCCGAGGACCCGGATCTGCCCCGCGTCCGGGGTGACCAGGCCGACGGCCATTCCGATGGTGGTGGACTTGCCGGCGCCGTTGGGCCCGACGATGCCGTGGAAGGTGCCGGGGTGGACGGTCAGATCGACGCCGTCCACCGCGCGATGCGCCGCGAAGGTCTTGACCAGGCCGCGGATCTCGAGTGCCGGGGGGATCACGCGCCGAGCATAGGTGACCTTGGACGGTGCCGTGACCCGTCAGTCATCCACAGTGGAGTGTTGATGCTCAGACGACGTGCACCAGCCGGAAGCGCTCGGTCACCACCCGGGTGTCGTCGTCGACCGTGAACGTCGGATCGCCAAGCTCGGCGCGCACCTCGGCGCTGTGCCAGAACGTCTCGTGCCCCGCCCGCCACTGCGCCACCGACTCGTCGCCCTCCCCCTCGGCTAGGGCGTGTGACAGGTCGACGTCGGCGAGCCGGATCACCCGGACGTCGGTCAGCTCGATGGCCGCGACCCGCCGGCCTGCGGAGTCCACCACTGCCGAGAGCTGACCCACCTCGGGCAGCGGCTCGTTGGCGCACTCGTAACCGGCGAGCAGGCCGGTCGTCGAGGTCTTCGCCCCGGACAGGATCGCACCTACCAGTTTGTCTCGTAGTGGCCCCGGAAACGCGAACTCGGCAAGCGGAAGATCATCGAGGTCCATCCGCGCAGGGTACGCGCCCCGTCGCGCCAGGGCGCCACAGTCGTCGACATGCTCCCGGCGACGTGGCACCGTCTCGTCATGGCCACCTATGACGTCGCCCTCGTGCTGCTCGTCGACCCGTCGGGCGCGGTGCTGCTCCAGCACCGCGACGACGACGCACCCGTCTCGCCGGGTCAGTGGAGCCTGCCGGGCGGCCACGTCGAGCCGGGCGAGTCCCCGGAGGAGGCGGCCCACCGCGAACTGGTGGAGGAGACGGGCCTGACCGCGGAAACGCTGCACCCGCTGTGGAGCGGTCCGCGTCCGTACGAAGCCGGTTTCCCGCACACGGTGACCGTCCACGTGTTCCACGGCACCACCACCGCCCAACAGGAGGACGTCGTCCTCGGTGAGGGGCAGGCGATGGTGTTCGTTCCCCGGGATCAGGTGTTCGACCGCGAGTTGGCGGTCTCCGCCGCGCTGGCCCTGCGCATGATCTAGCCGCCGCACCCCCGGCTACGGCCAGGTGGTGGGTTCCCGGTCAGCGGCTCACGCAGTACACGTCGCCGGCGTTCGCGGCGTGCGGCAGGTCGTCGAGGTGTGTCGCCAGGTCGGTGGCGGACACCCAGCGTCGGAAGGTCATCGACTTGTCGTCGCCCAACGCGACGTCGAAGCCGGCGAAGCCGAGCGCTGTCAGCCGGTCGAGACAGCGGTGGGCGACCGCACGCGCGATGGTGGTGAACTCGAACGAGAGCGCGGGCAGTGGGCGGCTCAGCCCGGCCAACACCTCGTCCTCGAAACCCTCGACGTCGATCTTGGTGAAGGTCGGCACGCCGTACGTCTCGATCAGCGCGTCGACGGTGACCACCGGGACCTCGATGTCGGCGTCCCACACCTCGCTCTCCCAACCGCCCGCGCCGTTCGCCGCCCGGACGAAGTCCAGTGACGCGGTCGACACGGTGGGGTTCGTGGAGTTGACGTGCAACCGGGTACGCCCGGTGCGCGCGCCGCAGGCCGCGTCGACGAGTGTCACCTGATCGTCGTCGGCGTAGATCGTCCGCAGTGCCCGCAGACACAGCGGCTGCGGTTCCACCGCGACGACCCGGGCACCGAGACGACGGAAGCTGCCGATGTGGTCGCCCACATGGGAGCCGATGTCGAAGACGAGATCGCCGCTGCCGACGAAGCGGGAGTAGAAGGCGTCCATCCTCGTGTCCCGCGCGGGGTCGCCGTAGTAGACGTCGAGCGAGCGGTGCAGCGAGGACAGGGCCGGATCGGTGCGGAGCGCGGCGATCCTGGTTGCGGTGGTAGCCGTCATCTGTCGGGGTCCAGTTCGTGAGAGGGGTCGCCGAGGGCTACGGGCCGAAGGCGGTCAGGAAACGGTCGCGGAAGGCGTCCATCCGCCAGACCGGCGCCTGCGGCCCGGGCTTCAGCCCGTCCTGCCAGCCCCACCCGGAGATCCGGTCCAGCACGGCCCGGTCCCGGGTGATGATCGAGATCGGGACGTCGTGACTGGCGTTGTCGCCGGTGACGACCGCGGCGGGCTGGTGGTCACCGAGGACGATGAACACGAGGTCGTCGTCTCCGTAGGTCCGCACATAGGAGATGAGCGACCCGAGGGTGTACTCGATGGACTTCCGGTAGTCCGCGCGGATCTGGGTGGTGCTGCGGCGCTTCTCGTCGGACCTGCCCGCGCCGGCCCCACGGTAGACCGCGCCGTCGCCGACGTCGGCCCAGTCGAGCAGCGGCGGGACGGGCGTCCAGGGCGCGTGACTCGACACCAGCGCCAGCTCGGTCATCACGTTGCCGTCGCGCTTGGCCTGCTCCAGGCGTTGCCAGCTGGCCAGGGTGTACTGGTCGGGTGGGGTGCCGAAGCTGAACTTCGGGCCACGGTACGCGAGCGTCTTCGCGTTGTAGAAGCGGTCGTAGCCGAAGAAGGAGCCCTCCGGCCACGCCTTCGTGACGGCGGGCATCACGCCGACGGTCTGCCAACTCGCCCGCTGGAAGGCCCTGTTGAGGGTCATCCGGTCGCTGGCGAGCAGGGTGCGGTGGCGCTGGTCGTTGTCGATCCAGAGGCCGGAGAGCAGCGTGTCGTGCGCGAGCCAACTGCCGCCACCGAAGGTCGGCGAGGTGAGGAAGCCGCTCTGCGCGGCGAAACCCGCCGCGCCCAGCTCGCTGGTGCCGCGGTCCAGGACCGCACCGACCTGCGGCGCGAACTCCGGGTCCTCGACGGCGTCCCGGCCGTAGCTCTCCACGAAGGCGACGACCACGTTCTTGCCGCGCAGCGCGGTCAGGAGCTGGTCACCCGGGGTGTCACCGAACCTGTCGGCCTCGATCAGGGCACCGAAGGTCTCACGGTCGTCGAGACGCAGGCGCACCTGGAAGCCATGACCGTTGGCCAGGGTGGTCGCGGACGTGTCGGCGACCGGCACGCCCTCGACCACCCGCACGTTGAACGCGGCGCAGGCCACCCAGACGACCACGAGCGCGGCCACGACCCGGGTGGTGCCGGTGCGGTGCCGGACCACCAGCCGCCGCAGTCGCCGCACCGACAGCGTGACCAGGGTGGGCAGGGCCACCAGCAGCACCGCCAAGGTGACCGCGGCGCCGATGGCGGCGGGCCGGCCGTACGACTCGCTGAGGAAGGCGAACCCCTCGTCGAGCAACGCCCAGTCGAGCACCGGGTCGAACGCCCGGCTCAGCGCGGCGGAGAACCCCAGGTCGAGGAGCTTCAGCAGGCCCAGCAGGCCGAGCGCCACACCGGCGAGCGTCGCGACCAGTCGGCTGCCCCGCGACGGCAGGGCGAGCAGGAGCGCCACGACCAACAGCGCCTCCAGCGGGATCCGCACGAACCCCGCCGGGCTGAGCCGGCCGTAGTCGTACGGCAGGGTGAGGACGAGCAGCACGAGCAGCGCGGCCAGGACGGTCGTCAGCCGGCCCACGATGGAACGCTTCGGCCGGTCCTCGACGTCGCTGCCGTCGGTGGCGGTGGTGTCCGGGACGTCGTCCCCCATCGCCCTCCGTCCCTGGTTCGGCAGCCGACGTACGCGCGTCAAGAGCGACAACCCGGGCATCCTTCCATGATCTTCGTGGTGCGCGGCATCTGGGCGGCTCAGACGCGGGCGATCCCGCGGCGGGCCACCGCGACCGTCTGGCGGTCCGCCCAGGGCCGCCCGTCCGTCCTACCCTGGGCCAGTGCCGCCGTCGCGGGGCTCGGGGCGCTGTGGCTCACCGGGCTGCTCGCGTGCACCAGTACGTCCGGGACGTCGTGGATGACGGTGTGGCGAAGGTGCCGGGTCGTCCAGAGCCACGCGATGTCACGCCCGAACGACTCGACGAGCAGCGCCAGTGACGCCACAAGCACGACTGTCGTCAGTGGCCCCGGAAGCTTGTCGCCCATCGCCACCGTCAGCGCCACGCCCTGGACGGCGGCGACGACCTTGCGCCAGTAGCGCGGCGGCAGGGACCCGCGCATCCAGCCCAGCACCCAGCTCGCGGCGACGAAGACGTAGCGCATCGCGCCGATGGCGAGCACCCAACCACCCACCGCGGGAGCCACGTGCAGGCAGAGCACCAGGACCAGGAAGGAGTCGATCTCCATGTCGAAGCGCGCGCCGAGCTCGCTCGTGGTCCCGGTGCGGCGGGCCGTGTAGCCGTCCACGGCGTCGAGGGCCAACGCCACGCTGGTGAGGACGACCATCAGGGTGACCGGCGCCGACCTGCCGAACGAGTCGGCGGCCAGGGCCGTCACTGCGCCGACCAGGATCGCCCGGCTCAGCGTCACCCGGTCGGCCGGGCTCAGCGCGTCCGCACCCGAGCGGGACATCCCCCGGCCGAGCAGGGCGCACAGGACCAGCCCGTACGCCAGGCCGGCCACCCAGCCCGGCGTGCCCAGACCGACCGTCTGGGCGAGCACCGCCAGCACGCCGACCTGCACGAGCAGTCCGATGACCGGACCCGTTCGAACCGTTGACATCGTGCCTCCGTGACTCTGGTGGGTGACCCTGACCGTCATCACGGAAAATATGACCGATCGGTTCATTCTGAACGCGACCCCGCAGGGCGTCACGGAAGGACGTGCCCGGTCGGTGGCCGGTTAGTCATCCACGGTGGCGGTGCCGTACGGATCAGGCCCTCGGCAGGGTGAGCACGTCCGCGCCGTCGTCGGTGATGGCGATGGTGTGCTCGCTGTGCGCCGTCCGGCAACCGGTGGCGCTGCGGAGCGTCCAGCCGTCGGCATCGGTGACGAGCGTGGCGGTGTCCGCCATGACCCAGGGCTCCAACGCCAGCAGCAGCCCCGGGCGCAGCCGGTATCCGCGACCGGGGCGCCCCGTGTTGGAAACGTGCGGGTCCTGGTGCATCGTCGACCCGACGCCGTGGCCGCCGAACTCGGTGTTGACCGAGTATCCCGCCGCCTGCAGGACCGTGCCGATGGCATGGGAGATGTCACCGATGCGGACGTCGGGCCCGGCGGCGGCGATCCCTGCCCGCAACGCGCGCTCGGTCGCGTCGATGAGCGCGACGCTCTCCGGGGGTCGCGCGTCCCCGACGATGAAGCTGATCGCCGAGTCGGCGACGACTCCGCCGAGGGAGACGGCAAGGTCGAGCGAGAGCAGGTCACCGTCGGCGAGGGCGTAGTCGTACGGCAGCCCGTGCAGCACGGCGTCATTCACCGACGTGCAGATGTAGTGGCCGAACGGCCCGCGCCCGAAGGACGGCTCGTAGTCGACGTAGCAGGACTGCGCCCCGGCCTCGGTGATCATGGTCTGCGCCCAGCTGTCGATGTCCAGCAGGTTGGTACCGACCGCACACCGGCTCTTCAGCGTTCGCAGGATGGTGGCGACGAGCGCGCCGGTGTCCTTCCCGCGCAGCACGTCGGTGGGGCTCAGGATCTCGATCATGAAGCGCCTTCCTCGGGCCACCAATAAGTATCCCGGCCATATTATCCCGGTACTAGAATCGGGGCATGGTCAGGTTGCCGCTCACTCCCGCAGAGCTCGAACGCGGACAGCGCCTCGGTGCCCTCCTGCGTCGAGCCCGCGGAGAGCGTTCGATGCTCCTCACCG
Source organism: Micromonospora sp. NPDC048835 (assembly GCF_040649995.1). Classification (NCBI taxonomy): domain Bacteria; kingdom Bacillati; phylum Actinomycetota; class Actinomycetes; order Micromonosporales; family Micromonosporaceae; genus Micromonospora; species Micromonospora sp. NPDC048835. The sequence goes on along the minus strand of NZ_JBEZGM010000024.1, from coordinate 40,807 downwards.
CGCTCGACGCGGGCGTCTCGCCGGAGACCCTTCGGAAGATCGAGTCCGGCCGGATAGCCACCCCCGCCTTTCCGACGATCGCGGCGATCGCCGACGTTTTGGGCCTCTCCCTCGACGCCGTCTGGTCGGAGATCAACACGTCGGACGGCGGTGCCGAACTCCCCGGGCCGACCGCACGCGAGCGGCTGGCCTCCTGAGGCGCGGCGACCCGCCAGACGACGCTGGCCCCGGTCGACGAACGACCGGGACCAGCGGAGTTGCTGCTCAGGAGGCGGCGATGCCCTCCATGCCGATGCCGTTCTCGAACTTCGGCAGACCCTCGACAGTGGTGACGAGATTCAGGGACCCGTCCTCGTGCACCTTGTAGCCCTGCACGTTGCCGGCGGTGGCGTTCTGCACGTACAGGAAGCCGTCGCTGGCGGTCATGTCGATCGAACCGCCGTTGGTGTCGGCGGCGACGTTCTTGACGATTTCGAGCTTGCCGTCGTCGTCGACCCGGTAGGAACTGATGGTGGAGCTGCCCGCGTTGGCGACGAAGAAGTAGTCGCCGACACGCTGGATCCAGCACGGCGCCTGCTGCCCGTTGGGCACCGACGGGCCGACCTGGTCGAGCGCGCCGTCGTCCTCCAGCTCGAACCGGCTGACCGCGTTCGCGCCCGACTCGGTGACCAGCAACGAGTCCTCGGAGTCGAAGGTGAAGCCGAACGGGGTGTTCCCCGCGTCGCTGATCACCGGGTTGCGGGACAGCTCGCCGTGGCGGCCGATCTCGTAGCTGAACATGACGTTGGCGTTCTTGGCCGACACCAGGACGAACTCGCTGTCCGGGTCGATCTTGACCTGCGCCGGGGCGGACGCGAACGCGGGCGGGTTGCCGTTGTGCAGCCCGAGCGACCGGTTGGCGTCCTCGATCCGCGACAGGCGCCCCTTGTCCAGCTCGAAGCCCTGCACCGAGCCCTCGCCGCCGGCGTTGAGGACGTAGACGAGGTCGCCACGGGCCGCGACGCTCACCGGCAGCAGACCACCGGACCAGACGACCTGGAGCTTGTGCAACCTGGTGCCGTCGACGCGGAAGACCGTCACGGTGTTGCTGCCGGCGTTGACCGCGAACAGCAGTCCCCGGTGATAGGTGAGGGACCCCTGCGAGGCCAGCGCGTCGAGCGGCGCGCCGATGGTGAAGCCGCCCAGCCCGCCGGTCTCGTACTCGCCCGCCTTGGTGAGGCGACCGTCCTCGTCACGGTCGTACACCTTGATGGTGTTGCCCTCGGCCTTGTTGGTCTGGACGAAGACCGCGCCCTCGTCGCCGTCGTGGTGATCACCCCCCTTGCGGTCGTCGTGGTAACCAGGGCCGCCGCCGTCGGCGACGGCGGTCCCGGGGATCGATCCGATGCTGCTGAGGCCCGCCAGGAGGGCGGCCGCGAGGGCGACGCTGCGCTTCATCTCCGATCTCCTTCTGCACCCGATGGGAGGAATACGAGTTTTCCTCTCCTTCGAAAGCTATCGGGGCAGGTAGGGGCGATCACCTCACTTACCCTAAAGCGGTATTTTTGCGCCGTTCTGTGGAATCGGGAGACACGGCGTCCCCCGAGATGAACGCGGTCACGGCGTGGTGCCCGGTGGCCGGAACTCGAACACCTGCCCCCGGGCGGCCGGATCGCACGCCTGCTGCACCAGACGGGCGCCGGCCGTCGTGGAACTGCCCACGATGCCCAGGCAGTGCCCGCTCTGCAACGGGCGGATCAGATAGCCGGTGAGCGGCGCGCTGACCGGCTCCAGGCGGAACCGGTGTGCCGCGCCGGCGTCGGCCGGGCAGGCCCCGTCGGCGACCGCGCTGCCGACGGCGATCACCGGACTCAGCACCCGGGTGCAGCCCACCCCGTTGACCGGGTGCGTGCTCTTGATCCAGTACCTGCCCTGCCCGGCCGCCTCCACCCGCATCGGCGGTGACGCGCTGGCACACGAGGTCTGCTGCAGAACATGGTTCGAATCGCCGGACACCTCACCCACACAGAGCCCGGAGTGCACCGACCGGATCTGGGTCGCACCCGGTGCCGGCATCCCGTCGTCGGGTACGCGTTGCAGGTCGAAGACCTGGCCCGGGGCGGTCGGATCGCAGGTCAGCTGCACGGCGACCGAGCCGGGTGCCGTCGCGTCACCGGCGACACCGACGCAGAGTCCACTGTGCTCCGCCTTGATGAGGTGCCCGTGCAACGTCGGGCCGAACACCGGAATCAGTCGGAACCGGGTCAACCGCTCCGGCTTGCGATCGACGCAGTAGTCGTTCTCCAACCGGGCGCCGACCGCCGTAGAGTTGCCGGCCACGCCTGTGCAGCCCGTCCCGTGCTGCGGATGCGCGGTCATGATCCGGTACAGGTCGTCGCCGGCAAGCTGGAACGACAGGTCGGGGATGACCCCCCGGCAGGCGGTCAGGAAGAGGTGACCGACGGTGTCCAGGGGGTTCTCGCCGAGGCAGAGGTTGGCATGTTGAGCGAAGAGGCGCAGCGGTCCGGGTTCCGGCGGCGTGGCGATGCCGGCGAGCGCACGCACCTCGTCGATGACCGCGGCCCGGTCGAGCACCCGGACCTGATCGACGACTCCCTTCCAGGGCGCCTGCCAGGCACCGCCCCACCAGGCCCGGCCGATCTGCAGGGGCCCTCGGGACGACCAGGGCCGGCGGTGGGTCACCACGTTGGCGAACCGACCGTTGACGTAGAGCCGCAGCTCGCTGGCCGCGGCGTCGTAGACACCGGTCAGATGGGTCCAGGTGTTCAGCTGCGGAGCACCTGTGGAGACCACTGTCGACACCCGCTCCCCGCTCGTCGTGCTCCGGTCGTCGTGCGGAACGACGAACGCCCACCGGTTGCGCTCGCGGCTGTACTCCAGGCTGAAGCCGCTGGTCTGGGTGGCCTGTTGACTCACCGCGACCCGGCGTACGCCGGTGTCGGTCACCTTGACCCAGGCGGCGACGGTGAAGCTGCCGGTGGTCCGCACGACCGGACCGGCCGTGCTCGCGTACCCGCCGGTGCCGTCGAACCCGAGGCCCTTGCCGCCCGTGCCGTAACCGGCAACGGTACGGTCCACCCCCGGGCCGATGGTGATGCTGTGCCGGTTGCCGCTGCGGTCCACCCGGGCCAGGGTGGTCGGCCCGGTCGGCTCGGGTTCGAAGTCCCACTCGCCTCCCGAGCCCTCCAGGTTGTCGCCGATCAGCCCGGCGATCTGGCCCTGGGTCAACGCCCCGCTGGTCAGCACCGGCTCATCGATGACCCCGGACCACCACTCCACATACCAGCCGTTGTTACGGCCCCGCCCGACAAGCGACTGCCCCGTGGCGTGCCAGGTGCTGAGGTGCGCGACAGTGCCCGAGAGCACCCCGTTCACATAGAGGCGCAGTTGGCCCCGGTCGTGGTCGTACACCCCGGCCAGGTGGGTCCACTCGCCGAGCACCGGCGCGACCGTCGAGTGCACGGCCGGCCAGTCCCGCCCGTCCGCCGCGTCGGCCCGGGCCATCGCGAAGGACCAACGCCGCGACCCGGCGTCGTAGCGCAGGGTGAAGCCGCTGGAGGTCCGGCCATCCTGACTCAGCACCGTGCCGGTGGTGGTGTCGCGGGCCAGCTTCACCCAGGCGGCGGCGGTGAAGCTCCGATCGGTACGGACCACCGGGCCGGGGGCCCAGGCCATGTCGCCGTCGCCGTCGAGGTGCAGACCGCCCCCGTTGCGGCCCGCCCCCCACGGCTGCCCGCTCGACGACACGGCGAGGGTGTTGGTGTTGCCGGTCTCGTCGACAGCGGTACGCCCCTCGGTCTCCTCGAACTGCCAGCGCGCCTCCGCACCCCACGGCTCCCCTGCCATCACCTCGCGGATCTCGGCCTCGCTCGTCACCCGATCGAAGATCCGTACGTCGTCCAGGCTGCCCGGCCACCGGGCCGGATGCGTGCCGTGCCAGAAGCCGCTGCCGATGTTGACCGGCCCGGTCGCGTTCCAGGTGCTGCGGTGCGCCGCCGTACCGGCGAGCGCGCCGTTGACGTAGAGCCGTAGCTGCCCGGCCTGGTGGTCGTACACGCCGGCCAGGTGGGTCCAGACATCGGGCTGGGCAGTGATCCCACTGGCCGCGGCGGCGTCGACCGAGACCTGCCCCTCGGTGCTGTCGGAGGTGGCCATCTCGAAGACCCAGCCGCGCGGCCACAGGCCGTACTCCAGCTCGAAGCCGGGGAACCGCAGGCCCGACTGGCCGAGCGCGGTGAACCAGTCGTCGTCCCTGGCCAGCTTGACCCAGGCCATGGCGGTGAAGCTGGCGTCGGTGCGGATCACCGGACCCGCGGTCCGGGCGTAGGTCTGCTCGGAGGCGTCCAACTCCAGACCGCCGGAGCCTCGACCAGCGCCGAAGACGGCCGCGCCGGTAAGCGTGGCGTGGTGCAGGTTGCTGCCCGTGTCCCACGCCTCGCTGCCGTAGTCCTCCATCGTCCACTCGGCGACAGGTGGCGTCAGGTGTTCGCTGTCGGTCACGAAGTCGAAGCGGGTCTCCGGGCCGGTCAGCCCGGCCCGGTCCACCCCGCGCACCAGCACCGTGTTGTAGCCGCGGGTCGGCGTCACCTGCACCCGGGCCAGCCCACCGGCGGCCGGCAGGTCGGGCTGCTCCTTCTCGTTGACCCAGTACCGGAACGCCACCACGTCGGTGGCGCCGTTGGCGTCGAAGCGGACCTCACCCGCCTCGTACGGCCGGCCGGCGACGCCGTCGGCCACGAAGACCGGCGAGGTCACCGTCGGCGCGACCGTCGGCGGCTGGGCGTCGAGGACGAACCGGCACCAGGCACTCCACGGTCCCGTGGTCTTGGCGTCCTGGGTACGTGCCCGCCACTGGTACGTCGCGCCCTCGGTCAGCACGGTGCTGATCCGAGCGTGTACCGGGTTGCCGGAGAAGACGCTCTGGTCCCCCGGTGCCTCGCCCAGCACCCGACCGGTGTTGTCCGCCCACTGGAAGGCCACCGACAGGAACTGGTCGTCCTGGTCGGCGTCGAGTGGCACGGCGGTCAGGGTCGGTTGGTCGCTGGTCAGGTAACCGGCCGAGTTGTCGGTACAGCCGTCCAGTTCGGGGGCCTCGGGCACCGTGTTGTAGGTGATCACGAGCGTCGCCTTCGGCAGGAACTCCTTGGCGCCGTTGGCGCTTGTCCACTCGTCCGAGGCGAGCCCGAGGGTCAGTGTGGGTGCCCGGACGGCGGCCGCCTCGGCCACCGCGGCGGTGGCGGTGAGTTCCGCGTCGTTCGGAACCTGGCAGGAGGCGCCGGTGCCCTCACCGCCGTACGCCTCGGTGATGGTGCTCAACTTCCGGTTGGCGAGCAGCGGCGGAGCGGTGGTCCAGTTCATCGCCGACGTGATCGGCGCGGTGTGGTAGAGGTGCAGCGGCTCGGGGGTGCACGACCACGACCAGGTCTGCGGGATCCGCAACTGCGCCCGGATGATGCTCCTGCCGGCCACCCCTGACGTGTCCAGCTCGAAGTAGGACCGGAACCGGTCGGTGCTCGACTCCCGTGGGTCACGGCCGACCTGCGGGCGGAACTGCGTGCTGTCCCACCAGTTCTGGTTCGGTAGGTCCTTCTGCACCATGAGCCAGTGCTGCTGGTCGCCGGTCAGGTCCGGGTCGAGGTGGAGCGGGAACCGGGCCGCCGGGTCGAGCAGCAGAGCCGGGTCGGGGACGAGCGTCAGCCGGTCCCCGGTCACCTCCAGCCCGATCGGCGCCCGCCGGGCGGGTCGGTCCGACCCGTCGCGGGTCGCCGAGTCCCACATCCAGGCACTACCCGAGCTGAGGACGGTCCTTCCGGCCCGGTCGGTGACCCGTAGGCCACCGGCGTCGTTGCGGGTGGCGGTCAGCTTCGTCGTGCGCAGCCCGAACGTGTACCGGCGCAGCGCCGGCTGGCGGGCCGCCTCGGCGGTCCGGACCACCAGCACCTGGGAGAAGCCGGTCGCGGTGGCCCGCACCCGCAGGTCCACACCGGGCAGTACGTCGGCGTAGCTGGCGGTCTCGCCGGCCAGCACCGGCCTGGGCAGCGGCGTCGGCCAGCTCAGTTCGAGCCGGCCGTCACCGGTGACCAGGGTCGCCAGCGGCGTCGTTCCGCCGCCGGAGAGGGTCAGCCCGGCCGCCGCAACGGGTGCGACGGTGCCGTCCGGCCGGGCGCGCAGACGGGTGTCCACCGGCACCCACTGCTCGCCCCGCCGGACCCGCTCGGGGCGTTGGCTGATCTCGGCGGTGAGGGTGCCGTCCGGGTTCACGAAGACCTGCCTGGTCGCGGTCGTCCGTTCGGGCAGCGCGACCCGGGTGCCGCTGCGGGCGGCACGGACCCTGGCGGGCTCCTCGACCGGCGCCGCCGCCACGGCGACGGCCGGAAAGCCGCTGGCCGACGCGGTGCCCGACGGCGACCGGGGCAACGTCAGCCCGGCGACGACGGCAGCGAGCACCAGCCCGCAGAGCGGCCAGAGCCGCCGGCGGGTCATGACCGCCGCCAGGAGAACGTCGGCAGGTCGAGCCGGTGCTCGGCGGGAAGACTGAGCCCTGCGACCGGGCTCGCCCAGCCGGACGGTTCGGTGACGCGGTACGTCATCGGCGCCGGCACGGTGGGCACCGATCGGTACTCCGTGACGAAGTCCAACGCGGCAGCCGACTCCCACACCACGCTCTGCTCGATCGGACGCGGATAGAGGCACTGGTTCCAGCCGACGCAATCCCTCTCCCCGTAGTACACGACCGGCACCTCGTAGTCGTCCTCGTAGTAGTCGTCGTAGTAGTCGTCGAGGGAGTAGTAGCCGTCGTCCCGGCTGTAGCCGTCGATGTAGACACCGCTGCTGGCACCGCTGGGCGTGTCCTCCCAGGTGTAGACCTCCTCCCAGTCGCTGTAGCTGTAGCTGCCCGACAGGTAGTCGATCACCTCGGACAGCCGTTGCTTGCTCCCGCTGGTCAACGGTTTGGTGCTGCGGGTGGCGGTCGCGCCGATGGTGATGCTGCTCTTCGTCGAGGTCTTGGCCGGCTTGTCCGCCTTCTTCGCAGCGGGCTTCTTGGTCAGCAGCCCGTCCGGGTCGGTGAAGGTGACCGGATTGTGGTTCGCGTACGCGTAGCCGCCGAGTTGTTGCGGATCGGCCACATCGGTGACCGGGTCGACCGAGACGAACCGCCCGGTGTCCGGGTCGTACTGGCGGGCGCCGAGTTGCACCAGCCCGCTGTCCGGGTCGGCGCTGCCACCCACGAAGCCCCGGTCACCGACCCAGCCGGCGACGGTGGCCCGCGGCTGGCCGTACGGGCCGAGCAGCCGGCTGGTCGCGGCGAGCGTGGTCGAGTCGAGCAGGGTCTGCGCCGTTCCGTGGTGGTCGGTGGCGAGCCAGCTCACCGTGCCACCCCGGCGCAACGCCACCGTGGCACCGTTGTGCCGGTAGTACCGCGTACCGGTCACCACCCCGGCCGGGTCGCGGTGCAGTTCGGTGTCACCCAGGTAGAGCGTTGTGCCGCTGGCGTCGCGACGCAGCACCCGGTTGCCGTCCGCGTCGTACCCGAAGGAGGAGGTCCGGCCGCCGGCGCTGACCGTGGCGAGCCGGCCCTCGGCGTCCCAGCCGAGCTGTTGACCGGGCCGGGTCAGGGTGTTGCCGTCGGCGTCGTAGCTGAAGGTGTCGGTCCGGGTGCCGGCCGGACCCTCGGTACGGACCGAGCGCAGCGTGTGCGGCTGCGCGCCGCCCGGGGCCGGGTAGGAGTAGGTACGGGTGCTCTGCCCGGCGGCGCCGCGCCGGATCTCGGCGGCCCGGTTGCCCGAGTCGTCGAAACTCCACGAGTCCCAGTACCGGGCCGGTCCACCCAGGCCGGCGACGCTCGGCCCGGTCGCGCAGTCGCCACCGGCCGGCGTCCACCCCTCGACGAGCCGGCGCAGCCCGTCGTAGCGCAGGCACTGGGTGTCGGCGGTGGTGGCATCGGCGATCCGGGTCACCCCGCCCACCTGGTCGTGGGCGTAGGAGACGTCGGCGGCAGCGCCCTGGCCCTGCCGGCGGGTCTCGGCGCGGGTCAGCCACCGGGTCACCGGGTCGTATCCGAACGCGCGGGTGACCTGCCGACCGGCGGCGCCGAGTTGGTAGGACTCCACCTCACCGGTGCGGGTGTAGGTGGTGGCCGCGACGTAGCTGCTCTGCCCCAGCAGGGTGCTCGGCAGTCCGCTCGCCTCGTAGCCGTGCCGCAGCGTCTCGGTGGTTGCCAACCCACCGAGGTTCGCTACCGGCAGGGTCAGCGTGGCGGTGTACGGCTGGTCGTCCTCGTACCAGACGTGTCCGGTCCGGTAGGTGCCGGCCAGCCCCGGCTCGGTCACGGTGAGCGCCGTACCGGTGATCCGACCACGCAGGTCGTAGCCGCTCACACCGGTGACGATGTCGCCGCTGGCGGCGTACCGGGTGCTGCTGGCCAGCCGGCCCCGACCGTTGGTCGCGGTGTCGTACGCCCAACTGGCGAGCACCGTGGCGCCCTCGCGCACCGCCGTGCGCCGCCCCAACTGGTCGTAGTCGTAGCTCACCGTTCGGCCGTTGCCGTCGGTGCTGGTCAGCACCCGCCCCTCGGCGTCGTAGCTGGTAGATCGGGTGCCCGAGTTCGGCGTCTCGGCGCGCACCTGCCGACCGCGCCGGTCGTAGCCGTAGCGCCACACGTTGCCGGCGTGGTCGGTGGTCGAGGCGAGTTGCCCGGCCAACGTGTACGTGTACCGGGTCGCCTGGTACGTACCGTTGGGCGCGCCGGAGAGGAACTGGCGCAGCTCCACCGTACGGTTTCGGGCGTCGCGGATCTCCACGGTTGCGGTGCCCCCGACCGGCGGGTCGACAGTGACCCGGTCGCCGCCGTGGCTGGTGCTGGTTCGCCACTTCTCCACGCCCTGGCCGTAGAGCACCTCGGCGTTCTGCCGGCCGGCGCCGTCGTAGCCGAGCCGGGTCTCCGCCGGCAGCACCGCCGGCTGGGCGACCAGGCCGACGCCGGGTGCTCCGCTGTCGAACCGCGGCGCCGAGGTGCGGGACACCCGGCCATGTGAGTCGTACCGGGTGTCGGTCAGGATCCGGCCGCCGCCTGGTGCCGGCTGCTGCACCTGTCGGGACCGCAGGAACCCGTCGAAGAGTTCGGTGCTGGTCCGGTAGGCCGCGCCGGTGCCGATCAGTTGTTGGCTGGTGACCACGCTCGGGCCGGTACCGGGGACCAGGTAGGAGTAGCGGTGGTTCGGGGTCGCGGTGGTCGCCCGACCGGGCAGCCACACCGAGGTCAGCCGGCCGAGCGGGTCGTACCCGTTGGTCGTCACGCCGCCGTTGGCGTCCCGGGTCGACAGCGGCTGCCCGAGCAGCGGGTCGATCGTGGTGGTCACCGTGAACCCGGCCGGGTCGGTCACCACGGTTGCGGTCAACGGCCCGCCGACCGCCGGGGTGTACGAGGTGCGGGTCAGGTCGCCGGAGGCGTCGCGCCGGTCCAACGGACGGCCGTGCACGTCGAACGTGGCGCGCTCGGTCACCTGGTAACCGGTCTCGGTGCCCTCCTCGACCCGGGTGACGTCGCCAGTCGACGGCGGGCTCCCCCAACCCTCGGCCCCGTCGTGGAAGAACCGGCGGTCGGTCAGCACCTCGGTGCTCTGGCAGTCTCCGGCGACGGTGACCTGCCGGGAGAGCGCGTTCAGGATCCAGCTCGCCTCGTTGACGGCGTAGGTCTGCACCTGGCAGGTGTCGTCACCGGGAAGCGCCACGTCGCCGAGGTCGTGCGTCTCGGTGAGCAGCCCGGAACCGTTGTAGCCGTAACGCTGCTCGGTGACCCGGCTGCCGGTGGCAAGTGTGGTCGTGGTGGTGCTGGACTTGATCTGGGTGACCCGGGCCCGCAACGGGGTGCCGGCGCGGTCCCGGGTCGCGCTGACCGGCAACTGCATCGGCTGCGCCACGGTACGGGAGAGCACCGAGGCGCTGTCGCCGTCGAAGACCGTGGTCTGGCGGGCGAACCCCCGCAGCGGCGCCTCGTCGGCGAGCCCCTCGATCGTCACGGTCTTGGTGGTGCCGTCGGCGTTGCGGTCGCCGTGCATGCCCCGCAGGTAGACGTGCTCGGTCAGGGTGCGGGGGCCGTCGCCCGGATGACCGGCGCGAATGCGGACCCGCTGGTAACCGCGCCACTGCCCCCACGACTTGTACCGGTCGGGGACGAGTTCGGCGTCGTCGTGGTGCCAGGCGGCCGACCCGTCGTACTCGTACTCAGTGATCTTGGGGTTGGCGCTCTCCCCGCCGACCAGGTCGGTCTCGGTGACCCGGGTGACCAGGTACTTGGCGAACCAGTCCCGGGTCGGGGTGGCGAACTCGGTCGACCAGTAGACCGGGAAACAGCGGGCCGTGTTGCGGTCCGGCGTCGGCAGCGCGGTCGGCTGGCAGTCGGACGCGGCGTAACTGATCTCGGTGCGGCCACCGGTCTCATTGCGGATCGTGCCGAGCCGGTACTTGCGCATCGCGGGCTGGGTGTCGCCCTGGGTGTCGATCCGGTTCGGGGTGCCCTCCCCCTCGGCCGTGGTACCCGGGTCGAAGTCGACGGCGGGCATGCTCGCGGTGCCGCGGACGTGGCCGGTGTGCACGATCGACTCCAGCCAGAGGCTGGGAGCCGAATCGTCACCTGTCGCCGGGAAGGTGTGGGTCAGGCTCCACGAGTCGACGTCCCGGAAACCGCCGTCGTTGACCTGGGTGCTCACCTTCGCGAGCCGGCGGGTGCTCCAGAAGGTCGGGGTCGACAGCGGGCACAGTGCGGCACACGCCTGGTCCAGCGGCGTGTCCGGGAAGTCCGCCGGCTGCGACTGCTGACAGGGTGACCCGGGGCGGCACCGCTCGGCGCTGCCGAACAGCACCCGCGCCCCCGCCTGCGCGGTGTAGAGCGTGTCCAGGCGCTGCCCGTACTCGATCCGGGAGACGTTCGCGGCCCGGACGTACGGCGTCGGGCTGCCGGGGGTGGCGTTGCGGCCGTAGCTGTTGGTCTCGCGGTCGTAGTGGTAGGTGGTCACGTCGCCGTGCGGGGTGACCACGAAGTCCAACATCCAGCGGTACGCCTGCTGGCACCACGACGTCGCGAAGGAGGTGCCCTTGCACGGCTCGTTCGCGTGGTTGCCGAAGACCGGCACGGTGAGAGTCGAGTTGGTCTCGGCCGCGCCAGCCGTCCAGCCCGGCATCCGGTTGCGGCCGAAGTGGTACTGGGTGCCGTCCGGCGCGGTCAACCGCCAGTACTCGCCCCGATCGTCCGGGCTGGTCGAACCCTCGTCACCGTTGACAGCGCCGGTCAGCAGCTCGGTACGCCAACCCTCGTCCTGCTCGGCCCGCCAGGTGCCGGTGGCGTCGTCGCGGACCAGCTCGCTGTTGAGGCCGGGCAACGAGACCGTGGCGCTCTGCACCAGCTTCCCAGCACCGTTCGTCGCCCAGCAGAAGTCGCCGACGCCGGCCTGACCGTCCTCGAGGCAGGGCTGGTACGACCGCTCGATGAAGCCCGGTTGCAGCTCGAAGCCCTCACCGGCCCAGGACGGCTGGTTGTTGGTCGCGGCGGTGCGTCCGTCGACTCGCCCGGACGAGTAGTCGAGCGCCAGCTCCGGTGCACCACCGGGCAACTGCGGCGTCCGCAGCGGGTAGGACCACTGGAAGTCGCCGGACTGCGGGCCGACCTGCCAGGTCGCCGACGGCGACAGGGAGGTCGGTCGGAAGCTGCCGGCCGCGCCACTCGCCCCGGCGGTCAGCGCGTACGTGCCGTCGGTGACCCGGGCCGAGACCCGCTTGGCGCGGCTGTCGTTCGTCGCGGCGACCGGCTGGCTCGGCCCGCAGGCCGGGCCGGCGCTCGGGGCGCAGTCGGGCAGCTTGACCAGACGTAACCGGGCCGCGTAGTCACCGCCGAAGGCGCCCCGGAAGCCGGCGTAGTCGATGTCGACAGTCGAGCGGCGCGGTGTGCGGTCCTCGTCGGTGGCCGCGTGCCGGACCTTCATCACCAGTCCGCGCACCTGCGCCCGGGCGGTGGCCGCCCGATCCAGCACCTCGACGCCGACCCGGCCGGCCCGCCCGTCGGCCGCGGAAACCCGGACCGGCAGCCGACCGGCCCGAACCGGGGTGGCGTCCCGATCGACGTCGGCCCGCCCCGCGTCCGGCCAGACCACCGGCGGTACGGCGCGGGCGGCCAGCTTGCGGGAGACGTCCTCGCCCCGCGGCGCGACCGGCACCAGGGCGCCGGGCCGGTCGGTGGGCGGGGCGGCGGGATGAGCCGGTGACCCGAGCACCGGCAGCCCCGCGACGACGAGTGCCGCCACCAGCAGCCCTCTGTGGACAACGCGCATGCCAACCTCCGACGACTGAGCCCGACCCGTCGTGGAGGACGGGCCGGGCTCAGCGTGCGAGGTCGACGTACAGCACCCCGTACATGCCGGGGTATGCAACGAGGCCCACGGTCAGACGACCGCGGGCCTCGCCCTACGCACTACCGATCGGACCGAACGAACTGGCCAGACCGAAGTCGCTCGGAGTCGTGGTCAATCGGTCACGGCTCTCGGGGGGAAGGCATTTGACCATTCCTGGCGCGATGGATCCCCACTTTCAGAGGAGACATCCCGTACTTGCCCCAGCTGTACCCCTGCCCGAGGCCGCCCAGATAAGACTGCCCCAGCCATTGAACCGCCTTACGCCCGGATATCTCCTCTCCCATCGCTCGGGCGACCCCGAGTTGTGCGGGTGTTCCGATAAGCGCGCCTACTCCCAGGCCAGCCACCACCGCACAGCCGATGCCCGCTGTGCCGGCACAGATTGCCGCGACAGCGAGGCCGGTCAAGAGGCCAACGCCGATGCCCGTGGCCGTGTGCACCAGCGCACGCTTCTTCTCCACATCCTTCGAAGGAGCTTTCGGCGTCGACTTGGCGGGCGTCTTGGGTGCGGCCTTGGCCTTGGCCTTGGCCTTGGGCTTGTTCGCCGTGGCGTCGCGCCGGCAGGCGGCGTTGCAGCTCTTCGCGGCGTTGGCCCTCGCTTTCTTCGCCGCGGTGGTGCGCTTCTGCTGCTCCTTGGCGGCCTTCTTCTGCTTCGCCTCGTACGCCTTCACCCCCTTCTTGTTCATCTTCTTCCCGTTGGCGCTGACGCACGACGCGCCGCACTTGGCCTTCGCGTACGCGGCTTTCTGCGCTGGAGACGCGGCGTAGGACTTCGCCTTCTTCTTCGGGGCGGCCTTCTTCTTCGCTGGCGCCGGCTTCTTCGCCTTCGGCTTGGCCTTGCCGCCGCCGCTGTTGTCCGCCATCAGCTTCAACCCGTCCGGGTCGCTGAACGACGTCGGGTTGTTGCTGGAGTAGGCGTACCCGTGCATCTGCTGTGGATCGTCGATGTCGATGATCGGGTCGACCGAGATGAACCGGCCGGTGCCCGGGTCGTACTCCCGGGCGCCGAGATGGGTCAACCCGGTGCCCGGGTCGATGTTGCCGCCGACGAAGCCCCGCTCCCCCGGCCAGGTGCCGGTGCCGCCACGTGCCGTGCCGTACGGCGTGAGTAGTCGACGGGTCACCGCCATGGTGGCCGAGTCGATGGCGATCTCACCGGTGCCGTGGTGGTCGGACGTCAGCCAGGAGACCTGGCCACCCTTACGCACGGCCACCGGCTGTCCCTGGTAGGCGTAGTAGCGGGTGGCCGTCGTCGCACCGCTGGTTGGCTGATGCACCTCGGTGTGCCCCAGGTACAGCGTGGTGCCGGTGGCGTCGCGGCGCAGCAGCCGGTTGCCGTCGGCGTCGTAGACGAACGAGGTGGTCTTGCCGTTCTCCGTGATGGTGGAGACGTGCCCCTCGGCGTCCCAGTCCAGGACCTGTACCTTGCCGTTGACCGACCGACCTGTGGTGTTGCCGTCGGCGTCGTAGCTGTAGCTGTCGGTCCGGTCCCCGCCCGGTCCGGTAGTCCGCACCGAGGTCAGGGTGTGTGGTTGGGCAGAACCCGCCGCGGGATACGTGTAGCTGGCGGTGGTGTCGCCGGCTGCGGAGCGCCGCGCCTCGGTCAGCCGGTTGCCGACCTTGTCGAAGGTCCAGCTGTGCCAGTAGGCCGCAGGGCCACCGAGCGCCGCTGTGCCGCGCGCCGCCGCGCAGTTGCCGCCGGCCGGAGTCCAAGCCTCGGTCAGCCGCCGCAACTGGTCGTACTCGAAGCACTGCGTGTCGTTGGTGACGCTGTCGCCGACCCGCAGGAGGTTGCCGGCCGGGTCGTAGGAGTAGGTGGCGTCGGAGACCGGTGTGGTGCCCGGCGACTGGGTCTGGGCGCGGGTCAACCGCCCGGTCGTCTCGTCGTAGCTGAAGTCCCGGGTGACCTGCCTGCCGCTAGCGCCCAGCACGAACCGGCCCAACTCGCCAGTGTTGCTGTAACCGGTGCTGGCGACATAGGTGTTGCCACTGGACGCCAGCGAGCTGGGCAGGCCGAGCGAGGTGTAGAAGGACTTCACCGTTTCGGCGGCGAGGTCACCGGCGGACGGCAGGTTGGTGTCGGTGACCTGGCCGGCGGCGTTGTAGCGGAACGTGGTGTCGTACGAGCGGGCCAGACCGCCCTCGGCCGCCGGGATGACGACCGATGCGCCGGTGGGCTGACCGCTCGGGTCGTAGCCCAGCACCTGATTCTCGTAGACGGCGGAACCGACGTACCGCTTTGAGGCGGTGGCCAACCCCTTGCCGCCGGGCAGGGTGTCGTACGTCCACTCGGCCAGCTTCGGCCCAGTGGACGAGGTCTCGTGCACCGCCTTCTGCCGGTCCAGCTCGTCGTAGAGCGTGACCACCGTGCGGTTACGGCCGTCGGTGGTGGTGACCGGCCGATCCGCCTCGTCGTAGCCGATCCGCTGGACGCCGGCATCCGGGTCCTCGGTACGGATCTTGCGGCCACGCAGGTCGTAGAAGTGCCGCCAGACGTTGCCGTCCGGATCGGTGACGGTGCTCAGGCGTCCGGCCCGGTCATAGCCGTAGCGGGTGCTGTCGTAGCCGCTGGTCACGCCGGCGGTGTGCTGGCGCAGCTCGACGGTCCGGTCGTGCGCGTCGAGGATCGTCGTGGTGGCGGTGTCCCCGGCCGGCGGGGTGACCGAGACCCGGTCACCGCCGTACGTGGTACTGGTCCGCCACTTCTCCACGTTGCGGCCGTAGAGGATCTCCGCGGTCTCCCGGCCGGCCCCGTCGTACAGCGTCCGGGTCTGTGACGGCACCGCCGTGTCGGCCACTCCGACGAGCACCTTGGCTGGCAGGCCGCTGGTGTAGTAGTCGGCGTTCTCCTTCCAGTCCCGCCCGTGCGAGTCGTAGAAGGTGTCGGTGACGATCCGTCCGGAGGTGTTCGGCGACTGCTCCTGGGTCTGCCGCTCGCGCAGGAACCCGTCGAGCAGTTGGTAGGACGTGGCGTACGCGGTCCCGGTGCCGAGCAAGGTCCGGGTGCCCAGCACCGTCGGGGCGGTGCGCCGCACGTCGTAGCTGTACTCCAGGTTCGGCGTCGTCGTCGCCTTCGCCCGACCGGGCAGCCACACCTTGGTCAACCGGCCCATGGGGTCGTAGGCGAGATCGGTCTGGCGGCCGTTGGCGTCGACCACGGTGAGCGGATCCTCGGTCAGCGGAGCTAGGGTCATTGTCGACGCGTGCCCCAGCGGGTTGGTGGCCCGGACCGAGGTGAGCGGACCACCGACGGTTGGCGTATAGGTGGTCGTGCTGGTGTGGCCGAGGGCATCGGTCATCGACGTCGGTCGGCCGTGGTCGTCCAGGACTGCGCTGCCGACGGTCTGCCAGACTGGTCCGTTCGACCAGTCCTTGGCCTCCTCGGACTTCGTGATGTCACCGCGGATCGGCGGAGCGCCCCAGGTGGACTGTCCGTCGTAGTAGAACCGCTCGTCGCTGAGCAGGCCCTCCGGATAGGTGGGCGTGGTGCCGCACGGCGCGAGCACGGTGGTGGACCGCGATTCGGCGTCGATGATCCAGTCGGTGCGGTTCTTCGCGTACGTCGTGGTCGTGCACTCGTCGTCGTCGGCGACGTCGATGTCGCCCCGGTCGTGCTCCTCGATCGGTAGCCCGTCGTCGTCGTAGCGGTACAGCACCTCGGTGGTCCGGCTGCCACCGGCGGCCAGGGTCTCGGTGCTGCGCTCCGAGCGCTCGGCGGTCACCCAGGCGGCCAGGTTCGTGCCGGTCGACCGGGGGCGGGTGGCCGTGTTCCTGATCTCCAGGGGTTCACTGACCGAGCGGGACACCAGGGCGCCTCCGACGCCGTTGTAGACCGAGGTCTCCCGGGCGAAGCCGCGCCGGATGTTCAAATCGTCCAACCCGTCCACCTGGACCGACTTGCTGCCCCCGGTTGGCGTTGCACGGTCGCCGTGCATGCCGCGCAGGAAAACGTGCTCGGTCACGGTGTGCGGCGCGTCCGTGCCGTTGCCGCTGATCTCCTGGACCTTCTGGAAGCCCCGCCACTGCCCCCAGGTCTTGAACCGATCGGGGGTCAGCTCGGCGTCGTCGAAGTGCCAGGCGCCGTCCGTGCCGTACTCGTAGCGGGTCACCTCCGGTGTGCCGCCGCCGACCAGGTCGGTCTCGACCGTCTCGGTGACCACGTACTTCTGGAACCAGTCGATCGTCGGGGTCTCGAACTCCTGGGCGTAGTAGCCCGGGAAGCAGCGCGACGTGTTGGACTGCGCCGCGGGCAGGGCCGTGCGCACGCAGCCGGTGGGTGCGTACTTGACCAGGATCTGCCCGCCGGTCTCGTTGTTCACCGTGCCGACCCGGAACTTGTTCATCGCCGGCTGGGTGTCCAGGCCATCGACCCGGTTGGGCGTGCCCTCGCCCTGGGCGGTGGTCGCCGGGTCGAAGTCGATCAACGGCAGGGTGGCGCTGCCGTCGAGGTGCCCGCTCTGGGCGATCGACTCCAACCAGAGAGAGGCGGTGGAGCCGTCCTGCGGGTCGGGGAAGGTGTGGTTGAGGTTCCACGAGCCGACGTCCTGGAAGCCGCCGTGGTTGACCTGGGTGGTCACCTTCGCCAACCGCTTCGTGCCCCAGAACGTCGGTGCCGCCAGCGGGCACGTGCCGCCGGAGCAGGACTGGTCCAGGGGTACGTCCGGGAAGTCCGCCGGCTGGCCGGCCTGGCAGGACGAGCCGGGCAGGCAGCGGGGCGCGGTGCTGAAGAGCACCCGGGCGCTCGCCGGCACCGTGTAGACGCTCGACGCGCGCAGCCCGTACTCGATCCGGTTGAGGTAGCCGGCGCGCACGTACGGCGTCGGCGCGGTCGGGGTCTTGTTCCGCCCGTACTGGTTGATCTCCCGGTCGTAGTAGTACGCCATCGCGTCGCCGTGCGTGTCGACCACGTAGTCGAGGTTCCAGCGGTACGCCTGCTGGCACCACGACTGCGCGAACGTCGACCCGTGGCAGGGTTCGTTCGCCTCGTTGCCGAAGATCGGCATCGTGTAGGTGGAGTTGGTCTCGCCGCGACCCGACGACCACCCGGGCAGCCGGTTCAGGCCGAAGAAGTACTGCGTGCCGTCCTGGGCGGTCAGCTTCCAGTGCTCACCCCGGTCGTCCGGGGTGGCCGAGCCCTCGTCGCCGTTGACCGCGCCGGTCAGCCGCTCGATCCGCCAGCCGTCGTCCTCCTCGGCCCGCCAGACGCCGGTGGCCTGGTCGCGAACCAGTTCGCCGGAGACACCCGGCAGGGACACCACCGCGTTCTCCGTCTCCCAGCACTGGTCGTTGACCCCGGTCTGCCCGTCCTCGGCGCACGCCTTGTAGGACCGCTCGATGAAGCCGGGTTGCAGGTCGAAACCCTCACCGATCCAGGAGGGCTGGTTGTTGGTGGAGGCGGTCTTGCCGTCGACCGCTCCCGACGAGTAGCTCAGGCCGAGGTCCGGCTCGATGCCCGGCACCGACGGCACCTCCATCGGGTACGACCAGGTGAAGTCGCCGGACTGCAGGCCCACCTGCCAGGTCGCCGACGGCGCCAGCGACGTCGGCCCGTAGCTGCCGGTCGAGCCCGCCGCCCCGGCGGTCACCGCAAAGAGCCCATCGGAGACCTGGGCGCTGAGGGTGCCGGTCCGGGCGTTGTTGCGGGTCGCCACCGGCTGCCCGCGACCGCATCCGACACCCTCGGTGGCAGCGCACTCCGGCACCCGGACCAGGCGAAGCCGCGCGCCGTAGTCACCGCCGAAGGCGCTGCGGAACCCGGAGTAGTCCACGCTGACGCCGAGGTCACGCGTCTTCTGATCGGTGTGGCTGAGGCGCAGCAGCAGACCTGCCGGGCCGCGCCGGGCGGCGGCGGAGCGGTCCAGCACCTCCACCCGTACCGGGCTGTCCGCGGCCACCGAGACCGGGGTGTTGCCGGCCCGGCGCAGGCTCGGCGCGGTCAGTGCGCGGTCGGCCCTGGCCGCGGCGCGATCCTCTGGAGACGGCGGGTTCACCACCGCGACCTCGGCCTTCGGCCAGGTCGTGCTGGGCGCCTTGGTGACCAGCGGGGTACGGTCGACGGGGCGGGGTCGGGTCGGCACCGCGCTTGTCGGTACCGCGTCCCCGGCCGGGCGGAACGGGGCTGCCGAGGCCGGTTTCGGTGGCGACAGCGGCGCCACCGCACTCCCGGGCACGGCCACCACCACCGCCATTAGCAGCAGGATCCCGAGACGTAGACGTCCGGGCCTTGATCGAGCGGTCACGATGACTCCAAAGTGACGAGTTGGCCGACGGTCGGCTCGCTGGAACGCTCGCTGACCGCCGTACGACGGCCCGTACACGTCGCCGTACTCGTGGTGCCCGTGCGCCGCCCGGCTCGCGCGCCGGGAGGCCGGCGTCCGCGGCGTTCGGGTCTGTTCCGCACGGTCAGGTGCGGTGACCGTCGAACTCCTCGCACTGAGACTGGGCCCAACGAGCTCCGGCGTGAGCGTGGGGCGGCAGTCCGTCGTCTCGCGGCCGGGGAGGCACGGGGGCGGGTGGGTCATGGTTCTGTCGGTCGAGTTGCTCGGCACGATGCGGGTCACTGTCGATGGGGAGCTTGTGGTGCTGCCGTCCGGGCGGCAGCGCTCCCTGCTGGCTCTGCTGCTGATGGACGGGAAGCGGATGGTCAGCCGGGACCGGGTGATGG
Source organism: Micromonospora sp. NPDC048835 (assembly GCF_040649995.1). Classification (NCBI taxonomy): domain Bacteria; kingdom Bacillati; phylum Actinomycetota; class Actinomycetes; order Micromonosporales; family Micromonosporaceae; genus Micromonospora; species Micromonospora sp. NPDC048835. The sequence goes on along the minus strand of NZ_JBEZGM010000024.1, from coordinate 21,739 downwards.
CGGAGCTGTGGCCGAGCGCCCCGCCCCAGTCCGCCGCGGTCAACCTGCGGACCTACGCGTGGGGGTTGCGGAGCTGGCTGGCCCGGGTCACCGGCGCGGGCGGTCAACTGGTCCGCAACGGAGCCGGGTGGGCACTGCGGCTGGTGGACGAGACGCCGCTGGCGCTCGACGTGGTGACGTTCGAACGGGACGTGACCGCCGGCCTCCGGGCGCTCAACGACGGCGATCTGGCGTCCGCGACACGGCATCTACACCACGCGACGCAGGCGTACCGGGGCGTTCCGCTGCTGAACGTGCCGCAGGGGCCGGTGCTGTCCGGCTGGTCGGTGCTCCTGCACAACCGCTGGGTGGAGGCGACCGAGGGGTACGCCGAGGCCCTGCTGCGAGCCGAGCGGTTCGGCGCGGCACGGGAGCTACTCCAGGGTTTCGTCGGACAGCACCCGGGCCGGGAGCGGGCCTGGGGCCAGCTGATGACCGCCTGCGCCCGCGGCGGGGACACCACCGGCGCGGTCGCGACCTACCGCGCGGCCCGGACGGCGTTGGTGGAGGGGTTCGGCATGGAGCCGAGCGCCGACCTGACCGCCCAGTACCGGGCGGTGCTGCGGCGCGAGCCGGAGATGACCCCGCCGCAGGAGCCCAGCGCGAGGCATCAGCGGGCGCCGGTCGTCGGACCGGCCGGCCCCCTGCGGCAACTACCGGCCGACCTGCCCGTGCTGTTCGGTCGAGAGGCTGAGGCGCGCGGGCTGCTCGACGCGCTTACCCACTCGCCGGTGGTCCCCGGCCGCTGTCGGGTCGCGGTCGTCGTGGGACCGGCCGGTGTCGGCAAGACCGCCCTCGCGATCCACCTCGCCCACCTGCTCCGCCCGGCCGGGCACGGCGCCCACCTCTTCGTCGACCTTGGTGGACCGGTGCCGGCATCGTCCCGGCCACCGCAGGACGCGGTCGCCGACGCGCTGGACCCGGTGGTGATCCGTCTGTTGCACGCCTTCGGGGTGGCCGGGGAGCGGTTACCCGCACTGCCCGCCGACCGGCACGCGTTGCTGCGCGGCTGCCTCGCCGAGAGTCGCGCGCTCCTCGTCCTGGACGACGCGACCGACCTGGCGCAGATCCGGGCGTTGCTGCCGGGCGACGCGGCGTGCACTGTCATCGTGACCAGCCGGCATCGGCTGGCCGGGCTCACCGACGTGCATCGCGTCGACCTCGGCCCGCTCGATCCGGTCGCCGCCGAGCTGATGTTCCGCACCAGGGCCGGTCTGATCGACGCGGACGAGTCGACCCGTTCGGTCGTCGCGTCCTGCGCGGGACTGCCGCTGGCGCTGCTGATCACCGCCAGCCGCCTGGCGGGACGCCCACCGGTCATGATCCGCAGACTCGCGCTCGCGCTGCGGGACGAGCACACTCACCTCGACGAACTCGTGCTCGACGACCTGTCGGTCCGTGCGCGCGTCGCGGTGTCCTACCGCGCGGTCGGAGCGCTCGAACGACGGGCGCTGCACCTGGTCAGCGCGGCCGGCCCGGCGGGGATTCCGGCCGGACCGCTCGCCGGACCACTGGGGCTGGCCGAAATCGGTGTGGAGCTGGTGCTCGAACAGCTCGCCGACGCACACCTCGTGACGATGACCGAACCGACGTCCCAGGGGGTGCGCTACCGAGCCCCGGAGCTGGTTCGGTTGCTCGTGGCCGAGCAGCCGGACATCGACAAGCCGGGCCAGCACCAACGAGCGGTTTCGACGGGCTTCGACTCCTACCCAGGGAGGAGGACCGCTCCGACCAGCGGTCGCAACCAGGGCCCGAGGTCGGACGCGATCGGCGCGCCCGGAGACGAGCATCTACAGACATGACTACCGTTGTGCGCCGGGCGATGCGCTGGAACCGCCCCCTGATGATCCTGGTGTCCCTGATGGCGGTGCTCACCGTCGTGGCCGTGGTCGGCATCCTCGTCGACCCGCGCGTCCTCACCGGGGTGCCGATCTGGCTCAAGCCGTTCAAGTTCGCGGTGTCGTTCGTGCTGTACGGCGCGACGCTCGCCTGGATGCTCTCCCTGCTGCCGCGCCGCAGCCGGGTCGTCGAGTGGGCGGTCGTCGTCATCGTCGCGGTGGCGGTCGTCGAGAACGCGTGGATCGTCGGTCAGGCGGCACGCGGGCAGATGAGCCACTTCAACGACACCACGCCCGTGAACACCGCGATGTTCGCGGCGATGGGTGCGGCGATCATGGTGCTGTTCTTCGCGCACCTCGTCATCGGGATCGTGGTCCTGATCCAGCGGATCCCCGATCGGGTCGCCGCGACCGCCGTCGGGTGGGGGCTCGGCCTGTCCCTGCTGGGGATGCTCGCGGCGGTGCCGATGGCGCTGCCGATGCAGGACCCGGGCATCGAGGGGATCTCCGGGGCGCACAGCGTCGGTGTCCCCGACGGCGGGGCGGGCCTGCCGGTGGTCGGCTGGAGCACCACCGGAGGTGACCTGCGGATCGGGCACTTCGTGGGGTTGCACGCCCTCCAGGCGTTGCCGATCCTGGCGATCCTGCTGAGCCGGTTCGCCACGCGGTTGGACGAGCGCACCCGGGCCCGGCTGCTGGTCGTGGCGGGCGCGGCGTACGGCGTACTCACGGTGATGTTGACCTGGCAGGCACTGCGCGGGCAGGCACTGCTGCGGCCGGACGCTGTCACCCTCGCCGCGCTCGCGGCCCTGGTGGTCACGACCGCGACCGCCGCCGGGCTCGTGCTGGCGCGCCGCCGTCGCCCGGAACTGGCGCTGGTCGCGTGACCGCGACGCTGTTCACGCTGACCTTCGCGGTGGCCGCGCCGTTCTGGGCGCTGATGATCCTGCTGCCCCGCTGGTCGTGGACCGCCCGGATCGTCGCCTCTCCGCTGATCGTGCTGCCGGTCGTGGTGATCTACGCGCTGCTGGTGCTGCCGGCGTTCGGTGACGTGTTGCCGGCGGTTGCGTCGCCGACCCTGGCCGGGGTGCGCGACCTGCTCGGCACCGCCGACGGGGCGGCGGCGGGTTGGGCGCACATGATCGCGTTCGATCTGTTCGTCGGGCGGTGGGCGTGGTGGGACAGCCGGGAACGGGGGGTGCCGGCGCTGGTGATGGCTCCGGTGCTGCTGCTGACCATCCTGCTCGGACCGCTCGGGCTGGCCGCCTACCTCGCGGTCCGGACCCGGTGGCGGGGGTCGTCGACCGCCGCCACCGGGCCGCAGCACCTAGGCTGACCACCGTGAGCTGGCCGGCGCGACTGTTCGACATGCGCGACACCTTCGTGCGGATGGTGCTGCTCGACCTCGTCGGGCTCGGTTACCTGCTCGTCATCCCGCACTCCACCAACATGCCGACACCAACACAGTGGGTCCTCGCGGTGCTGGCGTTCGCCGCGGCGCTGGTGGCGCACCGTCGGCCAGTGGTCAACCTGATGACGCAGACGGCCCTGCTGGCAGTTGGGATCAGCCTGGTCGACGACTTCACGATCAACCAGGTCGGCGCGAGCTGGGCCCTGCTGGAGATCACCATGCGGGCCCGTCGCGCGCGGGTCATCTGGCTGTCCGCCACGCTGCTGGCCGTGGTCGACCTGACCGACTCGATCGGCGACACACCCGGCCAGATCGCCTCCGGCGTCGTCGGCCTGGCCCTGGAGGTCGGCGTTCCGGTGCTGCTCGGCCTGCTCATCCGCACCAACCGGGAGTTGGGTCGGCAGGCCGTGGAGCGGGCCCTGGCCGAGCAACGGCAGCACGAGTCGGAGAGCCGCGCGGCCCGCGCCGACGAACGCAGCGCCATCGCCCGTGAGCTGCACGACGTGGTCGCGCACCACGTGGCGTCGATGGTCCTGCGGGTCGGCGTGGCCCGGCACGTGCTCACCGACCTGGATCCTCGGGTGGGCGAGGTCTTCGACGACGTGCACGGCACCGGCACCGCGGCCCTGGGGGAGCTACGCCGGCTGGTCGCGGTGCTGCGCGACCCCGACGGGGTACGCGGCGACGCGGCGCTGACCGCGATCGAGCCCGCCGCGCTGCCGGCGGCGATCGGCGCGTCCATCGACCGGGCCCGGCAGGCGGGTGTCACGGTGGAGGCCGATCTCGATCCGGCGATCGGTTCACTCGACGCGGTGCGCGGCATGGCGGTGCTGCGACTGACCCAGGAGGCGTTGACGAACGTGGCCAAACACGCCGGGACGTCCGCGCTCGCGCACCTGGTGGTCGCCGTCCGGGACGGCTCCGTGCACTGGGAGGTCACCGACAACGGGCGCGGCGGGGTGCCGGCGGGCATCCCGGCCGGTGGCGGGCACGGCATCACCGGGATGCGCGAACGTGTCGAGGTCCTCGGCGGCCGGCTGGACGCCGGCCCGACCGACACCGGGTGGCGGGTGCGTACCGTCCTCCCGGCGGTGGCACCCGCGCCCACCAGGGCCGTGCCCCGCGAGCGGGAGGCTCCGACCGCGTCCCGCACGACGGAGTCGGCGTGATCCGGGTGCTGCTGGTCGACGACCAGCACCTCATCCGGGCCGGGCTGCGGATGCTCTGCGACGCCCAGCCCGACATCGAGGTCGTCGGGGAGGCCGACAACGGCCGCGACGCGATCGCCCTCGCCGCGCGGCTCCTGCCCGACGTCGTCGTCATGGACCTGCGCATGCCCGGCGTCGACGGGATCACCGCGACCAGCCGAATCCTCACCGAGCGTCCGGCCACCCGCATCCTGGTGTTGACCACGTTCGGCGACGACGACCACCTCTACCCCGCGCTGACCGCCGGCGCCTGCGGGTTCCTGCTCAAGGACGCGCCCCCGACCGAGTTGCTTGACGGCATCCGTCGGGCCGCGGTCGGTGACAGCCCGTTCAGCGCGGAGGTGCTGCGCCGACTCGTGCAGCGCGCGGTGCACGCGCGCCCGGAGATACCCCGGCAGGTGCAGGGGTTGACCGCCCGCGAACGGGACGTGCTGAACCTGGTCGCCGAGGGGCTGTCCAACACCGAGATCGGCGACCGTCTCCACATCGGCGTCACCACGGTCAAGACCCACATCACCAGCCTGATGGCCAAGACCGACAGCCCCAACCGGGTACGTCTCGCGCTGTTCGCGCGCGGCGTCTGACGCTCAGGCCCGCGTCCGCCGCAGCCCACGAGAACGCCGAGGGCGGCTACGTGGTGACCACCTAACGGCCGCACGCGTAGCCCTGCATACCCCGGGGGTTCGCACCGGCGGCGAGCACACCCGTCGCCGGGTCGCGGGTCACGGCGCAGAGCCGACCGAGGCTCCACCCGTCGACGACCCGCACCTCGTGCCCGTACGCCCGCAGCGCCGTCCGCACGCCCTCGTCGAGCCGGTCCTCCACCACCAGCACGCCCGGCTCCATGTCCCGTGGATAGAACGACCCCGGCAGGCTGACCGTGTGCCACGCCGGGGCGTCGATGGCCTCCTGGAGGCTCTGCCCACCGACGAGGTGCCGCAGCAGGAACGGCAACTGCCACTGGTCCTGCTGGTCGCCACCGGGGGTGCCGCAGGCCAGCACCGGCTCACCGTCGCGGTGCACCATCGTCGGGCTCAACGTCGTACGCGGCCGCCGCCCCGGCGCCAACGAGGAGGCGAGCCCCTCCTCCAGCCAGAACATCTGCAACCTGCTGCCCAGTGGGAAGCCGAGTTCCGGGATCGTCGGGGAACTCTGCAACCAGCCACCGCTGGGCGTAGCGGAGATCATGTTGCCCCAGCGGTCGACCACGTCCACGTGACAGGTGTCGCCCCGGGTCACGCCGTCCGCCTGCACGGTCGGCTCTCCGGTGGCGGCGTCCGTCGGCCCGGTACGCCGCGCGGCGCCGGGTCGGACGTGGGCGGGCAGGCGCGGCTGCGCCCCGTCCGGACGCCCCGGCCGCAGTTCCACCGACGCTCGGTCGCCGATCAGGGCGGCCCGCTCCCGCGCGTACTGCGGGGAGAGCAGCGCCCTGGCGGGCACGTCGACGCCGTCGCCGTACCAGGCCTCCCGGTCGGCGAAGGCGAGCTTGAGCGCCTCGACCTGGGCGTGGACGCCCGCGGCGGTCCCCGGGTCGTACCCGGCGGGGTCGTCGAGCGCGTCCAGTGTGGCGAGGGACTCGAGCAGCACCGGGCCCTGGCCCCAGAAACCCGTCTTCGCCACCGAGTAGCCGTGCCAGTCGAGAATGGCGGGCGTCTCCCAGCTCGCCGAGTACGCGGCCAGGTCGTCGCCGGTGACCAGCCCGGCGTGCGGCCGGCCGCTGGAGTCCTGGAACGGTAACCGGCTGAACGCGTCGATCGCCTCGGCGACGAAACCCGTACTCCAGGCGCGTCGCGCCGCCTCGATCTGGGCCTCCCGGTCCGTGCCGGCCGCCTGCCCCGCCTGGACGAGTCGGCGCAGCGTGTCCGCGTACGCCGGGTTGGTGACCAACTCCCCCGCGCGCGGCGGTCGGCCGCCACGCAGCCAGAGCGCGGCGGACGTGGGCCAGTGGTCCTCGAACAGCGACCGGACGGCGGCCACGGTGTCACCGACCCGGCCCACCAGCGGGTGCCCGGCGCCGGCGTAGCCGATCGCCGGCTCCAGCACCTCGGCGAGGGTGAGCGTGCCGTGCTCGCGCAGCAGCAGGAGCCAGGCGTCCACAGCACCGGGCACGGCCGCCGCGAGCGGCCCGGCGCCGGGGACGAGGTCCATCCCGAGGGACCGGAAGTGCGCGATCGTCGCTCCGGCCGGTGCCGGGCCCTGCCCGCACAGCACCTTCGGAGCGGGGTCCTGCGCGGTGGCCACGATGGCCGGGACCTCGCCGCCCGGCCCGTTCAGGTGCGGCTCGACCACGTGCAGGACGAACCCGGCGGTGACCGCGGCGTCGAAGGCGTTGCCCCCGCGTTCGAGGATGCCCATCGCCGCCTGGCTGGCCAGCCAGTGCGTGGAGGACACCATGCCGAAGGTGCCCTGCAACGTGGGTCGGGTGGTGAACGTCATGATCCGGGGAGCGTATCCGGTGGTCAGTTCGCGGGCCGGGTCCGGCCGCCCCGCAGCAGGCTGAGCAGGACGACCAGCGCGAGCACCGCCACCACCGCACTGAAGAGTTCGGCGGCGGGACGCAGGCCGATCGTCTGGATGAGCAGACCGACCCCGACCGCGGGCACGCCGAGCATGGCGAACAGGATGGCGAAGAAGGTCGACACCGCCTCGGCCCGGTGCTGCGGTTCGGTCCTCATCGTGATCGTCGCGATGCCGTCGCCGACCGCTACCCCCGACGCGACCCCGATGAGCGCCGCACTGATGATCAGCGTCGCCAGCAGGGCCATCCACATGCTGTACGCCAGCAGGCCGGCCCCCGCGACCAGGCCCAGGCAGGCGTAGGCGAGCGCGGCGCGTGAGGACAGGACGCGGGTCAGCAGCTGACCGAACGCCGCTGCGATGAACGCCACGAAGACCACGAGCGCCGCCAGGGTGTGCGACCTCTCGTGCAGGACCATGCCGAGGAACAGCCCCGTCACGGACGTGAGCACCCCGAGAGCGGCGAAGCCCGCACCGGCGGTGATCGCCGAACGGACGAAGTCGCCCCGGATGGCCGCCGGCACGTGCAACCGCTGCACCCGCAGGGTCACCGCGGACCGTTCCCGCACCGTCTCCGGCACCCCGCGCAGCGCGATGATCGCGATCACCGCCAGGACCAGCACGATCAGCCAGGGCAGCCGGAGCGGGTCGGGTGCCACGTCCGACACGACCCCGGACAGCAGGGTACCGGCCGCCAGGCCGCCCAGGTTCGCGAAGATCGACACGGTGGCGGCACGCTTGGGATGGCGGCTGTCGATCAGCTCCGCAAGCGCCGCGGTCGCCGCCCCGATGATCAGCGCGGCGGACAGACCGGCGAGGACCCGACCCACGATGATCATCGCCAGGTCCACGGCGAACAGGAACACGGCGTCGGCGGCGACGGAGAGCAGCAGCGCGATGAGGATGACCGGTCGTCGCCCGATCTGGTCGGAGAGTCGGCCGAAGACCAGCAGCCCGACGACGACTCCCAGCGCGTACAGGGCGTAGACGACTGTCACGGTCAACGACGAGAACCCGAACTCCATCTCGTAGAGCGGATAGAGCGGGGTCGGCACGGTGGTGCCCACGAGCGTGATCCAGAACGCGAACGCGACCCGCACCGCGCCGGACGTGGAACCGGACCGTGTCACTCGTCCAGCATGGGTGTCGGCGTCGGGTCGACGTGCGGTAACGGACCTAAACACCCGCATCAGGTGGCGGGACAGGCACGACGCGGTGGGAAGCGGCTCGGGATGCCGCCTCCCACCGCGTACTCCTAGGAGTTGTACGCCTGGGCGGTCACCGTGACCTGGCGGGCGAGGTTCGACCGCGCCGGCCAGGAGACGCGCACCTCGCGGGTCTCCCCCGGCAGGAGCCAGAAGTAGTTGTCGTCGTAGCGGGCCGGCAGGACCCGCTCACCGCGCTTGTCGCGCACCGCCAGCCGCACCAACGCCGCGACCGTACGGCCCTGGTTGCGGACCGTCGTGGTGACGGTGTTGCGTCCGTCCACGACGCGGACGGTGCTCGACGACGTCGACAGTCGGGTGCGCGGCAGGTCGTTGAGCGCCCGCAACTGCTCGGCCCTGTCGTAGCGCCAGTACGTGTTCTCCGCCAACAGCCGGTCGCGGCCGTCGCGCAACTCCAGTCGCACCAGGTGCAGCCCGCCGCCGTCCGGCGCGGCGAGCGGGAAGACCGCAGCGGTGGCCGACCGCGCCACGTCCACCCGCTGACGCTGTGGGGCATCCAACGAACGGCCGCTCAGGTCGTACCGTCGGGCACTCACGGTGACCCCGCTCAGCGGCGCGGCGGTGTGGTTGACCACCCGGACCTGCCAGCTGCCCGGGTCGGCCTGCACGTGCACCGGCTCGCACCCCTTGCGGGCGCCGTAGTAGGCACCGTTGACGTCGAGGTCGTAGTCGTAGGTCTGCCACACCGTGCTGTGCCACGCCGGGTGCGACATCCACAGCAGCAGACCCGTGGCGTCCTGCCACAGGTTGGCGTTCCACGCCTCGAACATGGCGCGGTGGCTCTCGTAGTTGACGAACTGCGCCCGGGTGGCGAACTCGTCGAGCGAGGCGGACTCGCCGAGCCGCGCGTCGATGGCCGCCTGGTACGTGCCGACGCGCTGGTTACCGATGGTCGACCAGTCGTGGTAGTTCCACACCTCGCCGATCGGCCACTCCTTCGCGTCGCCGACGAGGTTGCGCATGCTCTCCACCACCGACACGACCGGCATGCCGATCTCGGTGTGGAAGCCGAAGGAGTCGGCCTCGTACATCTTCACGTCGGTGTAGGTGCTCGGGTCGACCCAGTGGTACGGCCCACGCCCGCTCACGATGCCGCTGGCCGAGTTGGGAATGTAGAGGATCTCCGGATGCTCGGTGCTGACCGCCTGCTTGAGGCCGGCGTCGACGATCGGCGGCGGGTCACCCTCGTTCGCGCCGCACCAGACCACGATGCTCGGGTGGTGGCGGAACCGCCGGATCGTGTCGGCGGCGATGTCCACGTAGCCGGGCGGGTTGGGCAGGAACCCGCCGGCCTGCCAGAAGTCGTTCCACACCAGGATGCCCTGCTCGTCGCAGGCCTGGTACAGCTCCTCGCGGTTGCTGCTGCCCAGCCAGTTGCGGATCATCGTGAAGTTCATGTCCCGGTGCATCTCGACCGTGTCGGCCAGCCGGTCGGGCAGCACCCGACGCAGCAGCTCGTCCCAGCCCCAGTTGCCGCCCCGGGCGAACACCGGCACACCGTTGACACTGATCTTCAGTTCGGTGATCTTGTTGCTGACCGCCTTGACGTCCGTCCACCGCTGCCCGTCGGTCGAGACCTGGATGACGAAGTCGCGGGCGTACGCCTGCTCCCACACGATGGTGACCTGGTCGAAGGTGACAGGTGCGCCGAGGTCGACCTGGATCCACTGGTTGTCCTCGAACGCCGACGACCACCGGGTCCGCGGATTGCCGTCGACGGCCCGGTCCGGGCCGTTCGAGTCGCCGTCGGACGACGACGCGGTGGCGGCCTTGCGCAGGGCCAGATCGACGTCCGGCTCGGCCTGCCGCTGCACCGACAGCGCCCACATGGACACACCCCACGAGGTGACCCGCGCGCCGGTCTGGATGCGCAGGTGCTGGGCGGTCTGGCTGGCGAACGTCTCGACCTGGGTGGCGCGGCTGCCCAGCGGGGTGTCGTTGCTCACCGACGTCACGTCGCTCCAGGCGTCGCCGTCGACGGAGACCTGCACCCGGTAGTCCAGCGCGTACGCCTGCTCCCACACGATGGTGACCCGGTCGACGTCGACAGCCGCGCCGAGGTCGACCTGGATCCACTGGTCGTCCTCGGCCTGCGAAGCCCAGCGGGTGGCCGCATCGCCGTCGACGGCCCTGCCCGGACCGTTGCCGTCGTTCTCCGACGACGAGGCGGTGGCGTCGCGGCCCAGGGCGAGATCCGGGCCGGCGCCGTCGGCCACCGACAGCGAGAACATCGAGATGCCCCAGCCGGTGGCGCGCTGGCCGGCCTGAATGCGAACGTACCGGGCGTGCTGCCGGGCGAACGGGACCAGTTGGGTGGCCGCCCCGTCGACGAACTCCAGCGCGGGCTTACCCGGCGGCGAGATCACGATCGGCTGATGCCAGTCGTAGGCGAACTCGCGGATACCGAAACGGAGCGCACGCCGGTCGCTGACCGAACGCTTGACGGTGGCGGTGAGCGTGAGGTCGTACAGGTGGGGCTCGCCGTAGCCGTTTGGCCACCACAGCCGGGGCTTGCGCAGGCGCAGCGCGGGGAAGCGCTCCGGCGCGAAGGTGACAGTGGTGCTTCCGCCGGCGGGGACGGTGACCGTGGACTCCACGCGTACCCTGTCGAACTCGGCGCGGACGGTGACCGTGGTGGCGGTGGTGGCCGCGTTGCGGACCGGCACCCGGATGGTGACCTCGGCGGTGTCGGTGCGGGGCAGGTCGGGCAGCGTGGTCTGCACGTGCGGGTCGCCGACGACGACGGCGCCGGTGCTGCGCAACCGGACGTGGTCCCAGAGGCCGGTGACCCGGTCGCGGACAGCCGGCATCCAGTCCCACCCGGACACCGCCAGGTAGGTCGGCGCGTCCAGGTAGTGGTGGGCCGACTGGAGGAAGGTACGACCGTCGGGGCCCTTGTCGCCCGGGGTGCCCGGGTGCGGCATCGGGGTGACCCGGACGGCGAGGACGTGCTCGCCCCGGTGACCGGCGAGAGCGTCGGTGATGTCGAAGGCAGCCCGTGCGAACGGGTGCTTGACGCTGCCGACCTGCACACCGTTGACCCAGGCGGTCGCCTCGTGGTTGATCCCGTCGAACTCCAGCCAGACCCGTCGGCCGGCCGAGGTGTCCAGGTCGCGCGGCAGCCGCAGGGCGCGCCGGTACCACCACGTGTGCCGGGACAGCGCCTCCGGAATGCGCATGTTGTTGAGGCCGCTCACCGGATCGGGCAGGTGCCCCTGCTCGACAAGGGTGCCCAGCACGGTGCCGGGCACCGTCGCCGGCAGCCAGGACCGGACGTCGACACCGGCGCGGGAGAGTTCGGCGCCATCGGCGGTGCCGGCGAAGTCGTCCATGGTCAGCGACCAGCCCGACTCCAGCGGCACCGTACCGTCGGCGGCGACCTTCAGCTCGGGCGCCGGGCCGGTGTTGCCACCCTCCCAACTGGTCCAGCCCTCGGCCTTCGGCCGGCCGGCCAGCGGTACGCCGTAGACCTGGAAACCGTTGAGGCCCACCGGGTTGCTGTTCGAGCGCTTCGTGGTGGTCATCCGAACCCACCTGGCGGTGACCGGCTCGGGCAGCTTGATGGACTGCACGCCGCCCTGGCCCTCGCTGGTCTCGTACACCGTTCGCCAGGCACTGCCGTCGGTGGAGACCTCGATCCGGTACGCCGTCGCGGCGCTGGAGAGGATCTCGTCGCCGTCGGTCTCGGTGTAGTTGCCGTCGAACGGCCCGTCGCTGAGCGTGGCCTCGAAGACCAGGGAGACGGCCTCGACCCGGCACAGCGCCTGAAGGTCCACCGAGATCCACTGCGGGTCACCATTGGCCGCGCGCCACCCACTCCCCCGGACGCCGACCTGCGCCAGGCCGTCCACGGCAAAGGTGGCGGGTGTCGGCGCGTAGTCGGTCGAGGAGACCGCCACCGGACGGTACCGGGCCAGGTCGGTGGCGGTCGGGGTGGCCGACGGGCTGGCCGGCGGCGCCGGCACGGCGGCGGACGCGAGGGCGTCCGGCAGCGCAGCGGTCACCCCGACCGAGGCGAGCAGCGTCGCGCCGGCGGAAAGGAAGGTACGCCGCGACATCGGCGATGGGTCGGACATCGTGCCTCCAGATATGACAACGTTGTCAGATGACGAGGATCGGTGACAACGTTGTCAGATGGTGGCCCGATGTTTCCCGCGAGTCAAGGGCTCGAGTCCATCGTGATTCCACGAATACGTTCCGCGCGTGTTCCACTTCGGACATCGACCCGCGGACAGATCGTTGAGGCCACTCCGGCCGGACGCTCAAACCCGTGAACGCGACCGTGAGCGCCGCGCGTCTGGACCGGCGCGACTGCGGGCTCAAGTTTCAACGCGGCCGCCGTCGCGGCCCGCCGGGACACCTGCCTAAGCACGCTGCCCTTCGAGCCGATGTCGCAACAATTCAGACCCACTACGCCTCACCTCGGACAGCACCCCGATCAATCACCGCGATCTTGCACTTTCTGTGGCGACATAAGGCTCATATCCCACATCTCGACAACCAAAACTGCAAGATCGCCGGGGCGGCTGGCCTGGCTGCGTCGATCATGGAGTTGTGGTGCCTCACATTAGGGGCGTACACGGGTTTTTCGCCCACCAGAACTCCATGATCGAGGGGCACGGGGCGGGGGCACGGGGCGGGGTGAACTCTCCGGACGAGCTACGGAAGATCAAGGCTCCGTGGGTCGCAGCGCGGAAGCTGTGGCCCAAGCCGAAAGAACGACCCGCCCTGGTCGCCGATGGCGCAAACGATTCAGCTCCAAAGGTGCCGACCAATACCTCAGCACCAAGGTGGCTCGGAGGCGGATCCCAGGTCACGACGGCGGATCCCATTGCCACGGAGGCGGGCCGCAGATCACGCAGACGGAGCACGTAGGTCGCGCAGGCTGACTGTTGGTCGAGCGCCGGGGCGACTGCGGGAGGTGGGCGAGGTGTCCATCCGTACCCCCGAACGGGCCGGCACCACCGACGGCCGTCAGGGGGCCGCGGCGCTCGTCGAACACCTGGCTGGCGCCGAGAACCTGGCCGCCGGATCAGCGCGCCAGCCCGGTCAGCTCGCCGGACCAGCCTCCCGGCGGCCAGGTTCGCGGGGGTGGTACTCGGGGCGGAGCTTTGCGCTCGCGAACGCCGACTTCACCGCGGCCGAGATCGCGGCGATGTCGTAAGCGCCGTGGTGTCGCCGGCCGTTGATGAAGAAGGTCGGGGTGCCGGTGACGCCGCTGAGGTCGGCGGAGTCGACGTCCTCGGCGATCCGGTCCACGCCCATCCGCTTCGCCATGTGTTCCCGGAACGCGTCCAGGTCCAGGTCGAGTTGTTCGGCGTAGCCGAGCACTTCGGCGGGGTTGAGAGCGTCCTGGTGGGCGAGCAGCAGGTCGTGCATCTCCCAGAACGCGCCCTGCTCCCCCGCCGCCTCGGCGGCCTCGGCGGCCAGTTGGGCATGGGGGTGGACGTCGGTGAGTGGCAGGTGCCGCCAGACGTACCTGACGTTGGCGAAGTCGGCAAGCAACTCCCTGACCATCGGCTCGGCCTGCCCGCAGTAGGGGCACTCGAAGTCGCCGTACTCCACCACCGTCACCGGCGCCTCGAGCGCCCCGCGCATGTGGTCGCGCTCCGCATCGACCGGGAGCATCAGGTCGACGATCCCCTCGGTGACGCCCAGCAGCGCGCGGGTCCGCCGCGCCGGTGAGAGCCGCCCGACGGAGCGGAACACCAGCCAGGTGACGAGGGACGCGCCGAGGGTCGCCACGATGATGCCGAACTTCGCCTCGTCCAGGGCCGGGCCGCTCAGCGCATGGGTGGCGATCAGGAGCGCGACGGTGAACCCGATGCCGGAGATCGTCCCGACCCCCGCGACGGCGACCCAGCCGACAGGTGGCCGAAAGCGGTTGCCGCTCAGCCGGGTCACCAGCCACGCGGTGGCGGTGATCCCGGCCGGCTTGCCGACGATGTACGCGACCACGACGCCGAGCGTGACCGGGGAGTTCACGGCCCTGGCCAACAGGTCGCCGTCGATCACGATGCCGACGTTGGCGAGCGCGAACAGTGGCACCACCACGTAGCTCGCCCACGGATGGTAGAGCGTCTGCAACCGCTCGTTCGGCGACAGCGCCGAGATGAGCCCGGCCCGGGCCATCCGGGCGAGCTGCGGGGTGGGCTGTTCTCGGAAGAGGCGGAACTGGTCGCTGGCCCGTTGCAGGTCGCTGCGACCCGGGGCGTAGGCGTAGGTCAGCAACCCCATCACCAGGCCCACCGCGACCGGGTCGACACCGGACATGGACACGGCGATCCAGGCCGCCACGCCCAGCAGCGCGTAGACCGGCCCGAACCGCACACCCCACGTCCGGACGAGCAGAACCGCGCCGAAGATCGCCGCCGCGACGACGAGTGCCGTCAGCGAGGGGTGATGCGGGTACGCGATGGCCAGCACCGCGATCGCCACCACGTCGTCGACGACGGAGACGGTCAGCAGGAAACCCCGCAGCCGTTCCGAGAAACGCGGCCCGAAGACGGCAAGCGCGCCGAGCGCGAGCGCCGTGTCGGTGGCCATCACCGCACCCCAGCCCGCGGCGGTGGGGTGCCCGGCGTTGATGGCGAGGTAGATCGCGATCGGCACGAGCATGCCGCCGACCCCGGCGAGCATCGGCAACGCCAGGCGACGCCGTTCCCGCAACTCGCCGATGTCGAACTCGCGGCGCAACTCCAGCCCCGCGACCAGGAAGAAGAACGTCATCAGACCGCTGTTGACCCAGGTCCGCAGGTCGTCCGACAGGTGCCAGTCGCCGAGCTGGACCGAGAGGGACGTGCTCCAGACCGACTCGTACGACGACGTGTCGAGGTTGGCCCAGACGAGAGCCACCACCGCGGCGACGAGCACCACCCGCGCGCCGCCGGTCTCGGTCCGCAGGAACGCGCGCAGCGGAGCGTTGAACCGCCCCTCCCAGGCGGTTCGGCTGGTCCAGCTCCGATGCGGGTTGTCGCTCGTCACGGGGACAATCTTCGTCGACCTGACCGTCACACGGTTCGGATTACTACTCCTCCTCGGCGAAGACGACCTCGCGACGTCGGCGGATCGTCGGCAGGACGGCGACGACGAGCGCGACGACCGTCAGGGCCAGCAGCGCCGCGGAGATCGGTCGGGTCAGGAAGACCGACGGGTCGCCGCGGGAGATGATGAGCGCGCGCCGCAGGTTCTCCTCCAGCAGCGGGCCGAGGACGAAGCCGAGCAGCAGGGGCGCCGGCTCGCACCCGCACTTGATCAGGATGTAGCCCAGGATCCCGAAGAACGCGATCGCGTAGACGTCGTACGCGTTGGCGTTCAGTGAGTAGGTGCCGATCGCGGCGAACAGAATGATCATCGGGAAGAGCACCTGGTACGGGATGCGCAGCATGCGCACCCAGAGGCCGATCAGCGGCAGGTTCAGCACCAGCAGGAGCACGTTACCGATCCACATCGAGGCGATCAGGCCCCAGAACAGCGCCGGCTCGTCGTTGATGACGTTCGGGCCCGGGGTGATGCCGTGCACGATGAACGCGCCGATCATCAGGGCCATCACCGGGTGGGCCGGCAGGCCCAGGGTGAGCAGCGGGATGAACGACGTCTGCGCGGCGGCGTTGTTCGCCGACTCGGGCCCGGCGACACCCTCGATCGCGCCCCGCCCGAACTCCTGCTGTCGCTTCGAGATGCGCTTCTCGACGGCGTACGAGGTGAACGAGGCGAGCACGTGGCCGCCGCCGGGCAGGACGCCGAGCGCGGCGCCGAGGCCGGTGCCGCGCAGGATCGGGGCGACGATCCGACGTCGGTCCTCCCGGGTCGGCCAGAGGTTCGTCACCCTGTTGACGATCGCCGTACGGGTCTGCTCGTTCTCCAGGTTGCGCAGGATCTCGGCCACCCCGAACAGGCCCACGGCGACCGACACGAAGTCGATCCCGCCGTACAGCTCGCGCTGCTCGAACACGAACCGGGGCGTCCCGGTGTAGATGTCCTGGCCGACCGTGCCGAGCAGCACGCCGAGCGCGATCATCGCCAGTGCCTTGAGCGCGGTGCCCCGCGCCAGCGCGATCGACACGATCAGGCCGAACAGCACGAGTGAGAAGTAGTCGGCCGGGCCGAACTTCAACGCGACACTCGCCAGCGGTGGAGCAGCGGCGGCGAGCGCCACGGTGGCGACCGTACCCGCGACGAAGGACCCGATCGCCGCGGCCGCCAGGGCCGGCCCGGCCCGGCCCTGGCGAGCCATCTCGTGCCCGTCCAGCGCGGTCACCGCGGCCGACGACTCACCGGGCAGGTTGATCAGGATGGCGGTCGTCGAGCCGCCGTACTGCGCCCCGTAGTAGATGCCGGCCAGCATGATCAGCGCCGTGACCGGCTCGAAGCTGAACGTGATCGGCAGCAGCATCGCGACCGTCGCGGTGGGCCCGATGCCGGGCAGGACGCCCACCGCCGTCCCGAGCAGCACTCCCACGAAGCAGTAGAGGACGTTCTGGACCAGCAGGGCCGTCGAGAAGCCCAGCGCGAGGTTGTCGAGGAGTTCCATGCCTCAATCCGGACGTCGCGTCAGGCCCCCAGCCAGGGGCCCCACAGGGGGATCCGTAGCTGGAGTCCGACGACGAAGATGAGCGTGCTGGCCACGGTCAGGCCGGTGGCCACGGCCACCGCCGTGAGCGGCCGTACGCGGGTGCTGGCCAGGGTGGTGAGCAGTGCGGTCACCGCCGTCGTCGGTACGAACCCGAGGCGCCGGATGGTGAACCCGAAGAACAGGACCGCGAGCACGATTGCAGCGACCGCTCGCCACGGGACCGGCCCGAACGAGATCACCTCACCGGCGACGAGCCCCTTGCCGATGATCGCCAGGCCCAGTGCGCCCACGGCCGCGCCGACCAGCAGCGGGAAGGCGCCGGGACCCATCCGCGTGGGGGTGCCCACCTCGTAGCCGAGCGCCCCCACCACGAACGCGCCACCGATCAGGACGAAGATTGCACCGGCGAGAACATCCGGGTACGACCGACGGCGCTCCACCTCAGGAGACCTTGACCCCGGCGTCGGCGATGATCTTCGCCCAGGTGCCGAGCTGTTCGTCGAGCTTCGCCCGGTGCGCGTCCGGGGTCGCGTCCTGGGCCGCGACGGGAGCGGTGCCGAGCTTGGCCATCTGGTCGATGACCTTCTGGTCGGCCAGGGCCACCTGCAACGCCTCGGACAGCTTCTGGACGATCTCCTTCGGCGTGTCGGCCGGAACGTAGAGACCGTGCCACACGCTGACCGTGAGCTGCGGCAGCCCGGCCTCGGTGGTGGTGGGCAGGTCGGGAAGGCTCTTCACCCGCTCGGGCGTGGTGACCGCGTACGCCTTCACCTTCCCCGCGGCGATCTGGCCGCTGGTGTTCGTCGTCTGGTCGCACATGAAGTCGACCTGGCCGCCGACGAGGTCGGTCAACGCGGGGCCGGTGCCCTGGTACGGGACCTCCTGGAGCTTCACGCCGGTGGCGGTCTGGAACAGCAGTCCGCACAGGTGGGACGCGGCGCCGATGCCGGCGTTGGCGAGCGTGACCTTGTTGGCGTTCGCCTTCACGTGGGTCACCAGGTCCTGGAGTGTCGCGGGTGCGAAGTCCTTGCGGGCGACGATCGTCATCGGCACCTCGGTGACCAGACCGACCGTCTCGAAGTCCTCCAGGGGCTTGTAGCCCAGGCTCTTGTAGAGGGCGGGCGCCGTCGACATGCCGATGTGGTGCATCAGCACGGTGTAGCCGTCCGACTTGGCTCGCGCGACCTGACCGGCGCCGACAGTGCCGCCAGCGCCCTCGACGTTCTGCACGACGATCTTGCCACCGAGCTTCGCGGCCATCGGCTCGGCGATCAGGCGGGTGACCGTGTCCGTCGGGCCGCCCGCGCTGAACGGCACGACGATCGTGATGTTGTCGTCCGGGTAACTCGCGGCGTCGCCGCCGGTGGCGCCCCCGTTGCCGGAACACGCGGCGGCGAGCGATACGACACCGATCGCGGCGATCATCCGCGCGGTGGTCCAGTATCTGCCTGTCGTTCGCATACGGCGACCTCCCCATCAACGCATGGACATTCCTCGGCGCGTCAGTGGCCCTCAGTCTCTGCTGGTCGGGGCCCGGATGGTGTCAGGAAAATCCCAAGAACCGGGGCCGGCGGGAGCCGATCCGGGCCGTACAATCCGCTGCTATGCGGATAACCGTCATCGAGGATGACGACCGCGTGGCACGGGGGCTGGTGACCGTCCTGACCCAGGCGGGTTTCGAGGTCCACCGCGTCGCCACCGCCGCGCAGGCCGTGCGCGCCGCGCCGTCCGACGTGGTCCTCGTCGACCTGGGTCTCCCCGACGGCGACGGGCTCGACGTGATCCGCAGGCTGCGCGACCACCCGCAGACCGCCGTGATCGCGGTGACCGCGCGATCCGAGGAGCACGAGCGGGTCCGGGGCCTGCGTGCCGGCGCTGACGACTACATCGTCAAACCGTTCGGCGTTCCGGAGTTGCTCGCCCGCATCGACGCCGTCCTGCGCCGCACCCGGGCCGCCCGCGCCCACGCCCAGGCGGACGAGAAGCTCGTCCTCGGCCCGCTGCGGATCGGCGTCGGCACCCGCGAGGTCACCGTCGACGGCACCCCCGTGTCGTTGACCCGCAAGGAGTTCGAGCTGCTCCTGCTGCTGGCCCGGCGCGCGCCGAACGTGGTCAGCCGCGACGTCATCCTCGACCAGATCTGGGGCGCGACCTGGGAGTCGTCGAGCCGCACCCTGGACACCCACATCGCGACGATCCGGCACAAGCTGGGGTCGAACGTGGCCATCCGAACGATCCACGGCGTCGGCTATCGGCTGCTGGCCGACCAGCCGGAGCTGACCGGCTGACGTCGTGCACCGCCGACTGCTCGTCGTCCTGGTCCCCCTCGCGGCCCTGCTCGTCGCGGCGCTCGGGGTGCCGCTCAGCGTCACCGTCGCCGAACGCGAGATGCAGGAGACCTACGTCAACCGGCTGGGCGACGTCGGCCGGTTCGCCTCGCTTGCCGAGACCGCCCTGTCGACCGGCCGCACCGAGGCGTTGCAGCAGGAGCTGACGCGGTACCACGAGCTGTACGGCATCCCGGTCGCGCTCATCGACACGTCGGGCGCGGTGCTGCTCGGACCAGCCGACGCTTACCAGAACGCGGCCCGCACCGAGGCGGCGTTGCCCCGGATCGTGACCGCGGCGCTCGCCGGCGCCCGGTCCGAACCGTCCTGGGAGTGGGCACCGTGGGACGACTCGGCGCTCGTCGTGGCGGAGCCGGTCGGCCGGGACAGCGAGGTCGTCGGCGCGGTCGTGACGATCTCCGACCTGACCCGGACGCGCGAGCTGATCCTGGTCCGCTGGGCTCGGCTGGCCGGGCTCGGGCTGCTGCCGCTGCTCGCGTTGACAGCCGTCGCCTGGCCGGTGTCGGCGTGGGTGCTGCGGCCGGTACGGAAACTCGACGCGGCGACCTCGCGGATCTCCGCGGGCGACCTGACCATCCGCGCCGACGCCGAGGCCGGCCCGATCGAGCTGCGTCGGCTCGCGCAGTCGTTCAACACCATGATGGACGCCGTCGAGAACGCCGCCCAGCGGCAGCGCGCGTTCGTCTCCGACGCGTCACACCAGTTACGCAACCCGTTGACAAGCCTGCGGCTCGCCGTGGAGAGCCTGGCACCACACCTACGGCCCGAGGGAGACGGGCAACAGGTGTACGACGTCGCCGTCGACGAACTGAAGGCGATGCAACGAATGCTGAACTCACTCCAGGCCAGCGCACGGATGGAGAGCATGCGGAGGTCGTCGCCGGTAGACCTCGACGAGGTGCTGGCGACCCGGGTCGACAGGTGGCGGGCCCTGACGGCCACGGCCGGGCAGACACTGACTGTCGACGTACCCCCGGGGTTGCGGTTGTTGGAGCCGCCGGGCGGCCTGGGCAGCATCCTGGACGAGCTGATCAGCAACGCATTGCGGCTGTCCGACGCGCAGGTGATCGAGGTCAGCGCGGACGTCGATCCCGCTGCTGCGGTCGTCACGGTCGTCGTCCGGGACGACGGGCAGGGCATCGACGTGTCCGAGCGGGCCCAGGCGCTGCAACGATTCTGGCGCTCGCCCCGGCACCAGAACGTGCCCGGCACCGGCCTGGGGCTGGCGATCTGCGCCGGCCTGGTCACCGCGGCCGGAGGTGAGCTGCGGCTGGAGGCGGGCCTGCCACGTCCGGACGGCTCCGGGCACGGGCTGGCCGCGGTGGTGGTGCTGCCTGTCGCGCCCGCCTCGGCCTGACGTGGTCCCGGCGTCAATGTTTGCGGTCGCGGCCTCAGCGTTTGTGGTCCCGGCGTCAGCGTTTGCGGTCGCGGAACCAGGCCGCCGCCCCCGGATGGAGTGGGACCGACGCGGTGGAGATTCCGGTACGCACATTGATCTGCCACGCCTCCGGAAGGGCCTCGGCGTCATCACGGCCAGCGGAGGTGATCGCCCCGGTGTGCCGGAAAACCGTGTCGGTGATGGCGTAAACCAGATCGTCGGGCAGGTCGTCGCGCGCGAGCAGCACGTTCGGCACGGCGACGGTGCGCGTCGCCGGAACGCCGGCATAGGCAGTCGCGTGGATCATGGCCGGGGCGTAGGGACCCGGGTACGCCGTGAAGAGCCCGTCCGCCTGCGCGTCCAACGGGATCAACCGGATCGGGTGCCGCTGCGCCAACTCGGTGATCGCGGGCGTCGGAACCCCGGTCAACGAGAACATCGCGTCGATCGTGCCGTCCCGCAACGCCGCCGCCGACTCGGCCTGGCTGAGATTCCGGCCGTCGGCTTCGAGCGGGCCGAGCCTCAGGACCCGCAACGACGTGAACTCCGTGCCCGAGTCGTGCGCACCGAGAGACACCCGTTTACCCGCAAGGTCTCTGAACGCGCCGATCGCCGAACCGGCCATGACCACGAGATGCAGATGGCTGTCGTAGAGCCGGCAGATCGCCGACAACCCACCGGGCGCGCTGCCGTCGCTGGTGATCAGCGCATCCAGGCTGGTCAGGCCCAGGTGCACCTCGCCGGCCCGCAGCATCCGGATGTTGTCGGTGGACGCCCCACTCGGCACGGTGGTCACCGTCGCCCCCGGCACCTGCTCGGAGATGTGCTCGGCCAACGCCCCACCGATCCTCCGGTAGACCGCCCCCGCCGGCCCGGTAGCCAGTCGCAGGTGGACCTCGTCCGCCTCAGTCCTTGGTGAGCACCCGAGCAGCAGCCCGCCGCCAGCCAGCAACACCGCCCGCCGCGAAAACCCCACCATGCCGAAATAATACGAACGCCCCACCCCGCAGCGCTGCGCCGATCTTGTCCCCACCGCCCCGCCCCGCCCCGCTGCCCCGCCCTGCCCCGCCCCGCCCCCGCTGCGCCGCCCCGCCCCGCCCCCGCTGCGCCGATCTGTGAGTGAGGTTGTCAAGGGGTGCGGTGGTGGGTGGTGATGGTGCGGTAGAGCTGTCGGGCGATGTAGCGCTTGAGGCAGCGGG
>NZ_JBEZGM010000023.1:0-104251 GCF_040649995.1 Micromonospora sp. NPDC048835 | reverse complement strand
CGAACTCAACGCACGGCCACGCCAAACCCTCGACTGGCAGAATCCAGCCGAGGTACTCCACAAACACCTGGTTGCAACCGCCGCTTGAAACCGCCGGCCCAGGAGGCCGCGATTCCCTGCAACCAGAGTTGATCTTGTCGCGCAGCCGCACGCGGTCAGCCGCCGAACCAGCCGGGCACGTCGAGCCGGAACCAGTTGGCCGAGGCCATCGTGCCGAGGTCGTCTTCCATCGCGGTGACCCGTTCCGGGCCGAGCGTGTCCGCCCACTGTGCACGCAGCCGGTCGAAGATCTCGGCCGAGCGGCGTAGCCCGTCGGCGCCGCGCGCTGTCACCCGGACCAGTCGCCGTCGGGCGTCGGAGGGGTCGTCGACCCGCTCCAGGTAGCCGACGGCGACCAGCCGGTCGACCGTCTTGCCCGCGGCCTGCTTGGAGATGCCCAGCCGTTGGCCCAGCTCGGTGGCGGTGGTGCCGTCCGCACCGACGGCCTGGAGCACGAACCCGTGCAGCGGTCGCAGCTCCGGATGCCCCTCCCGGGCCAGTTCGGCGTGCAGGTCGTCGATCAGCGTTCGGAAGCCGGCCAACAGCAGCAGCGGCAGCGCGAAGCCGGGGCGCGCGGGATCAGCGGTTGCCATGTTCGACAACCACGTTTACTATTTCGTCAACCACGTTGACTATCGTACCGTCCCCCGAACCAGGCTCCGGAGAGCAGGTAACCATGTCCGTCTTCACCGCCCACACCGCTGAGACAGCACCCGCCGCCGCCCGTCGGTCCATCGAGGGAGTACGCGGCCGGTTCGGCTGGCTGCCCACCCCGGTGGCGCTGATGGCCGACTCGCCGCAGTTGCTCAGCGGTTTCCTCACCGCCAGCACGGGCTTCGAGCAGACCGACCTTGCCCCGCTGGACCGGGAGGTGGTCATCCTGACGGTCTCCACCAGTCATGAATGCCATTTCTGCGTCGCCCTGCACACCGGCAAGCTCATCGGACTCGGCGCGACCCCCGAGCTGATCACCGCGCTGCGTGCAGGCTCGGTGCTGCCCGACCCGCGCCTGGAGGCGCTGCGCCGCTTCACGCTGGCCGTGCTCGACAACCGGGGCGCGGTGCCCGACGACGAGATGGACGACTTCCTGGCCGCCGGCTACCAGCCCCGGCACGCGCTGGACGTGGTGCTCGGCGTCGGTGCCTACACAATGTCCACCTTCGCCAACCGGCTTACCCGCGCACCGCTCGACCCGCCGCTGGCCGCCCACGCCTGGTCGCCCACCGTCTGACAGCCCCTGCTCAGCCCGCCTGGAGGAAATCACGCAGCAGGGCGAGCATCTGGTCCGGGCGCTCCTCGTAGAGCCAGTGCCCGCAGTCCCCGATCACCTCGCCGCGGACCGTGTCGGCGTACCGGCGGACCTGCTCGGCGATCTGCCCGCCGAGGCTGGCCGCCGCCCCGACGGCCAGCACCGGCATCGTCAGCTTCGTGGCGCGGTACGCCGCGTTGTCCGCGATGTCCTGCTCGAACGCCCGGAAGTAGGCGAAGCTGGCCCGCAGATGCGCCGGGTCGCGCAGATGGCCGGCGAACTCCTCGATGTCCGGCGCGGCGATGCTGCCCTTGCGCACCATCAGCGCGTCGGTGAACCGGTCCACCCAGAGCGACTCCCGCCCGTTGACCAGCTCTTCCGGAAGCCCGTTGCCGATGGAGAAGTAACCGAAGTTCCACACCCCGGGCCCGGCCGAGGTGAGCGCGGGGAACGTGTAGATGCTCTCGTCGGGGATCGGCGCTTCGCTGAGCACTAGCCGACTCACCCGCTGCGGATGGGCGGCGGCGTACGCGTACGCCACCATGGTCCCGAGGTCGTGCCCGACCAACCGAAGGTCACTGACCAGACCGAGTTGGTCGAGTAGTCCGTGCAGGTCGGCGGCGACCGTCTTCTTGTCATACCCGCCATCCGGGGCGTCGCTGCCCCCGAAGCCGCGCAGGTCCGGTGCGACCACGTCGAAGGAGCGCCCCAGCTCGGGCAGCAGGTGCCGCCACATGTACCAGCACTGCGGGTACCCGTGCAGCAGCACCAGTGGCGGGCCGGCGCCGCCACGGACGTAGTTCATGCTGATCTGGCCGACCCGCGCCCGTTGCTCGGTGAACCCCGCCGGAACCCGCTCCCCGCCCATAGCCGCCCCCGTCCGCTGCCCGCCCGCGCGCGTCCTCTGCCGCCTGCCCGGCTACCCGCTCAACCGGCCGCCATGCCCGCGAGGTGCCGGTCCTGCTGGTTGATCAACTCGCCTTCCTTGAAGTCGCGGTGTCCGGAGGCCCGGAACACCGCGACTTCATGGAACCCGAGTTGATCTAGAAGCGAGCGTCACAGCACCCGGCTGGGGTCGTCCGGGAGCCGGTGCGGGAGACTTGGCGACATGGCTGCTCGTGGCTTCCCGTACACCGATCTCAAGGACTTCCTCGCGGCGCTGGAGCGCGCGGGGGAGTTGCGCCGGATCGACGTCCCGGTCGACCCCACCCTGGAGATCAGCGAGGTGGTCACCCGCACCGTGCGGGCCGGCGGCCCGGCGCTGCTCTTCGAGCGGCCGACCCGGGGTGAGATGCCGGTGGCGATCAACCTGTTCGGCACCGAGAAGCGGATGGCGATGGCCCTCGGCGTCGACTCGCTCGACGAGGTCGGCGCCCGGATCGGCGCGCTGATCAAGCCGGAGTTGCCGGTCGGCTGGTCGGGCATCCGGGAGGGCCTCGGCAAGGTCATGCAGCTCAAGTCGGTGCCCCCGCGCAAGGTGAAGACCGCCCCCTGCCAGGAGGTCGTCTACCGGGGTGACGACGTCGACCTCAACCGGCTGCCGGGGTTGCAGGTCTGGCCCGACGACGGCGGGATCTTCCACAACTACGGGCTCACCCACACCAAGCACCCGGAGACCGGCAAGCGCAACCTCGGCCTGTACCGGCTCCAGCAGCACGGCCGCAACACCCTTGGCATGCACTGGCAGATCCACAAGGACTCGACCGCCCACCACGCGGTCGCCGAGCGGCTCGGGCAGCGCCTGCCGGTCGCGGTCGCGATCGGCTGCGACCCGGTCGTGTCGTACGCGGCGAGCGCGCCACTGCCGAGCGACATCGACGAGTACCTGTTCGCCGGGTTCCTGCGTGGCGAACGGGTGGAGATGGTCGACTGCCTCACCGTCCCGTTGCAGGTGCCGGCGCACGCGCAGATCGTGCTCGAGGGCTACCTGGAGCCCGGTGAGCGGCTGCCCGAGGGGCCGTTCGGTGACCACACCGGCTTCTACACCCCGGTCGAGCCGTTCCCCGTGCTGCACATCGAGGCGATGACCATGCAGCGCAAGCCGGTCTACCACTCGATCGTCACCTCGAAGCCGCCGCAGGAGGACCACGGCCTCGGCAAGGCCACCGAGCGGATCTTCCAGCCGCTGCTCAAGCTGATGATCCCGGACATCGTCGACTACGACCTGCCGGCCGCCGGGGTGTTCCACAACTGCGCGATCGTCTCCATCCGCAAGCGCTACCCGAAGCACGCGCAGAAGGTGATGAACGCGATCTGGGGCGCGCACCTGATGTCGCTGACCAAGCTGATCGTGATCGTCGACGAGGACTGCGACGTGCACGACTACAACGAGGTCGCGTTCCGTGCCTTCGGCAACGTCGACTACGCGCGGGACCTGCTGCTCACCGAGGGTCCGGTGGACCACCTCGACCACTCGTCGTACCAGCAGTTCTGGGGCGGCAAGGCGGGCGTCGACGCGACCCGCAAGCTGCCCACCGAGGGCTACACCCGCGGTTGGCCGGAGGAGATGAGCATGGCCCCCGAGGTCACCGCCCTGGTCGACAAGCGCTGGAAGGAGTACGGAATCTGATGGCCGTCCTCGAAGCACCGGCGGCGAAGCCGGGCCGGACCAGATCCTTCCTGAAGCTCGTCGCCGTCGAGCACTCCGTGTTCGCGCTGCCGTTCGCGTTCCTCTCGGCGCTGGCCGCGATGCAGCTCGACGGCGGGCGGGTCCGGTGGCTCGACCTGTTGCTGATCACCGTCGCGATGGTCGGTGCACGGACGTTCGCGATGGCCGCCAACCGGATCATCGACCGCCAGATCGACGCGCGGAATCCGCGTACCGCCGGTCGCGAGCTGGTCACCGGAGCGGTGAGCGTGCGGACGGCCTGGACCGGCGCGGCCGTCGCGCTCGTGGTCTTCCTCGTCGCTGCCGCCCTGCTCAACCCGCTCTGCCTGCTGCTCGCGCCGCTCGCCGTGGTGCCGCTCGTCGTCTACCCCTACGCCAAGCGGTTCACCAACTGGCCGCACGCCATCCTCGGCGTCGCCCAGGCGGTCGGCCCGGTCGGGGCCTGGCTGGCGGTCACCGGCACCCTGAACGGCTCCGGGCCGGCCTGGCTGCTCGGCGCGGCGGTCGGGCTGTGGATCGGCGGGTTCGACCTGATCTACGCCTGCCAGGACTCCGAGATCGACCGGGAGATCGGTGTGCACAGCGTGCCCGCCCGGTACGGCAGGCGCTTCGCGCTGCACGCCTCCACGGTCGCGCACGTGGTGACCTTCGCGCTGTTCATCTGGTTCGGTGCGTTGATCGGTCTCGGCTGGCTCTGGTGGATCGGGCTGGCGTTGACCGCCGTGGCGTTCGGTTACCAGCACCTGGTGGTCACCCCCACCGACCTCAGCAAGGTCAATCGGGCGTTCTTCACCGCCAACGGGTTCGTCGGCATCGCGCTGTTCCTCTTCGCCCTGCTCGACCTGGCGATCCGGCTCGGCCTACGGGCATGAGGCTGGCGGGGTGGCGCTGACGGGGTAGCGGGCGCTCTCGAAGGTCCAGTCGACGGTCCCGCGCACGGCGTACGCGATCCCGTCGAGGTGGTCGGCGACCGCCTCGTCCAACGCCGGGCCGAACGACGGCACCGCGGCGCGCAGCGCGACGAAGCGTCGCATCGCCGCCCGCCAGTGCTCGGCCGCCCGTTCGACCGCCTCGGCCTCCGACACGGCCAGCTCGGCCTCGATGGCGAGGACCAGGTTGTGCCCACCGGCGGTCACCCGGTCCTGTTCGATCGAGCCCAGGTCGTTGTACCAGGAGAGCAGGTCGTTGCCGGTGCGGGCGATCTGACGCAGCAGGGGGTGGCGGTAGACGGGGTCGGGCAGCGCCCGGCCGCTGACGAACTCCACGAGCGGGTACGACACCTCCGCCGCCGACGTCGACCGACGCAGCTCGACGTACTCGTCGACGCTTAGACAGCGGCCGGCCTCCTTGTTCGCGGCCTCCTGCCAGGTGCCGTCGAGGTGTCGGGCCACCGCGTCGGCGAAACGCTGCCGCCACCGGGCCGGCATCCGGCGGCGGGGCTCCCGCCAGGCCAGTACCAGCAGTCGCCGCAGCGGGCCGGTCAGCCCGGTGTGCCGTAGCCGGGTGCCGTCGCGCAGCAACGTGAGCGTGCCGTCGCGCAGTGCCCGGATCTGCTCCGGGGCCAACCGGTCCGACCCGTCACAGGCGTCGTCGACAAGGAAGAACCAGGTGAACAGCGTGGCCACTACCCGCAGGTCGGCCTCGGTCGCGTCCGGGTAGAGCCGACCGGCGTAGCGGGCGAACGCTCCCCGGGACAGCCGGCGCAGCGTGGCGTCGTCACTTCGGAGGCCAAGCTCGGGCAGCAGACCGAGCAACCAGTCCTGCACACGGTCGGCGTGCGGCGAGAGCCGCGGCGGGATCGGACATTCGGCGCGCAGCGTCCGGAGGATCTCGCCGGTCGTCACCGATGCCTCCCCTACGAGATCGTTCCGGTGCGGGTCACCAGCGGCAGCATCTCAGGACGGTCGGATGCGCAGCTACCCGCGGACGATGTCGGATCGGATCATCCCCGGGGGTGCCCATCCGCCGACCGCCTGGACCAGGCAGGCTGGGGGCATGCGGGAACCATGGGTGATCGGCGTCTCCGGTGCCTCCGGTACGCCGTACGCGGCGGCCGTCATCGGCGGACTGCTCGACGCGGGCGAGCCGGTGGACCTCATCGTCTCCCGGGCGGCGCGACTCACCGTGCTCGACGAGACCGGCCGACCCTTCCGGGACGGGCACTGGGCCGAGGACCTCGCCGCGTGGCTCGACCGGGACCTGGCCGCGGCGGACGTGCGGCACTGGCCCGCAGGTGACCTGGCCGCCGGGCCGAGCAGCGGCTCCTACCGGGTACGCGGGATGGCAGTGGTCCCGGCCAGCACGGCAGCCTGCGCGGGCGTCGCGATCGGGCTGTCCAAGGACCTGTTGCAGCGCGCTGCCGAGGTCAACCTCAAGGAGCGCCGCCCCGTGGTGATGGTCCCCCGGGAGACTCCGGTGACCCGCAGCCACCTGGAGCACCTCATCGCGCTGCACGACGCGGGCGCGGTCGTGCTGCCGGCCAGCCCCGGCTTCTACGGTGCCGGGGCGGCGGCCAGCGCCCAACAGTTGGTCGACTTCGTCGCCGGCAAGGTGCTTGACGCACTGGGTGTCCCGCACACCCTGTTCCGGCGGTGGTCCGGCCAGCTCGGCGCCGCGCGCGACTGAGCCCGTCCGCGCGTGCTGAGGCCCGTTGGTCGGCTCAGCACGTGTGCTGCTGCCGCCCGGCGGTTGGCCGAAGCGGGACGCGGACCGGACTGGTGTCCGGTCCGCGTGGCGTTGTCCGCACCAGTTCAGTACATGCCGGCGTTGGCCGGACCCGGCCCGGTGGACGCGGCCGGCCCCACATTTCGTGGCTTTCCGACCTCATCCACCTCGTCAAGCATGCCCTCCCCCTCAAGCAGGGCTCGCACCTCGGATTCCCGAAACCGGCGATGCCCGCCTGGAGTCCGGATGCTTCCTATCCGGCCGGCCGCCGCCCATCTCGTCACAGTTTTCGGGTCTACCCGAAACAGCGCGGCGACCTCACCCGGTGTCAGCAGGCGATCTCCAGTGTCCACAGCCCCCTCCTCGCGTCGACGAAGCCCCCGGCTGAACACACTGCCCCCGGCTGGTGCGTAGCCCAGAGCCGTCATGAGGGACGTATGGCAATTACAGCACCGGGGACATGGCCTGTCCGCCCAAACGCGAAAAATGCACTGAGTGAGGAGTTAGTAATGTTACTGGTGCTACCTCAGCCCTGACCGGCGGTTTGCGAACAGTGACTCACCGCTCAGTCCAACGGGTGCCGAGGGTCTCACGTTACGCCTGAGCAGTTAGGGTCACTCCCTGTGGATGCCATCGATCTGAGCCTCGTCGACCTGCTGCGCGGCAACGCGCGCCTCTCGTACGCCGAGCTGGCCCGGCAGGTGGGCCTCTCGGCCCCGGCCGTGCACGAGCGGGTCGGAAAGCTGGAGAGCAGCGGGGTGGTCCGGGGCTACCGGGCGGACGTGGCGCCGGAGTCGATCGGGTTGGGCGTCACCGCGCTGATCGGCATCGTCGAGGACTCCGGCGCCGACAGCGACGACATGCTCGAGTCACTGCGGGTGCTGCCCGAGATCGAGTCCTGCTACTTCATGGCCGGCGTGGAATCCTTCCTCCTCAAGGCGCGGGTCGGCACGATCGCCGAGCTGGAGCAGTTGATCGTGCGGTTGAACCGGACGCCCGGCGTCGCCTCCACCCGGACGGCCATCGCGCTCTCCACGAAGTGGGAGAACCGCCCCCAGCCGGTGGGCCCGCCGGCGGCCTGACGGCCGCGTACCCCCGGTGTCGCCCGGGCGGCCGGCGGTAGCGTGCGCCGATGACCCCGCCGGTGCGTCCCGTGGCCGTCGTGACCGGCGCTGCCGGCGGCCTGGGCCGTGCCATCGCGACCGCGCTGCACGCCGACGGCTGGTCGGTGCTGCTCACCGACCTCGACCCGGCGGCGGTGCGGACCGCCGCGGCGCCGCTCGGCGGTTGGTCGGCAGCCCTGGACGTCCGGGACGAGGACGCCTGCGCGGCCGTCGCCGCGCAGGCGGCGAGCCGGGGCGACCTCGCCCTCTGGGTCAACAACGCAGGCATCCTGGTCACCGGGGCGTCGTGGGAGCACGACGCGACGACCCGCCGTCGGGTGTTCGACGTGAACACCCTCGGGGCCGTCAACGGCACCCTCGCCGCGCTCACCCTGATGCGTACGCAGGGCCACGGCCACGTGCTCAACGTCGTCTCGCTGGCCGGGCTCGTCGCCGCACCCGGCGAGACGGTGTACGCGGCGAGCAAGCACGCCCTGCTGGCGTTCAGCCTGGGCACCCTGTCCGACCTGCGGATGGCCGGATACCGGCGGGTGCACGTCTCCTGTCTCTGCCCGGACGGCATCTGGACCCCGATGCTGCACGACCGGCTGGACGATCCGGGGGCGGTGTCCTCGTTCACCGGGTCGATGCTCACCGCGCAGCGGGTGGCGGCCCGGGCGGTCCGGCTGGCCCGTCGGCCACGTCCGGTGGTCAGCCTGCCCCGCTGGCGGGGAGCGCAGGTGCGGCTGTTGGACGCGCTACCCAGGTTGGCCGTCGCGCTCACCCCGCTCGTCCGCGCCGCCGGCCGGGCAGGTCAGCGCCGCCAACGCCGTCGGACCGGCGCTGACCAACGCTGACCTGCTTGCTAGGTTCTCGAACGTGACTCATCTCGACAGGTGCGACGAGGCCGGCCGGACCTGGGTGACCGAGGCGATCGCCGCCGTCGAGGCGGACGCGAACCGGTCGGCCGACACCCACCTGTTGCCGTTCCCGCTGCCCCGGCAGTGGGGGATCGACCTCTACCTCAAGGACGAGTCGTCGCACCCCACCGGCTCGCTGAAGCACCGACTGGCCCGCTCGCTGTTCCTCTACGGGCTCTGCAACGGCTGGATCGGGCCGCGCACCACGATCGTCGAGGCGTCGTCGGGTTCCACCGCGGTCTCCGAGGCGTACTTCGCCCGGATGCTCGGCCTGCCGTTCATCGCGGTGATGCCCGCTTCCACCTCGCCGGAGAAGATCGCGCAGATCGAGTTCCAGGGCGGCCGCTGCCATCTGGTCGACGACCCGGCAGGTGTGGTGGTCGAGGCCCGGTGGCTCGCCGAGGACTCCGGCGGGCACTTCATGGACCAGTTCACCTACGCCGAGCGGGCGACCGACTGGCGGGGCAACAACAACATCGCCGAGTCGATCTACGCGCAGTTGGAGCTGGAGCGGCACCCCATCCCGGCCTGGGTGGTGGTGGGCGCCGGCACCGGCGGCACCAGCGCGACAATCGGCCGGTACGCCAGGTACCGCCGGCTAGCCACGAAGCTCTGCGTGGTCGACCCGGAGAACTCCGCGTTCTACCCGGCCTGGCAGGCGGCCGACTGGTCGGTGCGGACCGGCAAGGGCTCCCGCATCGAGGGGATCGGCCGTCCCACCGTGGAGGCGTCGTTCGTGCCCTCGGTGGTGGACCGGATGGTCCAGGTGCCGGACGCGGCGTCGCTCGCCGCCATGCGCGCCGGCTCGGCGCTGCTCGGCCGCCGGGTGGGCGGGTCCACCGGCACCAACCTGTGGGGTGCGTTCGGCCTGATCGCGGCGATGCTCGCCGAGCGTCGGACCGGTTCGGTGGTCACCCTGATCTGCGACCCGGGCGACAGGTACGCCGACACCTACTACGCCGACGACTGGGTGGCCGCCCAGGGCCTCGACCTGACCCCGCACCTGGCCACGATCGACCGCTTCCTGGCCAGCGGGGCCTGGCCCGTCTGAGCGCGGGTCGGCCGGGCCTGGCCGCCTCAGGCGGTCAGCGGGGCTCGGCCCGTCTGAGCGCCGGTCAGCGTGGGTCGATCCGTTCGGCCAGCCCGGGGTAACGCACCACGTAGCCGCTGTCGTCCAGATCGATGTCGGCGCTGAAGGTGCCGCTGGCGAAGCGCACCCGACCAGGCCCGAGCCCGGTGTAGACCTGCTCGGCCGGCACCACCTCCAGGCCGGGCAGCAGCACCCAGGCGACGGTGATCCGGTGTGCCACGTCGGCCGGCTCGGCCGGAATCCCGAGCCGGTGGACCGGCAGGGTGTTGAACAGCGGTGAGCCACTCAGGTCGACGTCGAACGCGTCGGCCAGCCGGTCCGGGTCGTCGGTCCCGGGCAGACCGGCCCGGGGGTGACCGGCCGCGACCAGGGCCGCGTCCAGGTCGCCCTGCTCGGCGGTGGTCACCCGCCACCGGCCGGCGGCCCGCTCCAGGGTCACCCGGCGCAGCCAGCCGAGACCCTCGGCCTCGACCTCTACCCGGGTGGTGGCCCAGTCCGGCGTGGTGCTCAGTTGGTAGCGGGCGGTCCACGGGATCGGGTCCACGGCGAGCAGGGTGCCCCGGGCCGCCAACCCGCGGCCGTCGTCGAGCAGCACCTGCTCGCTGCCGGCGGTGTCCGTCCGGGACCAGAAGATCGTCTTCGGCATGGTCGGCATGAGGCGGACGTTACGCGACCGTGTCGACATCGGCAGGACATGCGCGAACGCCGCCGCGAAGCCCAGGCTTCGCGACGGCGTTCGGTGGATCAATCAGTGGGTACGCGCCGGCGGTCGCCCGCCGAAACCGCGCCGGTCGTCACGCGGGCGGTCGTCGCGGGGCCGGTCGTCGCGGCCCCGGCTCTCCGAGCGGAAACCACCCCGAGCGTCGCGGTCGCCGAAGCGCCGCTCACCGCTCGGTCGGCCGTCCCGGTCGCCGAACTGCGGCCGGTCGCCGAACCGGCGCTCGCCCTGCGGCCGGTCGCCGTAACCCCGGGTGTCCCGATCGGCGTAACGCCGCTCGCCGGTGGGCCGGTCGCCGTAACGCCGCTCGCCCTGCGGGCGGTCGCCGTACTGCCGGTCACCTTGCGGGCGGTCGCCGTACTGCCGGTCGCCCTGGGGGCGGTCGCCGTAGCGGCGCTCGCCGGTCGGGCGGTCGCCGTACTGCCGGTCGCCTTGCGGACGGTCGCCGTAGCGGCGCTCGCCCTGGGGGCGGTCGCCGTACTGCCGGTCGCCCTGCGGACGGTCGCCGTAGCGGCGCTCGCCCTCGGGCCGGTCGCCGTAGCGGCGCTCACCCTGGGGCCGGTCGCCGTAGCGCCGGTCGCCCTGGGGCCGGTCGCCGAAGCGGCGCTCGCCCCCGGTGCGGTCACCGAACCGACGAGGGCCACCGGAGCGGTCGTCGAACCGGCGCGGGCCGCCGGAGCGGTCGCCGTAGCCCCGCGGCTCCGCCTCGACGCGGACCGGGACGCCACTGGGCTCGCGTGCGCCGACCAGCTCGGCCAACGCCGCGTCGCCGACCCGGACCCGGGTCTCGGCCGGCGCGACGCCGGCCTTCTCCATCATCGCCAGGGTGGTGCGGCGCTGCTTCGGCAGCACCAGCGTGGCGACCGCGCCCGACTCGCCGGCCCGGGCGGTACGTCCCGCGCGGTGCAGGTAGTCCTTGGGGTCCTTCGGCGGGTCGACGTGCAGCACCAGGGTGACCCCGTCGACGTGGATGCCCCGGGCCGCCACGTCCGTGGCGACGAGCACGTTCATCCGGCCCTCACGGAACTCGGCGAGCGTCTTGGTACGCATCCGCTGGGTCTTACCGCCGTGCAGACCACCGGCGCGTACGCCGACGGCCGCGAGCTGCTCGACCAGCCGGTCCACCCCGAGCTGGGTACGGGCGAAGACCATCGTCCGGCCGTCCCGGGCGGCGATCGAGGCCGCCACCGGGAACTTCTCGTGCGGCGGGATCAACAGCATGTGGTGGTCCATGGTGGACACCGAGGCGGTGGACGGCGCGGTGGAGTGGGTGACCGGGTCGTTCATGAACCGCTTGACCAACGCGTCGACGTCACCGTCCAGAGTGGCCGAGAAGAGCAGCCGCTGACCGTCCGCGGGAGTCTTCGCCAGCAGTTCGGTCACCTCGGGCAGGAAGCCCATGTCGGCCATCTGGTCAGCCTCGTCGAGCACCGTGACCTCGACGTCGTCGAGCTGGCAGATGCCCCGCTCGATCAGGTCGCCGAGCCGGCCCGGGGTGGCCACGATGATCTCCACGCCACGGCGCAGCGCGTCGATCTGGCGGTCGTACGGAACACCGCCGACGGCGGTCTTGAGGAAGATGCCGACGGCCTTGCCCAACGGCACCAGCGCGTCGTTGACCTGCATGGCCAGCTCGCGGGTGGGCACCAGGATCAGGGCGCGCGGGCGCATCGGCCGGGCCCGGTTGCGGTTGGACAGCCGGGCGATCACCGGCAGGCCGAAGGCGAGCGTCTTGCCCGACCCGGTCTGCCCGCGGCCCAGCACGTCGCGACCGGCGAGTGCGTCCGGAACGGTGGCCCGCTGGATCTCGAACGGGCTGGTGATGCCCTGCTGCGCAAGCGCGCGGACCACCGGCTCGGGCAGGCCGAGGGAGGCGAAGGTGATCGGCTCGACGGTCTCCGTCGGCTCGACCTGCTCGGTGCCGGCCTCGCCGGGGACGACGTCGAGCTGCTCCCGCGCGACATCGGTCGCGGAGACTGAGTTGAAAACGGACGAAACGGTGCTGGGGTCAGCAGAGGTGGTCAAAAAAAACCTTTCGAGCGGGGCGCATCTTCGCGATGGCCCGCCGCGGCTTTACCGCCGGATCGCCCGCAAGATCGCCCAGGGGCACGCACCACGCGCGCCGGGTCAGTGATCCCAACCAGTGTACGGCGGTCCGCCGCAGCCGCCAGTCGGTTGACCGAGGGTAGTGGGCGGACTCACCATCGCCGACTCACCCCTTGAGCACGCTGCCCACCAGACCGTCCAGGGCGTCACCGGCCAGCAGGACGACCACGACGCTGATCGCCACCAGCAGCCCCAGGGCAGCGGCCAGGACGATCATCACCCGGGCGTTACTGGACCGTTCGGCCGTCGTGTCCGACCAACCCTGGGCCAGGATGTGCCCGGTCAACGAGCCGGACGTCTCCACCGCGTTGGCGGGAATCGCGATCGTGGTGAAGCCGACCCCCTCGCCGTCGCCGTAGACGGTGCCGGCCAGGTCGGAGGTGCCATCGTGTCGTCCACCGCGGGCTCCGGCCGATTCCCGTCCGGCGAAACCACCGCCCGGGTTGCTCGGCGGCGCGGTCGTTCGGGAGTCCCCGCTGCTGTTCCGGGTCGACGACGCAGTCCCGGTGGTGGACGGCGGCCAGCTCGGCAGGGCGGGCGCGGGCACCACCGGCGGTGCGGCGGCGGCCGTTCCGGTCCATCCGGGGGCGGATGTCGGGCGGGTCGCCCCGGGGGCGGACGGCCACCCGGCCGGCGGTGCGGAGACCGAAGCGGTGGCCCGTACCCCTGGCGGGTCGGTCATCGCCGGCGGCGGCGGAAACGGCGGTGCCGGCATCGGGCCGGGCGGAGCCGGTGGTGCCGGCACCGGCGGACCGGGCGGTGGCAGCGGCGGGCTCGGCACGGGTGGCGACGGCGGACCGGGCATCGGCGGCACCGGTGAGGGCGGTGGGCTGGGCGGCCCCGGAACGGGCGGGACCGGACCGGGCGGCGGCGTGGGTCGGGGGCCCGGCGTCGGCGTCGGACCGGGCGGGTACGGACCCGGGGCCGGTGCGGGCTCCGGTTCCGCTGGCGGCGGCTCGGTCGGCCCGGGACCGGGTGGCGTGGGCTCCGGCTCCGGAGTCGAGGACTGGGTCGGCTCGGTTGCTACCGGAGCAGCTCGGTAGACCCCGGGTGTGCTCTCGGGAAGGTTCGGGGTGCCCAGGGCAGCGGCCGTGCTGCGGCTGCTGCTCGGCACCGTGGCGCTGGCCCGGGCCGGTGCGGGCGAGTCGTTCCGCTGCCCCGGCAACGACACGTCGGCTGGGCTGGTCGTGCCTTTCGCACGGTAGGTGGTCGCGGTGACCGGGGTGCTTGCCGGCAGGTCGCTGCGGAGAGCCCCGGCGGTCACCACGCTCGCGCGTGCGCGTACCGGTGCGGCGGCCGGGCCCGGACCGGCGTCGACAGCGGCCGACGTCCCGACGGAGGTCCCGGAAACGTCCGCGGCCCTGTCGTGGGATGCGGCGTCGACACCGGCGGGAGCGTCGTCGCCGGCTGCTACGTCGTCGTCGGGGGCGGGTACGTCGTCGACGTCGGTCGAGGCGTTCGCGACAACCAGTGCGGAGTCGGTGCCCGACGGGCGGGCGTCGCCGTCAGCGGAGCCGGTGTCGGCCGGGCTGGAGGCCGCCGGGCTGGCGTCTGCCGGGCCGGTGTCGTTGGTGGCCACCGGGTCGGCGGTGTCCGGCCCTGGTGGGCCGGCCTGGTCGACCACGGGGTCGACAGTCTCCGCCGGATCTCTCTGCTCGGCCATTTCCGCCCTCCGCGCCATGCTCGCACCCGGACCCGTGACGTCGAGCCGGATGTGCCTGGTTGTCACGGTGCCACAGATCTTCCCGAGCGGACAGCCGGAGTCGGTCGTGGCGGATCAGCCCGCGGTGCTGGGGCTGCCCGTCGCGCTGCCACTGCCCGTCGCGCTGGTGCTGGCCTTCGGCGTGGTCGTCGGAGACATGCTGCCCGGCGCGTTGGTCGGCGCCGGGGGCAGCGTCGTCGGGGTGTTGCTCGGGCCGTCCGTCGGCTTCGGCGTGCCGCTCTTGGTCGGCGTGGGCGTCGGGCTGGTCGTCAGCGTCGGCGTCGGCGTCGGCGTGGTGGTCTTCGTCGGCGTGGGCGTCGGCGTGGGCTTGGTGGTCTGCGTGGGCGTCGGCGTGGGCGTCGGCTTGGTGGTCTTCGTCGGCGTCGGCGTCGGCGTGGGCGGCGGCTTCGGGGTCGAAACGGGCGGGGTCGGGTTGGTCACGACCGGCGCCGGCACCGCGCCGATCACCCGGGTGGCGGCGTACAGCCGGGTCCAGCGGACGACCGAGATCTTGACGACGTCGCCGGTGGTGGGCGCCTGCACCATCTTGCCGTTGCCGATGTACATGCCGACGTGGTGGATCGTCGTCCAGCTGCTGCCCGAGGCGAAGAAGAGCAGGTCGCCGGGGAGCAGCGCGCTCTGCGGAACGGTACGGCCACGGGTGGCGGCGTACTGGTCGCGGGAGACCCGGGGCAGGTCGAAGTAGTCGGCACCGGGGGACCGGTACGCCGCCCACATCAGCCCGGAGCAGTCGAACTCGTCCGGCCCCTCCTCGGACCACTTGTACGGGTCGCCGAGTTGGGCGAGCGCGTAACGGACGGCGGCGAGTGCCCGGGGGTGCGCGGCCATGCCGCTGATGTTCTGGTTGGAGACGTAGCCGGCGCCGACCTGCTGCTCGGCGGCCTCCTGCTGCCGTTCGATCTCGATCAGCGCGGCGGCGTTGTCGCGGCGCAGCTTGAGCAGGCTCGCCTCGGCGGTACGAAGCGCCGTCTCACCGGTGGTGAACTCGGTCTCGGCGGCGGCGAGCAGCTCCTTGGCCTGGGTGTGCGCCTGGTACGCGGCCTGCTCACCGGCACGGGCACGGGACAGCTCCCCGGCCACGCCTGTGGTGCCGCCGTCGACCTTCTCGCCGCGGGTGATCTGCTGGAGGCGGCTCAGACCACGGATGTCCTGGGCGAGGTCGCCCGGCGGCAGCGCGGCGGCTTCCTTGATGGCCTCGGCGGCTGCGGTGTCGGCCGTCTGCTGGGCCCGCAGCAGGGCGTCCTGCGCGGTCGCCAGCGCCTTGCCGGCCGTGGTGACCTGCGCCTGGGCGTCGACGCGTTTCTGCCGGCTCACCAGTAACGCCTCGCCGAGCGCGCCGACCTGGACCTCGCCAGCGGAGATCGCGGCGGCCAGCGGGCCGTTGCCGATGTTGACCACCGGCGGGGCGGGCACGCCAGCGACCGGAGGGCCGCCGGGGAGCTGGATCGAGCCGGTGACCGCCGGTCGCGAGCCGGTGTCCGGCACCGTGCTCGGCACGCCGGGCTCGGCGTACGCGGGGGTGGCGAGCACGGCTGCGGCGATCGCGCTGAGCAGGGCGGCCCAGAGCTTCGGACGCAGGACCGGCGAGATCACCGGGCTCCGTCGTCGCATCCGTCGCCCGCGCCCGCTGTAGACCATTCCGCTCCCCGTCCGACTGCTCGTCGCCGCGCTCGGTGGGCGCGACCGCCGGGACGGTACCAGTGTGTGTGTTCCGCCCCACCTTGTTACTACCGCACCTCGCCACTCATGTCGATGCGTTGTCGGGTTACGGGAGCCTGAGAGTCTGGTGAAGTGGGTCGCTGCCGGCGACCGTGCCGCCGGCACCGTCGGCGTCGCGACGTACGCTCGATCCGGACCGCAGGTGGAAGGGACGTGCCATGGACGCCGGACTCAAGCGTGAGCTCGAAGCGAAGGTGTACGCCGGTGAGCGGCTGACCCGCGAGGACGGGATCGCCCTCTACGAGAGCGACGACCTGACCTGGCTGGGGCGGCTGGCCCACCACAAGCGCACCGAGCTGAACGGTGAGCGGGTGATGTTCAACGTCAACCGGCACCTCAACCTGACGAATGTCTGTTCGGCCTCCTGTGCGTACTGCTCCTTCCAGCGCAAGCCGGGCGAGAAGGACGCGTACACGATGCGCATCGACGAGGCGGTCCGCAAGGCCAAGGAGATGGAGGACGAGCAGCTCACCGAGCTGCACATCGTCAACGGCCTGCACCCGACGCTGCCCTGGCGTTACTACCCGAAGGTGCTGCGCGAGCTGAAGGCGGCGCTGCCGAACGTCAAGCTCAAGTGCTTCACGGCCACCGAGGTGCAGTGGTTCGAGAAGATCAGCGGCCTGAGCGCCGACGAGATCCTCGACGAGCTGATGGACGCCGGCCTGGAGTCGCTGACCGGTGGTGGCGCGGAGATCTTCGACTGGGAGGTCCGGCAGCACATCGTGGACCACGCCTGCCACTGGGAGGACTGGTCGCGCATCCACGCCCTGGCACACAGCAAGGGCATGAAGACCCCGGCAACCATGCTGTACGGGCACATCGAGGAGCCCCGGCACCGCGTCGACCACGTGCTGCGGCTGCGCGAGTTGCAGGACGAGACAGGCGGCTTCGCGGTCTTCATCCCGCTGCGCTACCAGCACGACTTCGTCGACTCGGCGGACGGCAAGATCCGTAACCGGATCCAGGCGCGCACCACGATGGCCTCGCCGGCCGAGTCGCTGAAGACGTTCGCCGTCTCCCGGCTGCTCTTCGACAACGTGCCGCACCTGAAGAACTTCTGGGTGATGCACGGGCTGTCGGTGGCTCAGCTCTCGCTGAACTTCGGCGTGGACGACCTGGACGGCTCCGTCGTCGAATACAAGATCACGCACGACGCCGACTCGTACGGCACCCCGAACACCATGCACCGCGACGACCTGCTGCACCTGATCTGGGACGCCGGCTTCCAGCCCGTCGAGCGGGACACCCGCTACAACGTGGTCCGGGAGTACGACAAGGCGCCGTCGCTGGCGCAGCGGCGCGCCGAGCCGCAGCAGGTCTGGGCCTGAGCCACCACGTACCCTCGCAGTCGATGACCGAGCAACGAGGACCTGAGCAGCAGGGCGGGTTTCCCCGCCGGGACGCCGACGGGCACATCCGTACCCTGGGCGACCTTCTCGGGGTGTGCCTGGCCGGCCTGGTCATCGGCGTGCTCGCGTTGGTGCTGTTCGACTGGGCGTTCGCCTCGATGGGCGCCGGCGACTTCGGGCACACGAATGGTTGGCTGGCGGTGATCCTGCCGGCCTGGCTGTTCTGGGACGACTTCCGGGCCTGGGAGTTCGGCGCGGCCCGGGTGGTGGCGGCGGTGGTCGCCGCTGCCGTCGGGGTGTTCGCCGGGCTGCTGATCGCCGGTCTGGGCGCGGGGTTGCCGCCGCTGCTCTCCGGCGCGTTGGCGGCGGGCGCGTTCACCGTGGCGTACGCGGCCCTCTGGTTCCCGGGCGTCCGCTGGCTGGCCCGCCGGACCGGCTGACCGCGACCGCCCACCGGGGCGGCTCGATCCTTCCGCCGGCAGTGGCGGGCGACGGAGAGAACGGAGTGGTGCAGGTGAGCGCCGCGCTCAAGTACACGCTGGGCCGGATCGGGCTGTTCGTCGCCGTGCTGGCGGGCCTCTGGCTTGTCGACATGAACGTGTTCCTGAAGCTGATGCTGGCGTTGGTGTTCTCCGCCGCGCTCTCCTTCTTCCTGCTGCGTGGCTGGCGGGACGAGATGGCCGGGGAGATCGCCGAGTCGACCGAGCGCCGCCGCGCGGAGAAGGAACGCCTCCGCTCCGCCCTGGCCGGCGAAGACGAACCCCCCACCCAAACCCCCGACCAGCCCTCGCGCTGACCAGCCCTCGCGCTGACCAGCCCTCGCGCTGACCAGCCCTCGCGTTGATCAAGAGGTTTGCGTCACGGAAGGCCCTTCCGGTGACGCAAACCTCTTGATCACCCGCCTGAGGGCGGGGGGCGTGGGGGGGGTGGGGGGTGGGGGGGGTTACCAGGTGGTGGAGTTGGGGGCCTTGGGCCAGGGTTTTGTGGTGGGCTTGATCAGGTAGGCGATGCCGCCGGAGCCGCCGGAGGTGCCTCCGCTGGCGTTTGTGCGCTTGGTCCGCAGCCAGATCTGCTCGAACTGCGCACGCTTGTAGACGTTGCGCACCACGTCGTTGCTCGACGAGGCGGGGTCGTTGACGATCACGTCGCCGTCGGCGGTGAAGCCGATCACCACGAAGAGGTGCCCGGAGGTGCCGTAGTTCGCCCCGTCCAGCTCGCTGGCGAGGAAGGACTGGCTGGTCACGACGGGGATGCCGGCGGCGATGAAACGCTCCAGCTCGTCAAGCGAGTGCAGCCGGGTCACCCGACCCTCCAGCCCGGGGAAGCTCGCCGCGTACGCGGTGTTGAACGGCCAGTTGCCCGCGCCGTCGTACGCGTAGTCGTAGGTCATCCGGGCGGCGTGGTTGACCGTCGGGTCGGGGTAGGTCGGGTCCACCCAG
Source organism: Micromonospora sp. NPDC048835 (assembly GCF_040649995.1). Taxonomy (NCBI): domain Bacteria; kingdom Bacillati; phylum Actinomycetota; class Actinomycetes; order Micromonosporales; family Micromonosporaceae; genus Micromonospora; species Micromonospora sp. NPDC048835. Next base: position 85,524 of record NZ_JBEZGM010000023.1, on the reverse strand, counting down.
GAGGTGTCGGCCGCCGACGGCTTGCGACCCCAGTACTCGACCACCATTTCGGTCGAGGTGGGTGAGCACCACGCCTCGCCGCCGCCGTCGTACTCGGGGTAGTGCCCGGCGTGCACGTTCTGCGAGTAACGCGGCACCGGCAGTTCGACGCCCCAGGCGATGTGCCCGGCGCTCGGCGGCACGCTGAACCGGTCCGGCACGGTGGAGCTCATCGCGCCGAGCATCCGCACCACCGGCGCGGCGGTCTGGCCGGGTGCCCGGTAGAGGGTGAGCTTGAGCTGGTACGACCGCAGCAGCACCCCGGCTGCGGCGTCGTCGATGCTGAACGGGTCGGTCCAGATCGACGACCAGGGGTCGCCCTGCCGGTCGACGCTCGTTCGCTTGATGTCGGCGTCGCCGGACGCCCAGCGACCCAGGACGTACCACGGGGTCTGGTCGCCGCTCGTGTAGTTGCCCTGCATCTCCACCTGGATCCAGGTGCCGGCCGGGGTCTCCGCGTTCCAGGAGGCGATCAGCTCGGTGGCGTCGAACCCGATCCGGGTCACCGGCGAGGTCCAGGTGCCGTACTCCCAGGTGCGGGTGGCGCCGGTGTGCGGGTCGGCGTACTCCGTGGTGCCGGCCGGGCGGGCCAGGGTGACGCCCGCGCGGGCGCCGGGCACGACGCGGGTGCCGGCCCGGCTGCCCCGGTGCCAGTCGGCGGGCCCGGACCAGTCCTGGTAGGTGATCTGCTCGTCGTGGGTGGCAGCGGGCGGGTGTGCCGCCAGCGCGGGCGCGGCGCTGGTGAGCAGGGTGAGCGTGGTGACGCCGGCGAGGGCGGCCGCGCGCAGGCGGGATCTGGCCATGGGTGCTCCGCGGTGTCGAGGGGGCATCGTCGCTGGTCAGTTTTCCGCTTGGAGGGAAGTTTCGCCAGATGTTGATAGGTGGAAAATCATTGCCGCCGTGATGATCCGCCTGGGATGGCAAACAAAGCGATCAATATTGATATGACCATGTGACAGATGGTGAAGTGTGCTTCACCGAGCGGGATCTCCCGCCCATCGAGGAGGTAGTCCATGGCCCTCCGCCCACCCAACCCCCTCCGCCGTGTCCTGGTGCTCGCTGTCGTCACCGGGCTGGGCATCGTCACCGTCGCCGCCGGTCCGGTCGCCGCCCGACCGGCACCGGACCGCGCCACCGAGCCGGCCGCCGCCGCCGGCTACCGGGTGCTCGGGCCCCGGACCCTCGCCGACCGCAACGCGGTGGCCCGCACCGGAGCCGCCATCGACTACTCCGAACACGGCGTGCTGCACATCTCGGCCACCGCGGCCGAGGCCGCCGCGATCGGCAAGCTCGGCTTCCGGCTGGAACCGCTCGCCCCGCCGCCGAACGCCGAGCGCGGTGCCGGTGAGATCGGCACGCAGGCATTCCCGCCGGCCGACTCCAACTACCACGACTACGCGGAACTGACCGCCGTCGTGAACCAGGTGGTCGCCGACCACCCGGCCATCGCCCGCAAGATCAGCATCGGTTCGTCGTACGAGGGCCGCGACCTGATGGCGGTGAAGATCTCCGACAACGTCGGCACCGACGAGAACGAGCCGGAGATCCTGTTCAACTCCCAGCAGCACGCCCGCGAGCACCTGACCGTCGAGATGGCGATCTACCTGCTCAACCTCTTCACCGACAACTACGGCAGTGACTCCCGGATCACCAACATCGTCAACGGCCGGGAACTCTGGATCGTGCCGACGGTCAACCCGGACGGCAGCGAGCACGACATCGCCACCGGCTCGTACCGCTCCTGGCGCAAGAACCGGCAGCCCAACAGTGGCTCGTCGAACGTCGGCACCGACCTGAACCGCAACTGGTCCTACAACTGGGGTTGCTGCGGTGGGTCGTCCGGCAGCACCTCGTCGGAGACCTACCGGGGGCCGTCGGCGTTCTCCGCACCCGAGACGCAGGCGCTGCGCAACTTCGTCAACGGTCGGGTGGTCGGCGGTGTGCAGCAGATCAAGGCCAACATCGACTTCCACACGTACTCGGAGCTGGTGCTCTGGCCGTACGGCTACACCACGGCGAACACCGCGACCGGGATGAACGCGGACCAGTACAACACCTTCGCCACCATCGGACAGCAGATGGCGGCCACCAACAACTACACGCCGGAGCAGTCGAGCGACCTCTACATCACCGACGGGGACAGCCTCGACTGGATGTGGGCCACCCACAACATCTGGGCGTACACCTTCGAGATGTACCCCGGCTCGTCCGGCGGTGGCGGTTTCTACCCGCCCGACGAGGTGATCGGCGCGCAGACCTCCCGCAACCGGGAGGCGGTGCTGATCCTCAGCGAGTACGCCGACTGCCCGTACCGGGCCATCGGCAAGCAGGCGCAGTACTGCGGCGGGGGTGGCGGCACCACGATCTGGTCGGACACCTTCGAGACGGCCACCGGCTGGACCATCAACCCGTCCGGCACCGACACCGCAACCGTCGGCGCGTTCGAGCGGGGCGCCGGGCAGGCGACCAACTCCTCCGGCGCCAAGCAGCTCACCCCGTACGCCGGGTCCAACGACCTGGTCACCGGCCGGCTGGCCGGATCGGCGGCCGGTGACTACGACGTCGACGGCGGCGTGACGAGCGCCCGGTCCCCGGCGGTGACCCTGCCGTCGTCCGGCACGCTCACCCTCTCGCTCGCCTGGTACCTGGCGCACGGCTCGAACGCCTCGTCGGCTGACTACCTGCGGGTGAGCGTGGTGCACAACGGCGGCACCACGGCGCTGCTCACCCAGGCCGGCGCGGCAAGCAACCGCAACGGGAGCTGGGCCGTCGCCAACCTCAACCTGACCCCGTACGCCGGCCAGTCGGTGCGCATCCTGGTGGAAGCGGCGGACGCGTCCGGGGCCAGCCTGGTGGAGGCGGCTGTGGACAACGTCACCATCACGTCCTCCTGATCGGGTGGGGCCCCGTCCCGCCCCGACGGGGCCCCACCACCCGCTCCGAGCCTCCAGATCCGGGACATATCCCTCGTGCGCCACGCCCTCGGCAATCGACCGGCGCTGATCGGTCCTTGATCGATCCGGCACGTCCCGGCGGTGCGCTACCGTCTTAGCGACCAGTCCGCAGCGAAGCCGGTGCTCATCCCGGCGCTGTCCCGCAACTGTGATGCCCCACCCAACGGTGGGGACGAGCCAGGTCGCCTACGGATCGGTCGCGAAACGCGCTCTCGAGGAAGGGCGCCTCGTGGGCGGGCGTACGAAAGACCCTGTCGGCGAAGCACCACACTCCTCGACCGACAGGAGGCCCCATGTTCAGACGTACCCCTCGGCTCTTCGCGGCGTCCCTCGCGGTCGCCGCGCTCGCCCTCGGCGCCTGCGCCGAGAAGGCCGCCGACAAGCCGAGCAACGGCACGGCCGCCGCCGCCTACCCGGTCACGGTCGGCGCGCTCACCCTCGACAAGCGTCCCGAGAAGATCGTGGTGCTGTCGCCGAGCGCCACCGAGATGCTCTTCGCGATCGGTGCCGGCCCGCAGGTGACCGCCGTCGACGACCAGTCGAACTACCCGACCGACGCGCCCAAGACCGACCTCTCCGCCTTCCAGCCGAACGCCGAGGCGATCGCCGGCAAGAACCCCGACCTCGTGGTGCTCTCCGACGACCGCAACAAGATCGTCGACCAGCTCGGCAAGCTGAAGATCCCGGTGTACCAGACTCCGGCGGCGACCACGCTCGACGACTCGTACCGGCAGATCACCGAGCTGGGCACGCTGACCGGGCACGCCGACCAGGCCACCGACGTCGTGACCCGGATGAAGGACGACATCGCCAAGCTGGTCAAGGACCTGCCGCAGCGCGCCGAGAAGCTCACCTACTTCCACGAGCTGGGCCCGGAGCTGTACAGCGCCACCAGCAAGACCTTCATCGGCTCGCTCTACAGCCAGGTCGGCCTGACCAACATCGCCGACCCGGCCGACGCGGACGGCAAGAACGCGGGCTACCCGCAGCTGTCCCAGGAGGTCATCGTCAAGGCCGACCCGGACTTCATCTTCCTGGCCGATGCCAAGTGCTGCCAGCAGAGCGGCGACACGGTCAAGGCCCGCAGCGGCTGGGCCGGGCTCACCGCGGTGAAGAACAACCAGGTCGTCGCCCTGGACGACGACATCGCCTCCCGCTGGGGCCCGCGGGTGGTGGACCTGCTCCGGGTCATCATCGACGCGGTCGCCAAGGTGCCCGCGTGACCCTCGTCCGTCGGTGACCGGGCCGCGACACATGTCCGATCCGGCGCCGGCCGACCGGCCGGCCGAAACCCCGCAGTCGACCGAGCGGGCCGAGCCGCACACCGCGGCCCGGCCCGCCGGGCTGCGCATGTGGTGGCTGGTCGCGGGGCTGTTCGCGGTACTCGTCGCGCTCGTCGCCGGGGTGTCGCTCGGCCCGGTGAGCCTGCCCCCGGGCAGCGTCGCCGCCGAGCTGCTCAACCTGCTTCCCGGGGTGCACCTCGACAGTGGACTGACCGAGCGTGAGATCGCGATCGTCACCGAGCTGCGCCTGCCCCGCGTCGTGCTGGGCCTGCTCGTCGGCGGTCTGCTCGCCCTCGCCGGCGGTTGCTACCAGGGCGTGTTCCGTAACCCGCTGGCCGACCCGTACCTGCTCGGGGTGGCCGCCGGTGCCGGCCTCGCGGTCACCGCGGCGATCGCCCTCGGCGGGGGCGGACGGCAGGGCACCCTGTCCGGGCTACCGATGACCATTCCGCTTGCCGCGTTCGCCGGATCGCTGCTCGCCGTGACGATGACCTACGTGCTCGGCGCGGCCGGCGGGCGACGCGGTTCACCTGCCATGCTGATCCTGGCCGGGGTGGCGGTCTCCGCGTTCCTCTCCGCCGGGCAGACGTACCTCCTGCAACGCGACGCCGACAGCATCCAGCCGGTGTACTCCTGGCTGCTCGGCCGGCTGGCTACCGCCGGCTGGCACGACGTGCTGCTGGTGCTGCCGTACGCCGCGCTCACCACCGTGGTGGTGCTCCTGCACCGCCGCGAACTGGACGTCCTCGCGGTCGGCGACGACGAGGCGAGGAGTCTGGGCCTGCACCCGCAGCGCACCCGCTACCTGTTGATCGCCGCCGCCTCCCTGGGTACCGCCGCGGCGGTCTCCGCGACCGGTCTGATCGGCTTCGTCGGCATCATCGTGCCGCACACCGTCCGGCTGCTCGCCGGATCCAGCTACCGGGTGATCCTGCCGATGTCACTGCTGTTCGGCGGCGCGTTCCTGGCGCTGACCGATGTGGTGGCCCGCACCGTGGCCGCTCCGTCCGAGCTGCCGATCGGCGTGGTGACCGCCCTACTGGGTGGCCCGTTCTTCGTCCTCGTGCTGCGCACCGCTCGGCGAGCCCTCACGTGAGCCGCGAACCCGCCGTCGGTGTCCCGGCTGTCGAGGTGCGCGGGTTGCAGGTCGACCTCGGTGGCACACCTGTCCTGGCCGGCGTCGACCTCAGCGTCGCCGTCGGCGAGTGGGTCACCGTGATCGGCCCGAACGGCGCCGGCAAGTCGACCCTGTTGCGCGCCGTCGGCGGCCTGCTGCCCGCGCCGGGGGCGATCACCCTCTTCGGTACGCCGAGCGCGGCACTCCGCCGTCGGGACCGCGCCCGGGTGGTGGCCACGGTGGCGCAGTCCCCGGTGGTGCCACCCGGTATGTCGGTGCTGGACTACGTGCTGCTCGGCCGCACCCCGTACATCCCGGCCCTGGGCCGGGAGTCGACCGCAGACGTCGACGCCGTGCACGAGGTGCTGGGGCGGTTGGACCTCACCGGCTTCCACCGTCGCGAGCTGGCCACCCTCTCCGGAGGTGAACGGCAGCGGGTTTTCCTCGCCCGCGCGCTCGCCCAGGGCGCGACGCTGCTGCTGCTCGACGAACCGACGAGCGCGCTCGACATCGGCCACCAGCAGGACGTGCTCGAACTCGTCGACCAGTTGCGCCGCGAGCACGGCCTGACCGTCCTGGCCACGATGCACGACCTCTCGCTGGCCGGCGAGTACGCCGACCGGATGGTGATGCTCGCCGGCGGCCAGGTGGTGGCCGCCGGAACTCCGTCCGAGGTGCTGACCGAGCAACTGCTCGCCACCCACTACCGGGCCAGCGTCCGGGTGGTCCCCGGAGCCCACGGCCCCCTGGTGGTTCCCGTCCGCCCCACCCGACCCTGAGCACGCGGACGCTGGGTCAGGGGCCCAGGTCGATGACGGAGAAGAGGGCGCCCTGGGGGTCGCGGAGAGCGGCGAAGCGGCCGGCCGGGATGTCGCGGGGCGGGACCAGGATCGTTCCGCCCAGCTCGGAGGCGCGGGCTGCGGCGGCGTCCGCGTCGGCGACCGCGAAGTACACCGTCCAGTACGCGGGGAGGTCGGCCGGGAAGTCGTCGGCCAGCGGTGGCATCATCCCGGCGACGATCTGCGTCCCGAGCCGCCACCCGGTGTACGTCATCGCACCCACCGCCTGGTCGTCGGGCTGCCAGCCGAACACCAGCTCGTAGAAGACCTTCGCGCCCTCGGGGTCGGGGGTGACCAGCTCGTTCCAGCTCATCGCGCCCGGCACGTTGAACACCTCGGCGCCGGCCATGGCCAGCGGCTGCCAGACGCTGAACGTGGCGCCGGCCGGGTCGGCGAAGACCGCCATCCAGCCCCGGTCGAAGACCTCGAACGGTGGTACGACGACCTGCCCGCCGGCCCGTTCGACGCGGCCGGCGACCAGTTCGGCGTCGTCGGTGGCGAGGTACGTCGACCAGATCGGGATCTGGTCCGGGATCGCGGGCGGGCCGGCGCCGGCCACCGGCTTGCCGTCGAGCAGGAAGACCGTGTAACCGCCCGCCTCGGGTTCCGGGGTGACCTGGCCGGTCCAACCGAACAGCTCCGGGTAGAAACGCCGCGCGTCGGTCAGGTCCGGGGTGGCCAGGTCGGCCCAGCAGGGCGTACCCGGCGGGACGGTGCTCACGTCAAGACCCCTCTCGGCCCGGGCGGCCACGGTGGCCCCCTTGCCGGAATCCTGGCACCGTCCCGCCGCAGCCCGGGGCGGAAACGGACGAATCGTCAGCTGAACCGGCGACCCTCGTCCCGCCGGTACGCCCAGCCGGCGAGCGCGGCGAGCAGCACCACCCAGACACCGAGCATGATCAGTGCCAGCGGCTGCACGGCGTAGTCGGCCACCGCCGCCCACATCAGTTCGGCAGCACCCCGGGTGGGCAGGTACGGCGCGATCGTCTCGATGAACCCGGGCGCGTCGCCCGGCGCGGAGAGCAGGCCGCCGCCGAACGCCAGCGGCAGGAAGACCACCTGCGCGACGACGATCGCCGCCTTGCTCGGCAGCGAGTAGCCGATGGCGAGCCCCATCAGCGTGAACGGCACCGAGATGACGGCCACCGTGCCGAGGGCCAGCAGGAACGCCGCCGGGGTGATCCGGGCCGCGGTCAGCGTCGCGCCGATCACCACGACCGGGATCAGCGAGAGGTAGGTGAGTGCCAGGCCGGCAAGCACCCGGCCGGCGAACCGTGGCGCCGGCCCGGCCGGCAGAGTTCGGGTGTACGGGTTCCAGGGCTGGTCGCGGTCCTCGGCGACACCGACGCCGTACTGGAAGATGTTGGCGCTCATCACCGAGAAGGTGACCATCGACGCGGTGGCGTAGGTGGCAGCGACCGGATCGTCACCGGCGAACGGCACCACGAAGAAGATCATGGCGGCGGCCGGGAAGAAGGCGCTGCCGAAGACGGCCACCGGAATCCGGATGATCTCCAGCAGTTGGTAGCGGGCGTGGACCAGGGCGAGCTGCACGGTCGGCCTCCTCAGACGGTGGTGGGCTGGCCGCCGGCAGCGGCGGTGGTGGGTAGGCCGGCGCTGGCGGGCACGGCCCCGCTTGCGGCGTCGCCGCTGGACGCGTCTCCGCCGGTGATGGCGAGGAACGCCTCCTCCAGCGAGGTCGGCCGTACCTCCAGGTCGGTGAACGGCGTCCGGGTCGTGACGAGCGCTCGGACCAGTTCGTCGGCGTCGGTGGTGAGCAGGTGCAGTCGACCGTCGATCCGTTCGGTGCGGACCACCCCGGGCAGGTCGGGCAGGTGATCGGCGACCAGGCTGACCCGGCGTACGCCCACGATGCCGCGTACCGCGTCCACCGTGTCGTCGGCGAGCACCCGACCCTGCCCGATGACCACCACCCGGTGGGCGAGCGCCTCCACCTCCTCCAGGTAGTGGCTGCTCAGCAGCACGGTGCCTCCGTCCTCGTGAAAGGTCCGGATCGCGTCCCACAGGGTGTGCCGGGCGGCCACGTCCAGACCCGTGGTGGGCTCGTCGAGCAGCACCAACCGGGGTCGACCGACGAATGCCAACGCCACCGCCAACCGGCGGCGCTGCCCTCCGGAGAGCCCACCGGTCTGCCGTCGGGCCAGGTCGTCGAGGCCGAAGCGGTCGAGCAGTTCGGCCCGGGGCACCGGGTCGCTGTAGTGCGCGGCGACGAAGTCGACGACCTCGCCGACGCGCAGTGTGCCGGGGAGGCCGGTCTCCTGCGGGGTGACCCCGATCTGCCGTCGGCTGGCCGGGTCGCGAGGGTCGCCGCCGAACAGCTCCACCCGCCCCGAGCTGGGGCGGCGCAGACCCATCAGAAGATTCATCAGGGTGCTCTTGCCGGCGCCGTTCGGCCCGAGCAGGCCGACCAGCTCACCGGCTTGGACTTCCAGGTCGACACGGTCGAGGGCGAGGACGTTGCCGTACCGGCGGCTGGCCTGGTCGGCGCGGGCGAGGGTCATGGCTGCTCCTTCGACGAGGTGGGGTCGAGCAGGGCGCGAATGGCTTCGGTGTACTCCTCGAACGCGAGCCGGCCGCGCCGGCTGAGCCGGACCAGGGTCGCCGGGGTGCGTCCACGATGGGTCTTGCTGATCTCCACGTAGCCGGCGTCCTCGAGTTTGCGCAGGTGCACCGAGAGGTTGCCGGCCGTCATCGCGAGCAGCTCCTGTAGGCGGGGGAATGCGATCCGGTCGCCGTCGCCGAGGGCGGAGAGACTGGCGACCACCCGCAGTCGGGCCTGCGCGTGGATGACCGGGTCGAGTTCGGTCACTGTTGCTGCCGCTGCCGCCGCCGGGCGAGCGCGCCGGCCACCAGGATTCCGCCGCTGCCGGCCACCGCCATGACCAGCGCGTGCCAACCCGGCCCGGCGATTGCGCCGACCACGTTGATCACGCTGATCCACACGCCCAGGCGGAACAGGTCCCGGTTCAGCCAGATCGCCCCGCCGGCCATCTGCAGCGCGCCGATCAGGCCGACCGAGGTGGTCGACCAGAGCAGTGACTCCAGGTCGTCGGGCAGGTGCCCGCTGATGCGGCCGAGCCCCGCGTAGACGCTAAGCGAACCCAGGCCCCAGGCGTACCCGTACCAGCGGCCACGCTTGGCGGAGTCACCCGTCACCTGGTCGTAGGCCCGCTCCCGGGCCGTCGCCTGCACCACGGCGGCGGCCACCAGCAGTACGAAGAGGACGGTCAGCGGCAGCCAGCTCGGCAGGTCGACAAGCGCCCGGTCGCCGGGGGTGAACCGGAGGAAGAACAGCCCGAAGCCGACCAGCCAGGCGACGCCCCAGGGCCAGTAGAGCAGGCGGGCATCGGGGTCGAGTCGGCGTGCCGTCGCCGACCGCTGATCCTGGATCAGCTGGAGTGCCGCCGCCGCGTCGGTGGGCGGAGGATCATCGTCGGGGTCCACGCAAACTACTTTACGGCACAAAGTTGAGAGCTGATGCCCCGTCATCACCCGCCGGACCCCCGATCGCGGCGAGCAGTGCCTATGGTGGGAGTCGCGGCGACTGATCCGCCGCACAGGCCACTGGGGAGGGTCCGTGTCGAGCCCGAACAACGAGCTGGAGGTCCAACCGGAGGCCCTGCTGGCGTTCGCCGCAGGGTCGACGGATCGGGCGGCCCGCTTCCGCGAGCTGCACCGCGCCTTCGGCGACGGGCACGTGCCGCGGCACGCCTTCGGGGTGATGCCGGCGTCGTTCAACCTCGCGGCGGCGTACGAAGAGCAGTTCGAGGCATGCCTTCAAGGTCTCGCCGACGGTGCCGAGATGATGGCGGACATCGCGGAGGGGCTGACCGACACCGCGGGCGCCTACACCGGCACCGACGTGGCCAACACCGACCTGTTCGTGCCGGGCCGACCGCCAGCTCCCGACGTGATCGCACCCGGCCCCTGGTCGGGTGGCCCCGGCGCGTCGAGCGGGTCGGTGCCCGCGTGAGCACCGAGGCGTTGCAGCGCAACAAGACCTACTTCGAGCAGATCGTCTCGGGCACGCCCGACCCCTTCAAGCCGCTGTCCAACGCGGTGCTCTGGCCGTTCGAGCAACTGCTCGAGCTGGTCGCCGGCGAGCCGGACGACCTGATGCGGGCCGCTCAGCTCTGTCTGGACACTGGCGCGGCGGTTCGGGAGATCGCCGGTGACCAGATCGCGGACCGGGCCCGGTTGCGCGGCGCCTGGACGGGCGACGCCGCCGAGAGCTTCCACGCCTCGATGGAGTCGGTGGAGGCGGCGATCGAGGAGCTGGCGCAGGGGCTGGACGGCACCAAGGAGGTGCTCGTCGAGGCGGCGAACGCGGCGGTGGACGCTTTCAACCTGCTGGTCGAGCTGATCCTCGAGTTCCTGCTCTGGTTCCTCACCGAGGTGATCATCGCGGCGGTGGCGGCGGCGTTGAGCGCCGGCGTCTCGCTGGCCGCCACCGTGGTTCGGGTGCTGGCCCGGCTGGCCACCACCGTGGGGCGGATGGTCAAGATCGTCGCCCGGTTCGCCGAGGTGCTCACCCGCCTCGCCGCCCGACTGGGCAAGGTCGCCGGGCAGCTCCGCAAGTACGCGGACACCGTCATGGAGCTCAAGAAGCGCAAGAAGCAGTACAAGGTGCTCAGCAAGGGTGGCTGGACGGCCGAGGGGCGTGCCTTCCAGGTCGAGAAGTTCAAGACCCTCTTCCCTGGCCGGTTCGCCATCAACCAGGTCTCGCCGGTCAACATCCCCGGTTTCGGTGGCGCGCTACTGGACACCGGCGTGGGCCTGCACGACATCTCCGACGGGCAGAAGGACCGCAACTATCTGGTGGACGGCACGTACCGCGAGGACCTGGGCCCATACACCGTGGGTGTGCAGAATATCTTCGACTCCATCGTGAACTGAGAGGCAGCCATGACCTTCCCCGCCCTGGACCGGATCGAGGCGCTGGCCCGCAACCTGGACGGGTGGCAGCGGCAACTCGCCGACCGGATGGCGGAGTTGGAGCAGAGCAGCGCCGAGGGCGTTAGCGACTCCGGCCTGGTCCGGGTCACCGCCGCCGCCGACGGCAAGATCGTTGCCACCGAGTTGAACGCGCGGGCGATGCGACTCGACTCCTACACCCTGGCGGAAGAGTTCACCGCGGCAGCCAACCGGGCCCAGGAGGCAGCCGCGGCCCAGGTCCGCGAGTTGGTCGGTGAGGTCATCGGCGAGCCAGGTGCCGCCTCTGGCCGACCCGGCGATCACGAGGAGCACCGATGACCGACGACACCCGGTCCCGGTACGTCGAGGGGATCACCCGACTGCTGCCGGTCGAGGAGCGGGTGCGCGCGGTGGCCCAGGTCCGAGCGGGCGGAGGGCTGACCCCGGCGCCGCCCCCGCAGCCGTCGGCGCCGCCCGCCACGGGTGGGCCGGGCTTTCTGGGTGTCCTGCTCAACGTGCTGTCACCGAACATCACCTTTGGTCGGGCGGACAATGCCGTCGACTGGCTCTTCTTCGGTGTCGGAGGCCGAGGCGAACCAGGCTCCCAGGCGTCCGTGCTGCACCAGGCCCTGACCGTGGCGGCGAAGGGCTCCGGCATCCGCAACCTCGTGCTTGGCGTCACCGACCAGCGGTTGCTGCTCGGCGCGACAGCACCCGTCGGCCTGCTCTCCAACTCGGCGGCCGACGAACGGGCGCAGGCCGACATCGAACTGCTCGGGTCGGTGCCGCGCACGGCCGTCACCGCCCGGTTCGGCAGGTACCGGTTGAACTGGAAGCGGCTGCGGCTCGACTTCGCCGACGGGTCGTGGCTGTCGTTCCACGTGCCGCTCGCCGACTCCGGCCGCCCGTTGCGGGAGATCGCGGCGGCCCTGTCAGCCGGCTGACCCACCGACGAGCGGGGCGGGCAGCGGCGCGACGTGCAGCACCGCCAAGCGGGACACCGCCCGCGTGAGCACCACGTACAACCGGTGCAGCCCGCGCGGCTCGGCCGCGACGATCGCGGCCGGCTCGACCACCACCACGTGGTCGTACTCAAGGCCCTTGACCAGGGTCGCCGGCACCACGGTGACCCGCTCCGCGGCCGCCACGTCGTCGGCGGTCGCGGTCTCCACACCCGCCTCGGCCAGGGCCGCGCGCAGGCCGTCGACCGCGTCGTCCGCGGCGATCACACCGACGGAACCGTCGTGCGCGAGCGCCGCGCGCACCTCGGCCACCGTCGCCGAGGTCAGGTCGGTCACGGTACGCACGTCCAGGCCGCCGTCGTGCCGCAGCGACTCGGCCGGGGGTACGTCCACCGCGAGCGCCGGCAGCAGCAGGTTCGCGAATGCGACAACAGCGGCCGGTACCCGGAATCCGACGGTCAACGGCACCACCACCGCGTCCGGCTTGCCCAGGTGGGCAAGGGACTCCCGCCAGTCCGTCGCCGCCCACGGCGCGGTGCCCTGGGCGAGGTCACCCAGGAGCGTGACCGAGCCGTCCTCGCTGCGCCGAGCGATGGCCCGACACTGCATCGGGGAGAGGTCCTGCGCCTCGTCCACCACCACGTGCCCGAACCCGGGGAGCCTTTCCAGCAGCCCGGTCGCCTCGTCGACGAGCACCGCGTCGGCGGCGGTCCAGCGGGTCGCCTTCGGCGTGCGGGGTGGCTTGGCCCAGGTGAGCTGCGCCTGCTCGACGTCGCTGAGCAGCCCGTCCGCCACGGCGGCGAGCCGGACCGGGTCGGAGAACAGGCTGTGCACCAGCCCTTCCGGGGTGAGCGCCGGCCAGACCGCGTCCAGGAAGTCGAGCACCGGACGGCAGCGGCTCATCCGACGCAGCCAGGCATCGCTCGGCGACTCCGCACGCCGCGCCTCGGCCTGCCGTTGCAGCAGGCTGACCACCCGAGCCTGGACGCGTTCCCGGCCCGTGCCGTACGGCAGCCCTTCCCGGCGGGTCTCCTCGACGATCCGGTGCAACGGCTCCACGCCGATCCGCCAGCGGAACGAACCGTCCGACACGGTGATCGAGTCGGTCGGCGCACTGATCCGTGCCCGCACCGCGCGCCGCAGCACGCTCGCCATCCGTACATCGTGTTTGAGCGCGGCCACCGCCGGTGCCTCGACCGCCCGGACCGGCACCCGGGAGATCAACTCCTCCACCGTGGCCTGCTCGACCTCGACCTCACCGAGCGCCGGAAGCACAGCCGCGATGTACGACAGGAACGCCCGGTTCGGCCCGACGATCAGCACACCCGCCCGCCGCAACCGCTCCCGGTGCAGATAGAGCAGGTACGCGGCCCGGTGGAGACCCACCGCCGTCTTCCCGGTGCCCGGCGCGCCCTGCACGCAGATCGAGTCGGCGAGGTCGGCCCGGACCAGCTCGTCCTGCTCCGGCTGAATCGTGGCGACGATGTCCCGCATCGGCCCGACGCGCGGCCGCTCGATCTCGGCGGTGAGGATCCGGCTTGTCGTACCCAGCTCCTCCCCCCGGTCCAGCCGCTCATCCTCGAAGCTGGTCAGCACGCCACTGCTGAACCCGAACCGCCGCCGGACCGCCACCCCCTGCGGATCCCGCACGCTGGCCCGGTAGAACGAGCGCGAGACCGGTGCCCGCCAGTCCAGCACCAACGGCTCACCACGCTCGTCGGTGACATGCCGCCGCCCCACGTGGTACCGCCGCCCGCGATGATCACTGTTGGTGTCGGGTGCGGCCAGGTCGTTCGTACCCCTGCTGCGTGGGGTGCTGGTTGTGGCCCTGCTGTCGGCGGCCCCTGTGCTACCGGTGGTCCTGGCCGCGCTGTCGGCGGTTCGGTTGTCGCCGGCCCTGCCAGCGCTGGCCTCGCTGTCGGTGCCGCTGTCGGCGATGCCGCTGGCGGTGGCGGTGCTGCTGTCGGTGGCGGTGCTGCTGTCGGTGGTGGTGCTGCTGGCGGCCCCGGCGAAGTCGAGGCGGCCGAAGAAGAGGGGCGTGGTCGGGTCATCGGCCAACTCGGCAACCCGGCGGGCCAGGGTGCGGCCGAGCGTCTCGGCCGCGTACGCGTCGCCGGCCACCTGATCACCATTGGCGAAGAGCGACTCGGCCCGCTCCCGCATGCGACGCAGCGCCGCCCGCGAGGTGGTGAGGTGTGCCCGTTCGGCGGCCAGGTCCCCGTCGAGGTCGCTGTCGAGTTGGGTGTGGAGGTCAAGTGCGGGCATGCTGACGTCCCATCGTTCACATCTGCTGCGCGCTCGCGTGTCCGGGGGCGGATGGCCGGCCGCCCGGCGCGAAGACGTCCGTTCCGGTGCAGCTCACCTCGGCCGTCAAGCGGGCTGCAACCCTACGCCGCTGAACCCACCACATCCAGCGAATTACCGACGCGGTCACCCGACCGAGACGGCGTGTCACCCGTTCGGAAGCCGAAAGTGCGTTGCCAGGTGCTGCGGCACCGAGACTCGGATTCCGTGAAGTCGCGGTGTCCTGGTCGTAGCGACGGCCCGGTTACCGTGAAGCCGAGTGGATCACCGCAGCGCGGCCCGCGGAGGTGGGCGAGGAGGTTTCTCGTGCGCCTGGTCGCGGCCGCTGCGCGACCTCGGGTGGCGTGGCGTGTCCGGCCGTATCAACAGCGGCGGTGGTAGAGGTTGCGACGTGGGGTGCGCAGCGGGTCGAGCCAGCTGGGTGGGAGGAAGTCGGGTCGACCGTCCGCGGCGATGCGGACCGCCCAGTCGCCACGGTGGATGAAGCGGTGGTGGTAGCCGCAGAGCAGCACCGCGTTGCCCAGCTGCGTCGCCCCACCGTCAGCCCAGTGCCGAACGTGGTGACCGTCGCACCACCTCGGCGGCCGATCACAACCAGGGAAGGCGCAACCGCCGTCCCGAAGGACCAGGGCGCGCCGCAACGGGCCGGTGAAGAGCCTCCGCTGGCGACCGACGTCCAGGACCTGACTGTTACCGCCCAGCACCGCCGGCAGCACACCCGCGTCGCAGGCCAGGCGGCGGACCGCACCGGGCGTGAGGCGCGTCCCGGTCTCCAGCGTTCCGGCGCGTACGCCGTTGACCAGGTCGCCCAGCGACACCGTCACCACCAGTTGAGGACGGTCGCCGCCATTGTCGGGCAGCTGACCGGTGCGTAGCACCAGTCGGCAGACCTCGGCCAACGCGTCGGCCCGGCGCTGACCAGGACTGCGGTCATCATGTTCGCCGGCTGGCGCGCAGAGCGGATCCATTGCCTCGCGTAGCAGGCTCGCGGTCTCGGTGTCGAGGCTGCCGCTGAGGCGTACCTGCCCGTCTCGCTGCTCGGAGAGCGTGACATGCCGGCGGGCCTCGGCCCGCTCGGCGGCCCGCTCCAGGGCCTTCAACTCAGCTTCGTCGGCCAGATCCGGGGCGACGTGCGTGAGGACACGCTCGCCAAGGCGGCTCAGACTCGTCGGATCGAATCGGTCGGCCCAGGCAATCAGCAGGTGGGTGGCCTTGTCCGCCACTTCGGCACCGGCTTCCAGCGGGAGGGCGGCGATCGTCTCGGCTATCACCCGGCCCTGCTCGACGGTGACGGCACCGCTGAGCAGCGCGTCACGCACCGTGGGTGGGGCGGCGTCGATGGTGGCGGCGAGCTGCACCAGTTGTCGTGCACTACGACCGGAGAGCCGGAGCCTGTCCCGCAGCCAGACGGCGGTCGAGGAAGCTCCCTGGATGACCGCCACCCCGCGGCCGTCCAACTCACGAACCAGGCCGAGCTGAATGGCGGCCAACCGCTGCGCCACCACCTGGGTCGCGTCGAGACAGGCGAGCAACTCGTCATCGGAGAAGCCCCAGAGCGCGGCCTCGGCGCAGTCGTCAACTGCGCCACTCACCTGCTCCAACGCCTCCAACATGAACTCAGAATAGAACTGACGTACGACACTTTGGGGTCCATGATGATCAATGGCGAGAACCGAATTCCCGATCATTATCAGGAGGTCAGCAGCCGGCAATCGGGTAGTGGCGTAACCCGGTAGCCCCGTAGCCCAGCCGCCTGCTGCTTCCAGCAATGGGTGTGCTGCTGCCGTGTCGCTCCCATGCCACGTCATGCCGTCCCGCAGCCTGGCCGCCCACGCCCCGCCGCCGCCTGATTCCGCCCGGCCCCACCCCACCCCACGTCGCCCCCCCGCCTCGCCCCGCGCGTCGCCGCCGCGCCGCATTGCCCGACGACCCCGCGCCCGCCGTGTTGGCGTCCGCGCCCCGAGCCGTGACCACCGCCAGATCCGCCTGTTCACTGCCGGAGCCGGGATGCGGTCGCCAAGACGAGCCAAGACGAGCCAGGACGAGCCAGGACAAGCCGAGAGGAGACGAGCCGAACCGAGCCGAACCGAGCCGAGTCGAGACGATCCGCGCTGGACGCGGGGGTGATGGCAGGTTGGGGGGCCTGCCGGGATCATGGGGTCCATGACCGAGGCGCGCTCCGACTCGCACCGCATGATGATCAGTGACCCGCAGGTGATGAGGGCTTTGGCTCATCCGGCCCGGATCGCGATCGTGGAGTACCTGAACAGCCGCGACGGCGGTGGAACCGCCACTGAGTGCGCGGAGATCGTCGGGCTGTCGCCGAGCGCGACCAGTTATCACCTCCGGGCGCTGGCGAAGTTCGGCCTCATCGAACAGGCGCCGAGCCGTGGGGATGCTCGGGAGCGGGTGTGGCGGGTGCCGAGCGCGAGTTGGATGTTCGATGCGGGGCGGGAGGCTGGGCCGGCTGCGCGTGCGGCCGAGCAGGCGTTGACGGAGGCGCATGCGGCACGGGCCATGGAACGGGTTCGGGACTGGTCGCGGCGCGCCGGGGACGAGCCCGCCGAGTGGTACGACAAGGCCCTCTTCAGCGACACGCTCCTGCTGCTCACCGCGGAGGAGTTGGCCGAGTTGAACGAGGCGGTGCTGGCGCTGCTCCGGCCGTACCACCCGCGACGGCGGGAGGGTGATCCACCGCCGGGGGCGCGCACCGTCGCTGTGCAGTACCGGACGGTGCCGTTGGCATAGGCGGGGTTGCATGAATCAGTTGTGAAGGATTATTTTCGAAGTATGTCCTTCACAACTGACGAGTCGCGCTGGTCGGACGTCTGGCTCGCTGCCGCTGCCCGGGGCACCACGATCTGCGGTGACTTCCTCGCGGCGACCGCCCTGGCGCTGGCCCTACAGGGTGCCGGTGCTGGTGGGCTGGCCGTGTCAGGGCTGATGTTGGCCGCCACCCTGCCCCTGGTGGTGCTCGCCCCACTCGCGGGGCGACTCGCCGACCGGGTGGACAGCCGTACCCTGCTGGTGACTGTCGGCCTCGGACAGGCCGCGGTCTGCGCGCTCCTCGCCGTCGTCGAGCAACCGGTGGCAGTGGTGGGGCTCGTCGCCCTGCTGGCCTGCGGCCTCGCGGTGACGCAACCCTGCCTGGCGGCGCTGCTGCCGGCGATGGTCCGTCCAACCGACCTGCCAAGAGCGAGCGCGATCAGTCAGACCGCCGTCTCGCTCGGTGCGCTCGGGGGGCCGGCGTTGGCCGGACTGTTGGTGGGGCAGTTCGGCGTCCGCGTACCGCTGCTTCTCGATGCCGCGACCTACCTGGCACTTGTGGTCGCGGGCCTGCTGCTGCGGACCCGACGCGGCGGCCGCCGGCCCGCCGCCGGCCCGGCCGTCGTGAGCAGCGGGGCCGCCGCCGGCCCGGCCGCCGAAAGCAGCGGGGCCGTCCTGGGCGGTGTGGCGACCACCGGGGGTACGGAGGGCGGCTGGCGGCTGCGCCGCGACCCGCTGATGCTCGTCATGGTGGTGAGCACGGCCGTGGTGATCGCGGCGATCGGCGGCATCAACGTGATCGAGGTCTTCTTCATTCGGGAGACGTTGGGTGGGTCACCGACCACGTACGGACTGGTCAGCGCTGCGTGGATGGCCGGAATGCTGCCGGGCGGCTGGCTCGCCGTGCGACTCGCCAAGCGGCTCGACGACGACGGGGCGTTGGTACGTGGAGTGCTGGCCACGCTCGGCGTGTGCAGCCTGATGGTGTTGCTGGCGGCGACGGTGCCGGCGGCGGGGGTGTTGGTGCCGCTCTGGCTGGTCGGCGGTGCGGCGAACGGTGGCGAGAACGTCTTCGCCAATCTGCTCACCGCCCGGCGGGTGCCGGAGGCGATGCGCGCTCGGGCGTACGCCAGCTACGGCGCGGCGGTGCAGGGCGGCTCGATGACGGGCTTCCTGATCGGCGGGGCGTTGCTCGCGGCCGTTCCGCCTCGGCCGCTGATCGCCGGTGCCGGAGTGGTCGGGCTCGTGGTGGTGCTGGTCTTCGTGCCGGTCGTGACCCGCGCGGTACGACGGTCGCCAAGTGCGGGCTTGGCCACTCCGGGCCGGCCCGCCGAGCCCGAGCCGGCCGCCGGGGATACGGTCGGGCCATGGCTGAGCGCATCGCACGCCCGCGGGTCGGGCACATCCAGTTCCTGAACTGCCTGCCGATCTACTGGGGTCTGATGCGCTCCGGAGCCCTGCTCGATGTCGACCTGCACAAGGACTCGCCGGACCGGTTGAGCGCGGCGCTTGTCGCCGGTGACCTCGACATCGGCCCGATCACGCTGTTGGAGTACCTGAAGCACGCCGACGAGTTGCTGCTCCTGCCGGACCTGGCGGTGGGCAGCGACGGGCCGGTGCTCTCGGTCAACATGGTCTCCACCCGGCCCCTCGGCGAGTTGGACGGCGCGCGGGTGGCGTTGGGCTCGACCTCGCGGACCGGGGTGATGACGGCGCAGCTGCTGCTCGCCGAGCAGTACGGCGTGCGGCCCGAATACTTCCGCTGCCCGCCGGATCTGACCCAGATGCTGCTGGAAGCCGATGCCGCCGTGCTGATCGGGGATGTGGCGCTGCGGGCGTACTACGAGGCGCCGCAGAAGGGCCTCACGGTCACCGACCTCGGGCAGGCCTGGCGGGACTGGACCGGGCTGCCGATGGTCTTCGCCGTCTGGGCGGTCCGCCGCGACTTCGCCGCCGCCCACCCGGGCCTGGTCAAGGAGGTGCACGAGGCTTTCCTGCGCTCGCGGGACCTCTGCCTGGCGGAGCTGGACCAGGTCGCCGAGTCGGCGGCCCGCTGGGAGACGTTCGACGCGGCGACGCTTGCCACGTACTTCCGGACCCTCGACTTCTCCCTCGGCGACCGGCAGGTCGCCGGGTTGCGCGAGTGGGCCCGACGGGCCGCCGCCATCGGCGAGGCCCCGGCGCTGCCGGACGACGGCCCGGAGTTCTTCGCCGGCTGAGCCGGCGTCGCCGGGTCGACCCCCTGGCACGGGGCGTGGCTCAGGTGCCGGGGCGGAGCAGCGCTTCGGTGATCTTCTGGCAGTTCTTCATGCCGTAGTCGTACCCCATGTTGATCGGGTACTTGACCATCACGCCCATCGTCCAGGTGTCACCGATGGCCAGGCAGTTGATGTGCATCTCCTGCTCCCTGGTCCGGTCGATCCACCCGTTCTTGATGGCGATCTTCTTCTGCTCGCTGGCCGGGAAGGCCTTGCGGATGCCGAAGTCGCCGGCACCGCGAACCAGTTTCATCTCGTTCAGCAGCCACTTGGTCCACTTCGGCCCGGCGGCGGTGCCGGTGACGATGCAGTTGCCCATCCGGGCGGTGTCCCGGGGCGAGAGCGCCGTCCGGCTCCAGCCGCCGTCGGGGGCGACGCTGCTGTCGGTCAGCTTGCACATGGAGATGAGCCGCTTGATCGAGGCTTCCCGGTCGACGAGGTTGTAGAACTGTTCGGCCCGGGTGTTGTCGCTGTCCCGGATGATCCGCGTCGCGTCGGCGAGCTTCGCGTTGCTCGGGGTCTGGCCGGCATCGGCGGCGCGACGCAGGTAGTCGGCCACGATCCAAGCCTTGATCATCGAGGCGGTCGTGCTGGTCTCGCCCATGTTCTTCGAACCGATGATCTTGCCGGTGCGGCGGTCGAGGACGCTCCACGAATACCAGCCCTCGATGTCGAGGTCGAGGTTCCTGGCCACGAAGGGCAGCGGCTCCAGCGACGGGCTGGGTTTCGGCGACGGCGCGGACGGCTGGCGAGCGCTGCGGTCGGTGCCCGAGCCGGTGGGGCGGTCGCTCGTGCTGGAGCCGGCGTCGCCCCACTTGGCGGCGGCGGACGACTCGAACGGCGACCCGGGCAGCAGTCGCAGCGACACCAGGACCAGCCCGATCAGGATGACCGCGACAGCGATCAACCGAAGCGGGGAGGCGTCGCCGCCATTGCGCCGGTCGACCCGACGGTTGCCGGCCATCAGAGCTTCCCGACCGGCTGCTGCGGCACCTTGAGCGCGGCGCCCGGCTGCGGGGTGACCAGTTGGGTGGCCACACTGGCGCAGACCTTCGCGCCGTAGTCCAGACCGGTCCTGATCGGGTAGCGCAGCATCACGGCGAGGCTCCACTTGCTGGTGACGGCGAGGCAGTTGACGTGCCAGTCACCGTCGCCGTAGATGGGGGTCCAGCCGTTCTTCATGCTGACCGGGCCCTGAGCGGTGATCGACTTGGGTAGGCCGTCGATGATCCCCCAACGGCCACCACCTGACGACGCCCGCTGGTCCTTGGCGGCGGTGGTGCCCCTGACCTTGCTCATCTGGTCCAGCACCCACTTGGTCCACTTCGGGCCGGCGGCCTTACCGTCGGCGATGCAGTCGCCGACCCGGGCCGCGTCGCGGGGAGACATCCGGGTGAAGCTCCAGTAGCCGGTGTACGGCTTGACGTTGCCCCGTTTGGTGTCGGTCAGCCCGCAGATCTTGATCGCCCGCTGGATGACCGGGTCGGGCGTGCTGCTGGACGAGGGCTTGTAGGAGCCGCCCGCGGCGGCGTAGACCTTGTTGGCCGCCCCGTCGTTGCTGTCGATGATGGCGAGTCGCGCCTGCTCCTTCAGCGCTTTGGACGGCTCCTTGTCGCCGAGCTGCCGCAGGTAGTCGGAGACGATCCACGCCTTGATCATCGACTCGGTGGAGCTGGTCGCGGCCATGTTCGGTGAACCGGCGATCTTGCCGGTCTTCCGGTCGAGCAGAGCCCACGAGAAGAACTCACCCTTGAAGCTCACCGCCACCGGGCCGGCCGCCAGGGTGGGCGGCGGTGGTGGGGTGGGTGCCGGCGCGGCGACGCTGGTCGTGGCGCCTCCACCACCTCCGCCGCTGTCGTCGCTGGCGAGTCGGGCGTACGCGGTGGGGACCAGTAGGACGCCGCCGAGCACGACCGCCGTGATGGCGAGCACCAAAGTCACGCGAGATCGCATGAGTGGGTGAACTCCAGGTGTCAGGGCCGGGGGGACCGGCTTGTCGTCGGGACTGATCGGGTGCGATCGCCGAGGCCGGGGGAGGTGGCCTCGGTGGAGATGTCGATTTTCGGCAGCCGATCGGTTGTCCGGCAGAAGTCTACGTCCGGACCGGCTGCCTGCCAGGGTTCGACACTAGGCAACCTGCGATAAAGGCGGGATATGGGGCCGCT
This sequence comes from Micromonospora sp. NPDC048835, assembly GCF_040649995.1. Taxonomy (NCBI): domain Bacteria; kingdom Bacillati; phylum Actinomycetota; class Actinomycetes; order Micromonosporales; family Micromonosporaceae; genus Micromonospora; species Micromonospora sp. NPDC048835. Next base: position 63,902 of record NZ_JBEZGM010000023.1, on the reverse strand, counting down.
ATGAGGTTTTTGCAGGGATTCATCTTTGTTTCGTGGCCCATGTCACGCCGACGTGGCGACGCCCAGGTGGCACAAAGCAGTCAATCGATTACGGATCGGATGCCCGGATTCCTGTTACACCCCCTGGCGCAACATGGCGCAAGCTGTAACACTTAGCCTCATGTATGGCAACGACTTCTCCGCCCCGAACGGCGCTCCGGACGAGACGCCCGGCGGCGGCCTGCTGGGTGAGGTCGAGGCCGCCGAGGCCGAGCTGCGGGCCGCCGCGGCGCGCGGGCGGCGGGGCGGGCCCGCGCCGGACGAGGACCTGGCGGCCTACTTCGCCGAGGTGGTCGACGCCGAGCAGAAGATCGAGCCGCGTGACTGGATGCCCGACGCGTACCGGCGGACACTGATCCGGCAGATCGCCCAGCACGCCCACTCCGAGATCATCGGCATGCAGCCCGAGGGCAACTGGATCAGTCGGGCGCCGTCGCTCAAGCGCAAGGCCATCCTGCTGGCCAAGGTGCAGGATGAGGCGGGTCACGGCCTCTACCTGTACGCCGCCGCCGAGACCCTCGGCATCAGCCGCGACGAGCTGGTCCAGTTGCTGCTCGACGGCCGCCAGAAGTACAGCTCGATCTTCAACTACCCCACCCTGGGCTGGGCCGACGTGGGCGCCATCGGGTGGCTGGTGGACGGCGCGGCGATCGTCAACCAGGTGCCGCTCTGCCGCTGCTCCTACGGTCCGTACGCCCGCGCGATGATCCGGGTCTGCAAGGAGGAGTCGTTCCACCAGCGGCAGGGCTACGAGATCCTGCACACCCTGGGGCACGGCACCCCCGCGCAGCGGGCGATGGCCCAGGACGCGGTGGACCGTTGGTGGTACCCGTCGCTTGCCATGTTCGGGCCGCCGGACGGCGACTCCACGCACTCCGCCCAGTCGATGGCCTGGAAGATCAAGCGCTTCTCCAACGACGAGCTGCGTCAACGCTTCGTCGACATGTGCGTCCAGCAGGCCGAGATCCTCGGGCTCCGCATCCCCGACGCCGACCTGCGCTGGAACGACGAGCGCCAGGCGTACGACTACACCCAGCCGGACTACGACGAGCTGATGCGGGTCATCTCCGGTGACGGGCCGTGCAACCGGGAACGGATCGCCCACCGCCGGGCCGCACACGCCGACGGCGCATGGGTACGTGAGGCCGCCGCGGCGTACGCCGCGAAGCGGGCAGAACAGCGGGAGAAGGTGGCCGCGTGAGCGAGCGTAGCGAGCAAGCCGAGCAATCCAGCATGACGAGTCACTCGCCGCTGTGGGAGGTCTTCGTGCGGGCCCGGCGCGGGCTGTCGCACACGCACGTCGGCAGCCTGCACGCGCCCGACGCCGAGCTTGCCCTGCGCAACGCCCGGGACCTCTACACCCGCCGCCAGGAGGGCGTCTCGATCTGGGTGGTGCCGGCCGGCGCGATCACCGCGTCCAGCCCGGACGAGAAGGACGCCTTCTTCGACCCGGCCGCCGACAAGGTCTACCGCCACCCCACCTTCTACGAGGTGCCGGACGGGGTGGCCCACCTGTGAGCGAGCGCAGCGAGCGAACCAGCCAGCACAGCGGGGTGACGGCGTGAACGGGCCCTTCGACTTCACCCTGGCGCTCGCCGACGACGCGTTGGTCGCGGCCCAGCGGCTGGCCGAGTGGACCACCCGTGCTCCGGAGATGGAAGAGGACATCGCGCTCGCCAACATCGCCCTCGACCAGCTCGGCGCGGCGCGCCTGCTGCTGTCGTACGCGGGCGAGCTGGAGGGCGCCGGGCGCGACGAGGACGCGCTGGCGTACCTGCGCGACGACCGCGAGTTCCGCAACGCGCTAGTGGTCGAGCTGCCAAACGGCGACTTCGCGGTGACGATGGCGAAGCTGTTCTTCCTGGCGGCGTACCAACTGCCGCTGTACACCGCCCTGGCTGGTTGCCCGGACGAGCGGTTGGCCGCGATCGGCGCGAAGGCGCGCAAGGAGTCGGCGTACCACCTGGACCACGGTGCGACGTGGGTGAAGCGGCTCGGTGACGGCACCGAGGAGTCGCACCGCCGGATGCAGGCAGCGGTCGACCACGTGTGGCCGTACACCCACGAGCTGTTCGGCGCGGACCGGGCGGCGCCTGTCGACCCGGCCACCCTGCGGCCGGCGTTCGACGAGGTGGTCGGCGCGGTGTTGGCCGAGGCGACGCTGACCCGGCCGGAGAGCGCCTGGGCCCCGGCGGGTGGACGGGCCGGCGTGCACACCGAGCACCTGGCCTACCTGCTCGCCGAGATGCAGGTGCTGCACCGCGCCCACCCCGGAGCGACGTGGTGAGCGCGAGGAGTGCATGCCCCACGATCACCGGCACCGGGGGGACGAGCGCCCGGGAGGCCGCCGCCAGCGTGGTGGACCCGGAGATCCGGGTCGTCACCATCGACGAACTGGGCATCCTGCGCGCGGTCGAGGAAGATCCGGCCAGTGGCCGGGTCACCGTCACGATCACCCCGACCTACACCGGTTGCCCGGCGATGGACGTGATCCGGGCCGACATCCGCCGCGCGCTGAGCGCTGCCGGTCACCCGGAGGCGCAGGTCCAGACCGTCTACAGCCCACCGTGGAGCACCGACTGGATCTCCGAGGGCGGGCGGGCCAAGCTCGCCGCCGCCGGGATCGCCCCGCCGACCCCGGTGTCCGCCGCCGGCGTCGTGTCGCTGACGCTCGCGGTCCGCTGCCCGCAGTGCGGCTCACCGGAGACCGAGCAGGTCAGCCGGTTCGGTTCCACCGCGTGCAAGGCACTGTGGCGGTGCCGCTCCTGCTCCGAACCCTTCGACCACCTGAAGGCGCTGTGACTGTCACCATCACCCGCCCGGTTCGCCGCCGCCCGGTCTTCCACCCGTTGTCCGTCGCCGCCGTCGACCGGCTCACCGACGACTCCGTGGCGGTGACCTTCGCCGTACCCGAGGAGTTGCGGGAAACCTTCGCGTTCCGCGCGGGCCAGCACCTCACCGTGCGGCGGGTCGCCGAGGACGGCACGGACGTGCGCCGGTCGTACTCGATCTGCTCCACCCCCGACGACCTGGCCCGGCGCGGTCGGCTGCGGATCGGGGTGCGGGAGGTTCCCGGCGGGGCGTTCTCGGCGTTCGCCTGCGGGGCGCTGCGCGGCGGCGACACGGTCGAGGTGCTGCCGCCGCTGGGCACCTTCACCACGGCGTTCGCGCCGGACCGGGTGCGGCACTACGGCGCGGTCGTCGCCGGCTCCGGCATTACCCCGGTGCTCGGGCTGGTCGCGACCGCCCTGGCCGTCGAGCCGGCCAGCACCTTCACCCTGGTGTACGGCAACCGCACCGCGAACACGGTGATGTTCGCCGAGGAGTTGGCCGACCTGAAGGACCGCTACCCCACCCGGCTGCACCTGGTGCACGTGCTGTCCCGGGAGCAGGGCGAGTCGCCGCTGCTCTCCGGCCGGATCGACGCCGAACGGCTCGGCCGGTTGCTTGGCACCATCGTGCCGGGCGACCTGATCGAGGAGTGGTTCCTCTGCGGCCCGTACGGCATGGTGGTCGACGTCCGGGACGTGCTGACCGCACGCGGGCTGCCCGAGTCGGCGGTGCACACCGAGCTGTTCCACGTCGACGCGCCGCCGGAGCCGGTACGCCGACCCGTCGACCAGGCGGGCGCCGGGGCCGAGGTGACGATCGTGTTGGACGGCCGGTCGTCGAGCTTCACCATGGGTCGCGAGGAACGGGTGCTCGACGCCGCGCTGAAGGTGCGGGGTGAGCTGCCGTACGCCTGCAAGGGTGGTGTCTGCTCGACCTGCAAGGCGAAGGTCGTCGACGGCGCGGTCACGATGGCCCGCAACTACGCGCTGGAGCCCGACGAGTTGGCCGCCGGCTACGTGCTGACCTGCCAGTCCAGCCCAACCACCGACAAGCTCACTATCGACTACGACGCCTGAGGGTGCTCCAGAAGGAGCTGCCTGAGCGGGTGGACAGCTCTCTTGTGAGACTCGCCGTTGGCTGTTCCACGGAACGGCCCAAATCCTTGCCCGTCGGGGACGGGCAGAGGTAGCCTGCAACTGCCAGGAGCAATAGCTCCCTGGAAGTGGACCCGGCAGCCTTCCGGACGGTGGGTGGGCCGGGTCTCGCGTTTTTGGGCGTTGTCAGACCTGCCGAGACTCACTGACGATCCGTTGCACGGATGTCTTCCAACGGCCGCCCTTGGCCCAGCACCAGGCTAGTGCGTCGGGAATGGCTAGCAGGCACTCCTCGTGCGCTCGTAGGTGGTCGTAACGAAGGGTCCCCGAGATTCCCGACTTCCTCACCTGCTCGAAGAGCAGACGCTGGTCGGCTTGCAACGTCGAATCATCACGTTCCAGAACAAGGCGTCCAGCGCCTATCTTCGCTGCGTGCTCCACGAGCTCGATGAGGCAGGCCTCGCGTGCCGCCCTCGGGTCACGGTGTCTCGTCGCATCGAAGATCACCGCAGAAGCAGACAGCGTGACGACAGCAGCAACAATCTGCCGGCGTCGATCGTCTCTCTCCTTGTGGAAGTGGATTCGGCGCTGACCCGGGAGAATCAGGTCGCGAATGGTCCGCCGGGCAGCAGCCAGGTCAGCCGGCAGTACGACCGCAGCCGCGACGAGAAGCCCTCGCTCCTTGGTTTCGTCCACGAAGACATGCGCGTTCATCGCGCGCGGTCCCTTCCTCTGGCGGCCAAAGGGCTCGGGTCAGGCGTTGACGATGTCCCGGATCCGGTCAAGCCTCTGTTGGGGAGTCAGCGCTTCGAGGTGCTTGGTGTCGATGGCGTCGAGTTCTGCCCGAACGTCGCAGTCGTCAGGCTGAAGCACCGCGTCGATCACCCGTGCCCGGGATCCCCCGTCTCGAACGTAGATCCATACCGTTTGTGACTGTCGTGGCTCAGTGTTGAGTTCGGCGTCGAGACGTTCCGGAGGAAAGAAGCCCAGGCCGGTCGCCCTGAGCCTCTCGGCGATCTCCACCAGGACCCAACGGCCCAGCTTTCGGTAGCCCAACTCTCCCCGTAACTCGCCGAGGGTTGCTTCCGTTAGCCCGCCGTCGGCCCGGCATCGGGCAGCAATGCCCGGAGCGGTATCCATCTCGCTCATGTCGCACCTCTCCCGCACGTCGATGCCGTGGAGAAAATGTTCGCGTTCGCAAGAACATCTTGTCAAGGCTGCATCCGCAAGTAATCCATGAACTCGAAATATAATAGGGGGCCAGCTTGGGTCACATCCATGTCACCGGGCCGAGAGGTAGGCGAGGGGCCGACGTAGGCTCGGGGTGTGACGGTGAGCCGGGAGATCGACGACATCCTGCAGCGCGGCGCGGACGGCGGGCGGATCACGCCCGAGGAGGCGCTGCTGCTCTACACCGAGGCGCCCTTCCACGCGCTTGGCGAGGCGGCGGACGCGGTGCGCCGCCGGCGCTACCCGGACAACGTTGTTACGTACCTGATCGACCGCAACATCAACTACACGAACGTCTGCGTGACGGCGTGCAAGTTCTGCGCGTTCTACCGGGCACCGAAGCACACGGAAGGGTGGACCCACCCGACCGAGGAGATCCTGCGCCGGTGCGGTGAGGCGGTCGAGCTGGGCGCCACCCAGGTGATGCTCCAGGGCGGGCACCACCCGGACTACGGCGTGGACTACTACGAGGAGCTGTTCTCCTCGGTCAAGCAGGCATACCCGCAGCTGGTCATCCACTCGATCGGCCCGAGCGAGATCCTGCACATGGCGAAGGTCTCCGGGGTGAGCCTGGACGAGGCCATCGCCCGGATCAAGACCGCCGGCCTGGACTCGATCGCCGGTGCCGGCGCGGAGATGCTCCCCGAGCGGCCCCGCAAGGCCATCGCACCGCTCAAGGAGTCGGGCGAGCGCTGGCTGGAGGTCATGGAGCTGGCCCACCGGCAGGGCATCGAGTCGACGGCCACCATGATGATGGGCACCGGCGAGACGCACGCCGAGCGCATCGAGCACCTGCGCATGATCCGCGACGTGCAGGACCGCACCCGCGGTTTCCGGTCCTTCATCCCGTGGACGTACCAGCCGGAGAACAACCACCTGAAGGGCCGCACCCAGGCGACCACGCTCGAGTACCTCCGGCTGGTCGCGGTGGCCCGGCTCTTCTTCGAGACCGTGCCGCACCTGCAGGCGTCCTGGTTGACCACCGGCAAGGACGTCGGCCAGCTCTCCCTGCACATGGGCGTGGACGACCTCGGTTCGATCATGTTGGAGGAGAACGTCATCTCCTCCGCCGGTGCCCGGCACCGCTCCAACCTGCACGAGCTGATCGGCATGATCCGCTCGGCGGACCGGATCCCCGCGCAGCGCGACACCCTCTACAACCGGCTCGCCGTGCACCACACGCCGGCCGACGACCCGACCGACGAGCGGGTGGTCTCGCACTTCTCCTCGATCGCGCTCCCGGGCGGGGGTGCGGGCCGGTCCCTGCCCCTGGTGGACGTCAGCTGACCCCCGACGCCCCACCGTTCGGCTGAGCGGCACTCATGCTCCTGCCGGGTAACCCCGGCGGGACGGGTGGTCCACGTCGCCGCAGCGTACGGCTGTGCCGTCCGGGGGTGGTGGAGATGATCGTCGGCCGCTAGCGTCCCGGCTCGTATCCGTCGACACCAGCGGACGGTACGGCGGTCCTCCATCGGCCCGTTGCGGGTCGTTCATATAACGCACGGCGGTACGGGCGGGGTGGGTGACCATCCCGCCCGTATCGTCTGCGCAGCTCGGGCCGGACGGATGAAAACGGGTCCGCGCGCTGGCGTGGAAGATCGGCCTCCGATAGCGTCCGCTCGTTCCGCAACCATTCTTTCTTCCCTACCCCCGGGGGACTGATGACAGCGTTCCACCGCTCGACGCTGGTGCGCGCCAGTGTCGTGGCGCTGCTCGCGGCCGGTGGCATCGCCGCCGTGGCCGCCCCAGTGCTTGCGGCCGAGCAGGCCGACCTGGCTCTGGTGCCGCTGAGTTACAACCTGGCCAAGGGTGTCACCGAGGCCAAGAGCAAGCCGTTCAAGTTCACCGTCGACAACACCCGGAGCGAGGAGGACGCCAAGGGTGTCAGCTACACGGTGGACACCAGCAGGCTGAAGACGAACAAGGTGCGCGTCGTGGTGCCCGACGGCTGCCGCGTGAACGGTGAGAAGTTCACCTGCCGTCTCGGCGACCTGGCCGCCGGCACCAGCGAGGACTTCGGCATCCCGATCTTCTCCACCGGCGGTAAGGGCGCTGCCGGCACCCTGGTGGTCACCATCCGTTCGGCCACCGAGGACCCCAACAAGGAAGACAACAAGGTCGAGCACGACATCACCGTCACCGAGCCGGGGTACGACCTGACCAGTTGGGTGCAGGACGTCAACGCGAACGTCGTGGTCAACGGCGTGAACGGCGACGACCCCGACCTCCGGCCGGTGCGGCCGGGCGAGACGGTGCCGCTCGACTGGGCGGTCTACAACGACGGCAGTCGGAAGGCCACCGGCCTCGCCTACGTGCTCACCCTCCCGGCGGGCGTCACCTTCGACACCCTGCCGGACACCTGCACCGAACAGACCTTCGGCGTCGCCCAGGCGCTCTGTCAGGACGACGGGGCGGTGATCCGGCCCGGCGACTACTACACGGCGGACATCAAGGTGACCGTCGGCAAGGACGTCACCGAGCCGGTGCTGCGGGTCGGTGAGCTGGTGGCGCACGGTCTGGACGCGGCAACCGGCGCGCCCGAGGAGAAGCCGCAGCGGGCCAACGCCGCGCAGCGGAAGGCCTTCACCGAGGTCGACGAGGGTGACAACCAGGCGATCTTCGACGTCTTCGTCGACCTGGCCGTGGACCCGACGCCGACGCCCACGCCGACGGTCACCCCGACCGGGTCGCCGACTCCGACGCCGACGGTCACCCCGACGGAGACGCCGACGCCGACGCCGACGGTCACCCCGACCGAGACGCCGACCCCGACGGAGACGCCGACCCCGACGGAGACGCCGACGCCGACGGAGACGCCGACGCCGACGGAGACGCCGACCCCGACGGAGACGCCGACCCCGACGGAGACGCCCACCCCGACCGAGACGCCAACCCCGACCGAGACGCCGACGCCCACGCCGACCCCGACGGAGACGCCGACCCCGACGGAGACGCCGACGCCCACGCCCACTCCGACCGAGACGCCGACTCCGTCGCCGACGGTCACCCCGACCGAGACGCCCGGCCCGACCGAGACTCCGTCGCCGACGGAGACCCCGACGGGCACGTCCACGCCGACCGCGTCGGCCAACCCGACGCCGAGCCCGAGTGGTACGACGACGCCCGGCACGACCGTGTCGCCGGGTGCCGGTGGCGGTTCAGGCGGCGGCGGTTCAGGCGGCGGTGGCCTGCCGGTGACAGGTGTGCAGGTGGGGCTGATCGGCGGGATCGGCGTGATCATCCTGCTCGTCGGTGGGGCGCTGCTGGTGCTCACCCGCCGACGCAAGGTGGTCGTGGTCTCGCCGGCCGACGAGAAGTCGACCGACTGACCGAGGTGTACTGACCAGCGGCGCGACCGCGACGGGTGCGATTGCGAAACGCGTGCTGACCGAGGTGTCACGGACGCGGGCACGACGTGCGGGCGGGGTGGGCGACCACTCCGCCCGCTCGCGTACGCGGTGCGCCGCCCCACCCAGCGAGCGCCGGTTGGCGGTCGGCTGGCAGAGTGGAGGGGTGAGCCGTACCCCGCAGGGCCAGCGCGCCAGTCTGGACAAGCAGCCGCACGAGGTCGCCGCGATGTTCGACGGCGTGGCAGAGCGTTACGACCTGACCAACACGGTGATCTCGCTGGGCCAGGACCGCTCCTGGCGACGAGCCACCCGGGCGGCGCTCGGGCTGCGGCCCGGCGAGCGGGTGCTGGACGTGGGCGCCGGCACCGGCGTTTCGACGCGCGAGCTGGCCCAGTCCGGGGCGTACGCGGTCGGGGTCGACCTGTCGTTGGGCATGCTGCGCACCGGCAAGCGGGCCCGGCCCGAGGTGCCGCTGCTGGCCGGAGACGCGTTGCGCCTGCCGTTCGCCGACGGCAGCTTCGACGCGGTGACCATCTCCTTCGCGCTACGCAACGTCAACGACACCGACGCCGCGCTGCGGGAGCTGGCAAGGGTGACCCGGCCGGGTGGCCGGCTGGTGGTGTGCGAGTTCAGCACCCCGGTCAACCCGGTCTTCCGGACGGTCTACCTGTCGTACCTGATGCGGTCGCTGCCGGTGGTGGCCCGCACGGTGTCGAGCAACCCCGAGGCGTACGTCTATCTCGCTGAGTCGGTTCGGGCCTGGCCGGACCAGGCCGCGCTGGCCGGTCGGGTCGCCGCAGCCGGCTGGGGCCGGGTGGGGTGGCGCAACCTGACCGGTGGTGTGGTGGCCCTGCACCGGGGGATTCGCGCGTAGCGGAACCGGCCGCACCCGCCACACGGACATTATTCAGGTTTCGTGAATATCGGTCTTTAGTCCACTTTGCCCCGTACGCTCGGTGGTATGACCGGAGCAGACCCGACGGAACCGGTGGCCGCCACCGACGACGACGCGGCCGAACTCATCGCCCAGTTGCGCGCGTTGGCCGGGGCTGATCCGGTGGAGGTCCGGCAGGTGGTGGCCGAGGTGTTGGCAGCACTGGACCGGGCCGCGGGCGGGGCGTTGCGCGAACATCTGCCGGAGACCATTCGGGTCGATGCGGGCCTGGACGCCCCCAGCCCGGCCTGACACCTGACCGCTGTGGACGGTCGCCGGCTGTCACATCGGCGAGTTAGGTACCCCTGATCCTGCGCTGGTATGACGCCGGTCATACACTCGTCCCGTCTGGCTTGTGAAGCATTTCACGAGCGTGCGGGAGGAGGCGCGAATGACCGCGGTGGAACATGACGCCGACGTCATCGTCGTGGGCGCCGGTCCCGGTGGGTCAGCGACCGCGTACCACCTGGCCCGGCACGGCGTACGGGTGCTGTTGTTGGAGAAGACCGAGTTCCCCCGGGAGAAGGTCTGCGGCGACGGGTTGACCCCGCGCGCGGTGCGCCAACTCATCCGGATGGGCGTGGACACCTCGCCCGAGGCGGGCTGGCTGCACAACCGCGGTCTGCGGGTCATCGGCGGCGGCGTACGCCTCGAACTGGACTGGCCCGAGCTGGCCAGCTTCCCCAACTACGGTCTGGTGCGCACGCGACTGGACTTCGACGACCTGCTCGCCCAGCGGGCGGTGGCCGCCGGCGCGAAGCTGCGGACCAGCGTCAACGTGCTGGGCCCGGTCCTCGACGGCGACGGCCGCGTCACCGGCGTCGAGGCGGAGGTCGGGCCGGGCAAGGAGCCCACCACCTTCCACGCCCCGCTCGTCGTCGCGGCGGACGGCGTCTCCGGCCGGTTCCCGCTCGCCCTCGGGCTGGCCAAGCGCGAGGACCGGCCGATCGGCGTGGCCGTCCGCCGCTACTACCGCTCGCCGGCCAAGCACGAGGACAACTACCTCGAGTCCTGGCTGGAGCTGCGCAGCAAGGACAGCGGCGACAATCTGCTGCCCGGGTACGGCTGGATCTTCGGCCTCGGTGACGGGCGGGTCAACGTCGGCCTCGGCGTGCTCAACTCGTCGTCGGCGTTCGGCAAGACCAACTACCGCCGGCTGCTCACCGACTGGCTCGCCAACACCCCGGAAGACTGGGGGATGACCGACGAGGCCAACGCGGACGGCCCGATCCTCGGCGCCGCGTTGCCGATGGGCTTCAACCGGGTGCCGCACTACACGCGGGGTGTGCTGCTCGTCGGCGACTCGGGCGGCATGGTCAACCCGTTCAACGGCGAGGGCATCGCGTACGCGATGGAGTCCGGCGAGTTGGCCGCGGAGGTCGTGGTCCAGGCCCTCGCCCGGCCAGCCGGCCCGGAACGTGAGCGGGCGCTGATGGCGTACCCGAACGAGCTGAAGGCCCGGCTCGGCGGCTACTACCGGTTGGGCGGCATCTTCGTGAAACTGATCGGCCGCCCCGAGATCATGCGGATCGCCACCAAACACGGCATGCCGCACCCGACGTTGATGCGTTTCGTGCTCAAGCTGTTGGCCAACCTGACCGACCCGCGTGGCGGGGACGCGATGGACCGGGTCATCAACGTGATGACGAAAGCCGCTCCCGCCGTGTAGCGCGAGGGGTGGCCCTGCGGGTCCAGCGGTCATCGATGACAGCGGGAACCGTATACGTAGGACGGCATCGGTGCTGGTCAAGGCCCCGGCGCCGACAAAGATCGACCCCCGCCGACTGCCACTGCGAGGGACGTGAATAGTGTGATTTTCGTCAAGCACCGAGGGCAGGGAAGGACGAGCAGGAGAAAACGATGTCGCTCTCGCCTTACGCACCGATCATCGGGCTGTTCGCCCTCGCCGCGGCGTTCTCGCTGTTTTCCGTCGGCGCCGCCCGCTTCGCCGGTCCCCTTCGCTACAACAAGGCCAAACTCGAGGCTTACGAGTGCGGCATCGAGCCCAGCCCGCAGCCGGTCGGCGGCGGGCGGTTCCCGATCAAGTTCTACCTGACGGCGATGCTCTTCATCGTCTTCGACATCGAGATCATCTTCCTCTACCCCTGGGCGGTCTCGTTCGACGCTCTGCCGATCTTCGGCTTCGTGGAGATGGTCCTGTTCATCGTCGCGGTCTTCGTTGCGTACGCCTACGTGTGGCGGCGCGGCGGCCTGGACTGGGACTGAGGAAGGAACGTCAGATGGGCATCGAGGAGAAGCTTCCCGCCGGCGTCCTGCTCACCTCGGTGGAGAAGCTGGTCAACTGGTCTCGGAAGTCGTCCGTGTGGGGCGCCACCTTCGGCCTGGCCTGCTGTGCCATCGAGATGATGGCCGCCGGTGGTCCGCACTACGACATGGGCCGCTGGGGCATGGAGGTCTTCCGGGCGTCGCCCCGGCAGGCCGACCTGATGATCGTGGCCGGCCGGGTGAGTCAGAAGATGGCCCCGGTGCTGCGCCAGATCTACGACCAGATGGCCGAGCCGCGCTGGGTGCTCTCCATGGGTGTCTGCGCCAGCAGCGGCGGCATGTTCAACAACTACGCGATCGTGCAGGGCGTCGACCACGTGGTGCCTGTCGACATGTACCTGCCCGGCTGCCCGCCGCGGCCGGAGATGCTCATCGACGCGATCCTCAAGCTCCGCGAGAAGATCATGTATGAGCCGCTGGGCCCGAACGGTCGCAAGATGCTCGCGGCCCGCCAGGAGCGTGGCGACGTTCCGGTCGTGCCCTACGGCTCGATGCCCTCCTCGTACCGCAGTGACAAGGCCCGTCGGGCCGAGTGGACCCGGGCGGTCCGCGAGGGCCGCGAGGAGCAGCTGCGCATCGAGAACTGGATGAACGCTCAGAACCACCTCCACCCGCAGGTAGGCCCGAAATGACGTCACCCACGGACAAGCCAAACGACGGCGGGGTGCCGGTGCCGGTCACGCCGGTCGGCGCCAGCAGCACCGCCCCGGCCGAGCACCCGCCGGCCAGCCCGGCCGGTCGCGGCATGTTCGGCAACCAGGGCACCGGCGACGTGTCCGGCTACGGTGGTCTGGTCCGCCAGCGCCAGCCCATCGAGGAGGCTGCCCGGCCGTACGGGGGCTACTTCGACGAGGTCCGCGACGCGTTGGAGGAGGCGTACCCGGCCTTCAACGACGCGATCGAGAAGGTCGTGGTCGACCGGGGTGAGCTGACCCTGCACGTACGCCCGGAGCGGATCGCCGAGGTCTGCCAGGTGATGCGGGACGACCTGGCGCTGCGGTTCGAGCTGTGCTCCTCGGTGTCCGGAGCGGACTACCTCGGCGCCGACGAACGCCGGCTGCACGTGGTCTACCAGCTCACCTCGATGACCTACCGCCGGCGGGTGCGGCTGGAGGCCGCGGTCTCCGTCGCGGCCCCGCACCTGCCCAGCGTGACCGCCGTCTACCCGACCGCGGACTGGCAGGAGCGGGAGGCGTACGACATGTTCGGCATCGTCTTCGACGGCCACCCCAGCCTGACCCGGATCCTCATGCCGGACGACTGGGAGGGTCACCCGCAGCGCAAGGACTACCCGCTCGGCGGCGTGCCCGTCGAGTACAAGGGCGCGGAGATCCAGCCGCCGAGCGAGCGGAGGTCCTACCAGTGAGCGCGAGGAGTGAGCTTGCGAGCCCCGCAGTCGTGAACGGAGGGCGGGCACTGTGACGACGTCGAACTACGCCAGCGAGCGCGAGACCGACGAGGGGCGGGTCTTCACCGTCACCGGCGGGGACTGGGACACGATCGTCGCGGGCACCGACCCGATCAACGACGAGCGGATCGTGGTCAACATGGGCCCGCAGCACCCGTCCACGCACGGGGTGTTGCGGCTGATCCTGGAGCTGGAGGGCGAGACGGTCCGCGAGGCCCGCTCGGTCGTCGGTTACCTGCACACCGGCATCGAGAAGAACCTCGAATACCGCAACTGGGTCCAGGGCTCGACGTTCGTGACCCGGATGGACTACCTCGCCCCGATCTTCAACGAGACGGCGTACGCCCTCGCGGTGGAGAAGCTGCTCGGCATCACCGACGACATCACCGAGCGGGCCACCACGATCCGCGTGCTGATGATGGAGCTGAACCGGATCTCGTCGCACCTGGTCTGGCTGGCCACCACCGGCATGGAGCTCGGCGCGATCTCGATCATGCTGTACGGCTTCCGCGAGCGGGAGTACATCCTCGACATCTTCGAGACCATCACCGGCCTGCGGATGAACCACGCGTACGTGCGGCCGGGCGGGGTGGCACAGGACGTGCCGGACGACGCGATCCGCAAGATCCGCGAGTTCCTGAAGATGATGCCGAAGAAGCTCAAGGAGTACGAGGACCTCCTCTCCGGCCAGCCGATCTGGACCGAGCGGACGAAGGGCGTCGCGGTGCTCGACGTCACCGGCTGCGTGGCGCTCGGCGTCACCGGTCCGGTGCTGCGCTCCGCCGGCCTCGCCTGGGACCTGCGCAAGACCATGCCGTACTGCGGCTACGAGACGTACGAGTTCGACGTGCCGACCCACCCGGACGGCGACGTGTGGGGCCGCTACCAGGTCCGGCTCGCCGAGATCCGGGAGTCGATGAAGCTTGTCGAGCAGGCGCTGGACCGGCTCAAGCCGGGTCCGGTGATGGTCGCCGACCGCAAGATCGCGTGGCCGGCGCAGCTCGCCATCGGCGTGGACGGCATGGGCAACTCGCTCGAGCACGTCGCGAAGATCATGGGTCAGTCGATGGAGTCGCTGATCCACCACTTCAAGCTGGTGACCGAGGGCTTCCGGGTCCCGCCCGGTCAGGTGTACGTCGCCATCGAGGCGCCCCGCGGCGAGTTGGGCGTGCACGCCGTCTCCGACGGTGGCACCCGGCCCTACCGGGTGCACTACCGGGAGCCGAGCTTCGTCAACCTGCAGGCCCTCCCGGCGATGGCCGAGGGTGGTCTGATCGCCGACGTGATCGCCGGCGGCGCCTCGTTGGACCCGGTGATGGGTGGGTGTGACCGATGACTTTCACTGACACGACTCGCGAGCGGGCGCGCGAGATCATCGCCCGCTACCCGGCGGACCGCTCCCGCTCGGCGCTGTTGCCGCTGCTGCACCTGGTGCAGGCCGAGGAGGGGTACGTGTCCCCGGCCGGGGTCGCGTTCTGCGCCGAGGTGCTGGGGTTGAACAAGGCCCAGGTCGGCGCGGTGGCCACGTTCTACACGATGTACAAGCGCAAGCCGACCGGCGACTTCCTGGTCAGCGTCTGCACCAACACCATGTGCAACGTGCTCGGTGGCCAGGAGGTCTACGACACCCTCGCCGAGCACCTGGGCGTCGGGCACGACGAGACGACCGCCGACGGCACGATCACCCTGGAGCACGCCGAGTGCCTGGCGGCGTGCGACTACGGCCCGGTGATGACCGTCAACTACGACTTCTTCGACGGTGTGGACGCGTCCACGGCGGTCGGTGTGGTCGACGAGCTGCGGGCCGGTGGCCGGCCGATGCCGACCCGGGGTGCCCGGCTCTGCACCCTCAAGGAGATGGCGGTGCAGCTCGCCGGTTTCGCCGACGAGCGTGCGGAGGCGGTCGCCGACGGCGGGCCGGGCGAGCCGACCCTGCGCGGGCTGCGGCTGGCCCAGCAGCACGGCGTGTCGGTGCCGGGCTTCGACCCGAACACCCCGATCCGCAGCAAGGCCGAGGCCGACAAGGCCGCCGCCGAGGCGAAGGCGAAGGCGGAGGCCGCCAAGCCGGCGCCGGTCGAGGCCAGCGCCGCTCCGGTCAAGGGTGGCGACGGGGCGTCCGCCCCGACCGGGGTGGCCGAGCCGGCGTTGCCGGCGGACACCACGGCGCCCGCGTCCCCTGACGCGCAGAAGGCCGAGGCCGCCGGAGTGGCGGCCAACCCGCCGGCCGGCGACGGCAAGCCCGCCGGCGACGAGGCCGGGGCGCAGCAGCGCAACCTCACCGAAGCGAAGGCAGGGACGGACGCCGACGGCGCGACCTCCTCCGACGCGAACGAAACGGGGGCCCAGAAGTGACCACTCCCCGCCCGGAGACGCTGGCCAAGCTGACGCCGGTGCTGACCAAGCGCTGGCTGTCGCCGGACGCCTGGCGGATCGGCACGTACGAGCAGCTGGACGGCTACGCCGCGTTGCGCAAGGCGCTCAAGGCCCACCCGGACGACCTGATCCAGCTGATCAAGGACTCCGGGCTGCGGGGCCGAGGTGGCGCCGGCTTCCCGACCGGTCTCAAGTGGGGCTTCATCCCGCAGGGCGACGGTAAGCCGCACTACCTGGTGGTCAACGCCGACGAGGGCGAGCCGGGCACCTGCAAGGACCTGCCACTGATGACCCACGACCCGCACGCGCTGGTCGAGGGCGTGATCATCGCGTCGTACGCGATCCGGGCCGCCCGCGCCTACATCTACATCCGGGGCGAGGCGGTGCACGCCGCGCGTCGGCTGCGCAACGCGGTCCAGGAGGCGTACGACAAGGGTTACCTGGGCCGGAACATCCTGCGCAGCGGCTACGACCTGGAGCTGGTGGTGCACTCCGGCGCCGGGGCGTACATCTGCGGCGAGGAGACGGCGCTGCTGGACTCGCTCGAGGGGTTCCGGGGTCAGCCCCGACTGCGCCCGCCGTTCCCGGCCACCCACGGCCTGTACGCGAGCCCGACGGTGGTGAACAACGTCGGCACCATCGCCAGCGTGCCGCCGATCGTGCTGGGTGGGGCCGACTGGTGGAAGAGCATGGGCACCGAGAAGTCCTCCGGGCCGATGATCTACTCGCTCTCCGGCCGGGTCGCGAACCCGGGCCAGTACGAGTGCTCGATGGGTGTCACGCTGCGCGAGCTGCTGGAGCTGGCCGGTGGCATGCAGCCCGGTCACAACCTGCGGTTCTGGACCCCGGGCGGCTCGTCAACCCCGCTGCTCGCCGCCGAGCACCTGGACGTGCCACTCGACTTCGAGGGGGTGGCGGGGGCCGGCTCGATCCTCGGCACCACGGCCACCCAGATCTTCTCCGACCAGGACTGCCCGGTCTACGCGACGTACCGGTGGCTGGAGTTCTACCACCACGAGTCGTGTGGCAAGTGCACCCCGTGCCGCGAGGGCAACTACTGGATGGTCCGGGTCTACCGGCGGATCCTCGCCGGCCAGGGCACCCACGAGGACCTGGACACCCTGCTGGACACCTGCGACAACATCCTCGGCCGCTCGTTCTGCGGTCTGGGTGACGGCGCGACCAGCTCGGTGACCTCGTCGTTGCAGTACTTCAAGCAGGACTACCTCGACTACATCGAGGGACGTACCGCTCCGAAGCTGTCGGAGAAGACCCTGGTAGGGGCGCACTGATGACCGACGTAGCCAAGCAGACCGAGACCGTCACCCTCACCATCGACGGCGTCGAGGTCACCGCCCCCAAGGGGACGCTGCTGATCCGGGTCGCCGAGCAGATGGGCACCGAGATCCCCCGGTTCTGCGACCACCCGCTGCTGGCCCCGGCCGGCGCGTGTCGACAGTGCCTGGTCGAGGTGGAGGGGCAGCGCAAGCCGGTCGCCTCGTGCACCCAGACCGTCGCCGACGGCATGGTCGTGCGGACCCAGATCACCTCCCCGGTCGCCAAGAAGGCGCAGGAGGGGGTGATGGAGCTGCTGCTGCTCAACCACCCACTCGACTGCCCGATGTGTGACAAGGGCGGCGAGTGCCCGCTGCAGAACCAGGCGATGTCCACCGGCCGCACCGACTCCCGCTTCCACGAGCACAAGCGGGAGTACGAGAAGCCGATGGCGATCAGCAGCCAGGTGCTGCTGGACCGCGAGCGGTGCGTGCTCTGCCAGCGGTGCACCCGGTTCTCCGAGGAGATCGCCGGCGACAAGTTCATCGACCTGATGGGCCGGTCGTCCGCCGAGGAGATCAACATCTACCGGGACGACGCGTACGGCGAAGAGGGCGACGCCGGGGACGTCCCGTTCAACTCCTACTTCTCCGGCAACACCGTGCAGATCTGCCCGGTGGGTGCGCTCACCGGCAGCCAGTACCGCTTCCGGGCCCGCCCGTTCGACCTGGTCTCCAGCCCGAGCGTCTGCGAGCACTGCTCGGCGGGCTGCGGGCAGCGCACCGACTGGCGGCGCGGCAAGGTGCTCCGCCGGCTGGCCGGCGACGAGCCGGCGGTGAACGAGGAGTGGAACTGCGACAAGGGCCGGTGGGGCTTCCAGTACACCCGGGCCGCCGACCGGCTGACCACTCCGCTGGTCCGCGACGAGCGCACCGGTGAGCTGCGCGAGGCGTCCTGGAGCGAGGCTCTCACCGTCGCCGCCGAGGGCCTGCACATCGCCCGGGAGAGCGGGCAGGGCACCGCGGTGCTCACCGGCGGTCGGCTGACCGTCGAGGACGCGTACGCGTACGCCAAGTTCGCCCGGGTGGCGTTGAACACCAACGACATCGACTTCCGGGCCCGGCCGGTCTCCCGCGAGGAGGCCGACTTCCTGGCCAGCTCGGTCGCCGGGGCCACCGACGTCACCTACACCGACGTGGAGAACGCGCCGGCGGTGGTGCTCGTCGGCCTGGAGCCCGAGGAGGAGTGCCCGATCCTCTTCCTCCGGCTGCGCAAGGCGTACCTGAAGAAGACCCTGACGGTGTACGCGCTGGCTCCCTTCGCCACCCGCGGCCTGGAGAAGCTCGGTGCCAAGCTGGCCCGGGTCGTGCCGGGCGAGGAGGCCAGCGTGCTCGCCGAGCACGCCACGGTCACCGAGGCGCTGAGCACGCCGGGCGCGATCCTGATCGTCGGCGAGCGGTTGGCGACCGTGCCGGGTGGGCTCTCCGCCGCGGCGGACGTGGCCCGGCGTACCGGTGCGAAGTTGGCCTGGGTGCCGCGGCGCGCGGGTGACCGCGGCGCGGTCGACGCGGGTTGCCTGCCCAACCTGCTCCCCGGTGGACGCCTGGTCACCGAGCCGGCCGCCCGGGCCGAGCTGGGTGAGGCGTGGGACATTCCGGCCGGGGTGATTCCGAGCCAGGCCGGTCGGGACACCGACGGCATCCTGGCCGCGGCCGCCAACGGGCAGCTCGGCGCTCTGGTCGTCGGCGGTGTCGACCCGGCCGACCTGGCCGACCCGCGCCTGGCCGAGTCCGCGTTGGACGCGGTGCCGTTCCTGGTCAGCCTGGAGCTGAAGGCAAGCGCGGTGACCCGGCGGGCGAACGTGGTGCTGCCGGTCGCCCCGGTGGTCGAGAAGGCCGGCAGCTTCCTGGACTGGGAGGGCCGGCTGCGGCCGTTCGAGGCGGTGCTGAACACCTCCGCGATGACCGACGGCCGGGTGCTCGACGCGCTTGCCGCGCTGCTCGACGTGCGGCTTGGCACGGCTGACGTGCTCAGCGTCCGTCGCGAGCTGGGTGGGCTGCCGGCGACCCGGATGTCTCGACCGGCCGCGCCGTCGGTCGCGCCGGGCCGGGTGCCGCAGCCGAACGCCGGGGAGGCCGTACTTGCCACCTGGCACCAACTTGTGGACCTCGGCACCCTGACCGAGGGCGACGAGAACCTCGCCGGGACGGCCCGTCCGCCGGTGGTCCGGCTGGGCAAGGGCACCGCCGAGGTGCTCGGTGTGGTCGACGGTGACGCGGTCACGGTCGGCACCGACCGGGGGGCGCTGACCCTACCGGCGGAGATCACCGAGATGCCGGACGGCGTGGTCTGGCTGCCGACCAACTCACCCGGCTCGACCGTGCGGCGCAGCCTCGGGGCGACGTCCGGCGCGGTCGTCCGGATCTCCGTCCCCGCATCGGGTACGGCCATCCCGGCCGGACGCGTGGCGGCCGACGAGACCGGTCTCCCGGGTCCGCTCCTCAGTTCTGGGGGTAACCAGTGAGTGCGATCTACCTCGCCCAGGATCCGACGCTCGCCGACTTCGGCAAGGATCCGTGGTGGCTGGTTCTCGGCAAGATCGTCTTCGCCTTCGCCTTCGGTCTGCTGGCCACCCTGCTCGGCGTCTGGTTCGAGCGGCGCGTGGTCGGCTACATGCAGGTGCGGCCCGGCCCCAACCAGGTCGGCCCGTTCGGTCTGCTGCAGACCCTCGCCGACGGCCTGAAGATGGCCTTCAAGGAGGACATCCTGCCGAAGGCGGCCGACAAGGTCGTCTACTTCTTCGCGCCGACCATCTCGGTGATCTGCGCGGTCACCGCCCTGTCGGTGATCCCGTTCGGCCCGATGGTGAGCATCTTCGGCCACCACACGCCGTTGCAGGTCACCGACGTGCCGGTGGCGGTGCTGCTGCTGCTCGCCTGCTCGTCGATGGGCGTCTACGGCATCGTGCTCGGTGGTTGGGCCTCCGGCTCGACGTACCCGCTCCTCGGTGGTCTGCGGTCGAGCGCCCAGATGATCTCGTACGAGGTCGCCATGGGGCTCAGCATCGTGGCGGTCTTCATGACCGCAGGCACGATGAGCACCAGCGGGATCGTCGCCGCCCAGGGCGACGCGACGGAGCTGACCATCTTCGGCCAGCCCATCCCCGCGCCGGGCTGGTACGCGATCCTGCTGCTGCCGAGCTTCGTCATCTTCTTCATCGCGACCGTGGGTGAGACCAACCGGGCGCCGTTCGACCTCCCGGAGGCCGAGTCCGAGCTGGTCGCCGGCTTCATGACCGAGTACAGCTCGCTGAAGTTCGCGCTCTTCATGCTCAGCGAGTACGTCGCGATGGTGACCATGTCCGCCGTCACCACCACGCTGTTCCTGGGCGGGTGGCGGGCACCGTGGCCGATCACCATCTGGGAGGGCGCCAACTCCGGTTGGTGGCCGATGCTCTGGTTCTTTGGCAAGGTGATCGCGCTGGTCTTCGTCTTCGTGTGGCTGCGCGGCACGCTGCCCCGGCTGCGGTACGACCAGTTCATGCGGCTCGGCTGGAAGGTGCTGCTGCCGATCAACCTGGTCTGGATCCTGGTCCTGTCGGGCCTGCGGTCCATCGAGGACTGGGACACCCGCGGCAAGATCATTGCTGTCGGCATTCCGGCCGGAATCCTGCTGATCGCCACGATCTTCTGGCCCAGCCGACGGCCGAAGCCGACGCCGACGACGCAGGAACAGGTCGACAACCGGCCGCACGGGAGCTTCCCGCTGCCACCGATGGATCTTCAGGTACCACCGAGCCCGCGTATCACGCGCGTGGTCGCCGAGCGGGAGCCGGCCAACATCGTTGCCGGCTCGGACTCCAGGGAGGTGTGACGTGGGCGCGATCACCGGAACGTTCAAGGGATTCGGTGTCACCTTCTCGCACATGTTCAGGAAGGTCGTCACGACCGACTACCCGTTCAAGCCGCCGGTGTCGGCGCCGCGCTACCACGGGCGGCACATCCTCAACCGGCACCCGGACGGCCTGGAGAAGTGCATCGGCTGTGAGCTGTGCGCCTGGGCCTGCCCGGCGGATGCGATCTACGTCGAGGGCGGCGACAACACCGACGAGCAGCGCTTCTCGCCGGGTGAGCGGTACGCCAGCATCTACCAGATCAACTACGCCCGGTGCATCTTCTGCGGGCTGTGCATCGAGGCCTGCCCGACCCGGTCGCTCACCATGAGCAACGAGTACGAGCTGGCCCGGGACAACCGACAGGACCTGATCTTCACCAAGGAACAACTGCTCGCGCCGTTGCTCGAGGGCATGGAGCAGCCGCCGCACCCGATGCGGCTCGGTGACAGCGAGAAGGACTACTACGTCGGCGCGCTGGACAACCCGGGCACCTCCGCCGGTGCGGAGACGTCCCCGATGGGCCCCGGCCGCTACCAGGTTGAGGAGCACCCCGGCGTGACGTTCCCGGGCGCCGAGCAGGCCGCCCAGCGCGTCGCCGCCGGCAAGGGAGAGAAAGCATGACCACGTCTACGGTGCTGGCCGCGGCGGGTGCGGTGTCCGGAGGTGAGGAGGTCACCTTCTGGATCCTCGGGCCGCTCGCGCTCATCGGCGCGATCGGGATGGTGGCCGCGCGCAACGCGGTGCACTCGGCGCTCTGGCTGGTCCTCACCATGCTCTGTCTGGGCGTGTTCTACGTGCTCCAGGCCGGCCCGTTCATCGGCATGGTGCAGATCATCGTCTACACCGGCGCGATCATGATGCTCTTCCTCTTCGTGCTGATGCTCGTCGGTCGGGACTCCACCGACTCGCTGATCGAGACGTTGCGCGGCCAGCGGGTCGCCGCGATCGTGCTGGGGCTCGGCTTCGCCGGTCTGGTCGGCAGCGCGCTCTACCGGGCGTTGGAGGGGACCACCGCGGTCGGCCTGGAGCAGGCCAACGCGGAGGGCAACGTGCAGGGCATCGCCCGACTGCTCTTCACCAAGTACGTCTTCGCGTTCGAGTTGACCTCGGCGTTGCTGATCACCGCGGTGGTGGGTGCCATGGTGCTTGCGCACATCGAGCGCCGCAAGCAGGACAAGGTCGACCAGGTGTCGACCATGCGGGCCCGTTTCGCGCCGGGTAACTACCCCGGCCCCAAGCCGGGGCCCGGCGTCTTCGCGACCTCGTCCTCGGTGGCCACCCCGGCCCGACTGCCGGACGGCCGGCTCTCCGAGCGGAGCACGCCGGACATCCTGCCGGTGCGGGAGCTGACCGCGCAGGAGACCACGCTGAAGGGGACAGACTCATGACGCCTGACTACTACCTGGTCCTCGCGGCGGTGCTGTTCACCATCGGCGCCGCCGGGGTGCTCGTCCGGCGCAACGCGATCGTCCTGTTCATGTGCGTGGAGCTGATGCTCAACGCGGCCAACCTGACGCTGGTCACCTTCAGCCGGATCAACGGTGACCTCAACGGTCAGATCATGGCGTTCTTCGTGATGGTGGTGGCGGCGGCCGAGGTCGTGGTCGGGCTCGCGATCATCATGTCCATCTTCCGGACGCGACGCTCGGCGAGTGTCGACGACGCCAACCTGCTCAAGTACTAGAGGGGTCCACCGGTGGAACAGAGTGTCGAATACGCCCAGGCCACGGGGCTGCTCGGGGGCGTCTGGCTGCTCGTGGCGATCCCGCTGGTCAGCGCGGCCATCCTGCTGCTGCTCGGCCGTCGGGCCGACCGCTGGGGGCACTGGTTGGGCGTCGCCGCCATCGGCGCCGCGTTCGTGCTCGGGCTGAGCTTCTTCTTCCAGCTGCGTGGCCTGGAGAACAAGTCGGTCGAGCTGAGCCTCTGGGACTTCATCGCGGTCGGTGACCTGCGCGTCGACTTCGGCCTGCTCTTCGACCCGCTGGCCGCGGTCTTCGTACTGCTGATCACCGGGGTGGGGTTCCTCATCCACCTGTACGCGGTGGAGTACATGTCGCACGACGCCGGGCGTCGTCGGTTCTTCGCGTACTTCAACCTGTTCGTCGCGGCGATGCTGCTGCTGGTGCTCGGCAACAACTACGTGATGCTGTACTTCGGCTGGGAGGGCGTCGGTCTGGCGTCGTACCTGCTGATCTCCTTCTGGACCGAGCGGCCGAGCGCGGCCACCGCAGGTAAGAAGGCGTTCCTGATGAACCGGGTCGGCGACACCGGTCTGGCCATCGGCATCTTCATCATGTTCGCCACCCTGGGCACCACCCAGTACGACGAGGTGTTCAACGGCGTCGGCGCGCTGACCGGCGCCACCGTGCTGGTCCTCGGCCTGTTGCTGCTGCTCGGCGCGGCCGGCAAGTCCGGTCAGTTCCCGCTCCAGGCGTGGTTGCCGGACGCGATGGAGGGCCCGACCCCGGTGTCGGCGCTCATCCACGCCGCCACCATGGTCACCGCGGGCGTCTACCTGATCGCCAGGTCCAACCCGATCTTCTCGGCCAACGAGACGCTGCAACTCGTGGTGGTCAGCGTCGGCGCTCTCACCCTGCTGATCGGCTGCATCATCGGCACGGCCAAGGACGACATCAAGCGGGTGCTCGCCTGGTCGACGGTGAGCCAGATCGGCTACATGTTCCTCGGCGTCGGCCTCGGCGGCGCCGCGTACGCGCTGGCCATCGTGCACCTGCTGGCGCACGGCTTCTTCAAGGCCAACATGTTCCTCGGCGCCGGCTCGGTCATGCACGGGATGAAGGACCAGGTCGACATCCGCCGCTTCGGTGGGCTGTCGAAGTACATGAAGATCACCTGGCTGACCTTCATGATGGGCTGGCTGGCAATCATCGGCATGTTCCCGTTCTCCGGCTTCTTCTCGAAGGAGCCGATCATCGTGGCCGCCTTCGAGCGGGAGGACTGGACCGCCTGGCTCTTCGGCGGTGCGGCGCTGCTCGGCGCCGGGCTGACCGCGTTCTACATGACCCGGCTGTTCGTGCTCACCTTCCACGGCCCGCAGCGGTGGACCGAGGACATCGAGCACCCACACGAGTCACCGAAGCTGATGACCATTCCGCTGATCCTCCTGGCGGTCGGGTCGGTCGGTGCCGGCTTCCTGCTCTCCACGTCCGTCCCGGACTGGCTGACCGAGACCGCCGGGCTTGGCGGCGAACACTCCGAGCACGAGGCGGTTCTCTCGCACGCCGTGATCACCACGCTGTCGTTGCTGGTCACCGTGCTCGGTGCCGGGCTCGCCTGGTTCCTCTTCCGGGCCGGCACGGCGACCGCGCCGCAGCCGGCCGGGGTGCTTGTCACCGCCGCCCGACGCAACCTCTACACCGACACGGTCAACGAGGCGGTCTTCGAGAAGCCGGGCATCTTCCTCACCCGGGCGCTCGTGTACCTCGACAACCGGGGCATCGACGGGCTCGTCAACGGGCTCGCCGCCGCCGTCGGTGGGGGCTCGGGCCGCCTGCGTCGGATGCAGACCGGGTTCGTCCGCTCGTACGCCACCTCGATCCTGGCCGGTGCGCTGCTGGTGATGGCGGCGTTCCTGGCGGTGCAGGCGGGGTGGTTGGCGTGATCGACCTCTTTCCGGCCGCCCCCGCCGGCGGACCACGCAGTGACGACGGAGGTAAGGCCGCATAATGTCCAACTTCCCGTTCCTCTCGGTGCTCACCGTGGCGCCGCTGGTGGGCGCCCTGGTGGTGGCCTTCCTGCCGCGCCACCGCCCGGAGCTGGCCAAGCAGGTGGCGTTCGCCTGGTCGCTGCTCGTGCTGGTGCTCTCGGTGGTGATGTGGGTCAGCTTCAACGCCGGCGGTGACCGGTTCCAGTTCCGTGAGTCGTACTCCTGGATCCCGAACTGGGGGGTCAGCTTCACCTTCGCCGCCGACGGCATCGCGCTGGTGATGCTGATGCTCATCGCGGTGCTGGTGCCGCTGGTGATCCTGGCGTCCTGGCACGACGCCGAGTCGTCGAAGCGGTCGGTGCCCGTCTACTTCGCGCTGCTGCTGGTCCTCGAGTGCACGATGATCGGCGTCTTCGCGGCCGCCGACGTCTTCCTGTTCTACGTGTTCTTCGAGGTCATGCTGGTGCCGATGTACTTCCTCATCGGCAGCTACGGCGGCCACCAGCGGCAGTACGCGGCGGTGAAGTTCTTCCTCTACTCGCTCGTCGGCGGTCTGTTCATGCTGGCCGCGGTGATCGGCCTGTGGGTGGTCGGCGGGAAGACCTTCGACTGGCAGGCGCTCTCGCAGGTCGACATCAGCACCGGCACCGAGCGGTGGCTGTTCCTCGGCTTCTTCCTCGCGTTCGCCATCAAGGCACCGTTCTTCCCGTTCCACACCTGGCTGCCCGACGCCGGTGGCGCCGCCCCGGCGGGCGCGGCAGCACTGCTCGTCGGCGTGCTCGACAAGGTCGGCACGTTCGGCATCCTGCGCTACTGCCTGCCGCTGTTCCCCGAGGCGTCGAAGTGGTTCGCGCCGTGGGCGCTGGCCCTGGGCGTGATCGGCATCGTCTACGCCGCGCTGCTTGCGGTCGGCCAGAACGACCTCAAGCGGCTGGTGTCGTACACCTCGATCGCGCACTTCGGCTTCATCGGGGTGGGCATCTTCGCCTTCACCACCCAGGCCGGCACCGGCGCGGTGCTCTACATGCTCAACCACGGCTTGGCCACCGGCCTGCTCTTCCTCGTGGTGGGCATGCTGATCTCCCGGCGTGGTTCGTCGCTGATCAGCGACTTCGGCGGCGCCGGCAAGCTCGTCCCGGTGCTCGCCGGGGTGCTCTTCTTCGCCGGTCTCGCCTCCCTCGCGCTGCCCGGCACGGCACCGTTCATCTCCGAGTTCCTGGTGCTGATCGGCACCTTCACGGTGAACAAGCCGGTCGCGGTCATCGCCACGCTCGGCATCATCCTGGCCGCCGCGTACGTGCTGTGGATGGTGCAGCGCACCACCCAGGGCACTCTCAACCCGGCGCTGACCGAGGTCGACGGCATGCGCCGGGACCTCAACCTGCGCGAGAAGGTCGTGGTCGCCCCGCTGATCGCGCTGATCGTGCTGCTCGGCTTCTTCCCCAAGCCGGTCACTGACGTGATCAACCCTGCCGTCCAGGCGACCATGGACGACATCGGCAGAACCGACCCGGCGCCGTCCGTGGGCGGCACCGTCCAGGAGGCGCGCCGGTGAGCGCGAGGAGTGCAGCGAAGCGGAGCCCCATCCGCCCGCGTGAGGAGAGAGCGAAGCGAGCCCCGCAGTCGCGGGCAAAGGCTTGCGCAGTCGCGAACGAAAGGCCGGCATCGTGACCGAGTTGAAGCTGCCGTCGATCGACTACGCGGCGATCGCCCCGATCCTGATCATGCTGGGCACGGCGTTGCTCGGCGTGCTGGTCGAGGCAGTGGTGCCCCGACGTTGGCGGCACGTGGTGCAGTTGACGCTGGCGCTGCTCGCGGTTCTCGCGGCACTGACCATGGTGGTGCTCAGCGCCGACGAGCGGATCATCACCGCCGGCCAGGCCCTCGCGATCGACGGGCCGACGCTGTTCCTCCAGGGCGCGATCCTGGTGTTGGCCGCGATGGCGCTGCTGCTGATCGGTGATCGCTCGGTCGAGCGGGGCGGGGCGTTCGTCGCCCAGGCCGCGGTGACCGCCGAGTCGGCCGACGACCGTCGGCAGGCCGAGGGGCGCAACGGTCTCACCGAGGTCTACCCGCTCACCACGTTCGCGATCGGCGGCATGCTGATCTTCGTGGCGGCGAACGACCTGCTGACCATGTTCATCGCCCTGGAGGTCTTCTCCCTGCCGCTGTACCTGCTCTGCGCGCTGGCCCGTCGCCGGCGTCTGCTGAGCCAGGAGGCGGCGATGAAGTACTTCCTGCTCGGCGCGTACGCCTCCGCGTTCTTCCTGTTCGGCGTGGCCCTGATCTACGGCTTCACCGCAGGCATTCCGGACCGTCCGGCCGGCGTCAACTTCGCCACCATCCACGCTGCGGTGAGCGAGTCGCCGGCCAGCCCGGTGCTGCTCTTCGCCGGTATGGCGCTGCTCGCCATCGGCCTGCTCTTCAAGGCCGCGGCGGCCCCGTTCCACGTCTGGACCCCGGACGTCTACCAGGGTGCCCCGACTCCGGTCACCGGGTTCATGGCGGCCTGCACCAAGGTCGCCGCGTTCGGTGCCCTGCTGCGCGTCTTCCAGGTCGCGTTCGCCGACGCCAACTGGGATTTCACCCCGGTCCTCGGTGCGGTGGCGGTGCTGACCATGCTTGTCGGCGCGGTGCTCGCGGTCACCCAGACCGACATCAAGCGGCTGCTCGCGTACTCCTCGATCGCCAACGCCGGCTACCTGCTTGTCGGCGTGCTGGCGCCGAGCCGCGACGGGCTCGCCGGCACGATGTTCTACCTGGTCGCGTACGGCTTCTCGGTGCTTGCCGCGTTCGCCGTGGTGACGCTTGTGCGCGACGACGACGGCGAAGCCACCCACCTGTCCCGCTGGGCCGGGCTGGGCCGACGGTCGCCGTTCTTCGCCGCGCTCTTCACGTTCATCCTGCTCGCCTTCGCCGGTATCCCGCTGACCAGCGGATTCACCAGCAAGTTCGCCATCTTTGGGCCGGCGCTGGAGGGTGGCCAGGCCTGGCTGGTGATCGCCGGCGTGCTGACCAGCATGGTGCTCGCGTTCCCGTACCTGCGGGTCGTGGTGATGATGTGGCTCTCCGAGCCGGGCGAGTCCACCCCGACCGTCACGGTGCCGGGTGGGCTCACGTCCGCCGCGTTGATGATCGGTGTGCTGGCGACCCTGGTGCTGGGCGTCGCCCCGTCGCCGCTGCTCGATCTGGCTGCCGGAGCCGCCGAATTCGTTAGGTGATCGACGGCACGACTACCGGGGGTCGGCGCGTGTTCACGTGCCGGCCCCCGGTGGCGTATCCCCGGCCCGGAGCAGGTCGAACGGGTGTGGCATGGTTGATAGCGTGGTGAATCCGGCGGGCGAGCGTTCAGGTGCCTCCGGCTCCGTCGGGCGGCGGGGTCGGGCGAGCATGAGTCAGTTCGGCGCGCTTGGCCTCAACCTCGCCGATCCCCGTGTCGAGGCGTCCGTGCTGGGTCTGCTGAACACGGTCGAGGTCGAGTTGCGGGCCAGCGTGTCGAGCGCCGACCCCTTCGTGACCGAGGCGGCCCGGCATCTCGTCGAGGCCGGCGGAAAGCGCTTCCGGCCGTTGCTTGTGGCGCTCGGCGCCCAGTTCGGTGATCCGAACGGCGCGCAGGTCGTTCCGGCAGCGGTGGTGATGGAGCTCACTCACCTCGCCACCCTCTACCACGACGACGTGATGGACGAGGCTGCCGTCCGCCGGGGTGCGCCGAGCGCGAACTCCAGGTGGACCAACTCGGTCGCCATCCTGGTCGGCGACTACCTCTTCGCCCGTGCGGCGGACATCGCCGCCGACCTGGGCCCCGAGGCGGTGCGGTTGCAGGCGCGCACCTTCGCCCGGCTGGTGCACGGCCAGATCGCGGAGACCGTGGGGCCGCGCGCCGACGACGACCCGGTGGCCCACTACCTGCACGTGATCGCCGAGAAGACCGGCTCGCTCATCGCCACGTCGGCCCGGTTCGGCGGCATGTTCGGTGGTGCCGCCCCGGAGCACGTGGAGGCGCTCGCCGGGTATGGCGAGACGATCGGCGTCGCGTTCCAGCTCTCCGACGACCTGCTGGACATCGCCTCCGAGTCGGTGCAGTCGGGCAAGACCCCCGGCACCGATCTGCGCGAAGGTGTCCCGACCCTGCCGGTGCTCTACGCCCGCGAGGCGGACGACTCCGACGCGTCGTCGGTGCGACTGCGGGAGATCCTCGCGACCGGCCCGCTCACCGACGACGCGTTGCACGCGGAGGCCCTGGGGCTGCTCCGGGAGAGCCCGGCGCTCAAGCGGGCCCGGGAGACCGTGCGCAGCTACGCCGAGGAGGCCCGCGCGCAGCTCGCCCCGCTGCCGGACGGTCCCTCCCGCAGCGCGCTCGAGTCGCTCTGCGACTACATCGCCGACCGCACCAGCTGATCCACGCCCCGGCCCGCCACGGCCGCGGCCCGGCCCAACAGTCGGCTGCCGACGAGCATGAGGGCGGCGGCCAGCAGCATCATCACGGCTGCGATGGCCCACATCGCCGGATAGCCCAGGTGCGCGGCGAGTGGGCCCAGGCTCAACGGGCCGAGGCAGCCGCCCGCGTACACCCCGGTCTGGGTGATCGAGGTGGCGGCGGCCGGTGACTGCGGGTGCAGCCGGACCACCGCGAAATTCACCAGGCCGGGCCAGGCCCAGCCCAGCCCGAAGCCGAGCACCACGCCGACCACCAGCGGCACCGAGCCGGTCATCGCGAGCAGGCCCAGCCCGACGGCGCCGACGAGCAGCATCGCGGCGATGAGGGCGATGTGGCCGGTCTCGCGGCGGTCGGCCAGCCAGCCGGCACCCACCCGGGCCGCCACACAGACCGCACTGCCCAGGGTCAGGGTGAGACCGGCGAGGCCCGGTGACAGGCCGCGGGCCGCGGCCGAGTCCACCAGGAAGGTGCCAAGCGCGTTCGCCGCGCCGGATGCCATCGCCGCCGCCGCGCCGATCACCACCAACGCCGCCGTCGCCCGCCCGGCGCGGGTGGCACCGGCCCGCCGCGCCCGGCCGGGCATCTGCCGGGGTACGGCGGCGAGCGTCGCCGCCGCGGCCACCGCGGCGGCGACGAACGCCCAGCGCCAGCCTGCGGTGAGCGCGATGGTGGGCACGGCCGCCCCGGCCAGCAGGGTCGAGACGGGGATGGCGGCCTGCTTGACACCGAACGACAAACCCTGTCGCCGGGACGGCACGTGCTGCGCCAGTGCGGCGTTGCTCGCCAACTGGCCCAGCGCGTTCGCGGCGGCGCTGAGCGCCAGCAGGCCGACGAGCACCGGGTACGACCTGGCGAAGGCGGCGACGGCAAGCATCGACCCGGCGGCAAGCAGGATGCCGCAGCGGGCGACCAGAGCCGGGCCGTACCGCTCGACCAGGCGGCCGGAGGGCACCGAGGCCAGCGCGCTGATCCCGAAGTAGACGGAGACGGCAAGGCCCAGACCGGCCGGTGAGAAACCCAGGTCGGTGCCCATCTGCACGGCCAGACCGCCGAGCAGGAAGACCGGGAGTACGCAGGCCACGGTGGTGACGACTGCGCCGGCGCTGGCGCGAACCGGGTGGGTTCGTACGGCTGGCTCGGGGGTGGTGGGGGTTTCTGTCATCGTCCGGCAAACCTACGCGAGCCCCGCTCACCGCACTCCTCGTGACCGGCGGGCCACGAGCTGTGGATGGTGATCTGGCATCCTCGACCCGAACAGGCATTTCGCACCGGGCCTGTTTTTCATATGGTGTAAGTCCACGGCGGCGGAGGTGGTTGTGCGCGACCCCTTGGCAGAACCTTCGGACCTGATTCGCAGCGTGTCCCGAGCGCTACGGGTGCTGGAGTCGGTCGGTCGCGCCCCGAAGGGCCTGACCGTCAAGCAGATCGCCCGGCGCTGCGAGCTGACCGTGGCCACGACCTACCACCTGGTCCGCACCCTGGCCTACGAGGGCTACGTGATCCGTCGTGAGGACGGCACGTACATCGTGGGGTTGGAGGTGGCCGACCGCTACCGGGAGCTGGTGACGGCCTTCCGGGGCCCACCGGCGGTAGGTGAGACGCTGCGCCGGGCCGCCCTGGACTCCGGCTACAGCCACTACCTCGGCCGGTTCGTCGGTGGCCAGGTGGCGCTCACCGCCGTCGCCGAGGGGCACCGCTCGCCCTACCTGGAGGATCTGGTCCCCGGCTTCGATGAGGGGGCGCACGCGACGGCGCTCGGCAAGTCGCTGCTGGCCACCCTCACCACCGACCAGCGCCACCGCTATCTGCGCGAGTACGGCATGCGCCCGTTCACCACCGCCACGCTCACCACCGCCGAGAGTTTCGAGGCGGACCTGGCCGCCGGCGACCGGCGCGGCATGCAGTTGGAGATGGGGCAGTTCCGGCAGGGTGTGGCCTGCGCCGCGGTGCTCGTCGCACCGGACAAGGACATGGAACGTCGGGTGGTGCTGGCCTGCGCGTTGCCGGCCAGCGAGATGATGACCTCGGCCCGGGTGGTCCGCGCCAGGCTGCTCACCGTGGCCCGCAGTGTGGCAGACGGCATCGCCGCCGACAACTGACCGCCGAGAGGCCCTCTCCCCGGCTGGGAGAGGGCCTCTCGGGGCGGTCCAGCGCCGGACCGCCGGAACAACGTCAGCGGCCGGGCGGCCGCGGGTACGCCGTCAGCTGCCCACCGGGCCGCCGCGGGTACGCCGTCAGCTGCCCACCGGGCCGCCGTCGAGACGCCAGGTGACCACCACACCCGGCTTGGCGTAGTCACCGTCCGGCCAGTTCGAGGCCGGGTTCTCCACCGAGGCGCCGGTGATCTCGCCCGGGTGCTGCACGGCGACGAAGACCGAGCGGTTGTCGCCGGTGATGAACGGGCCGCAGGTCTCCGCGCCGAGCGGCACGGTCAGGAACTGCTTGAGGTGACCCCGCTCCGGGCCCTCCACGGCGGTGGCGAACAGGCCGTCGTTGCTGCCCAGCGCGTTGCCGTCGGTGGAGATCCACAAGTTGCCGGTGGCGTCGAAGGCGACGTTGTCCGGGCAGGAGATCGGGGAGACCTTGGTCTTGTCGTACCCGGCGAAGAAGGTCGACGGGTCGGTCGGGTCGCCGCAGACGATCGGCAACGACCACGCGAACGACTCCGAGGTGTTGTCGCCCCGGTCCTCGACCAGCTCCAGGATCTGCCCGTGCTTGTTCGCGTTGCGCGGGTTGGCCTCGTCCGCCTTCGGGTTGCTGCCGACACCACGGTTGGTGTTGTTGGTCAGCGCCACGTACACCTTGCCGGTGAGCAGGCTCGGCTCCACGTCCTCGGGGCGGTCCATCTTGGTCGCGCCGACCTTGTCACCGGCGAGCCGGGTGAAGGTGAGCACGTCCGCGGCGGTCATCCCGTCGACGAACGACCGGTTCCCGCTGACCAGCTTGATCCAGCGACCCCGGCCGTTGAACGCGCCGTCGGCGGGGAGCTTGCCCGAGCCGTCGATCTCGGCGGCGCTGGTCTGGTCGAGCTTCGCCACGTAGAGCGTGCCGGACTCCAGCAGGGTCAGGTTGTGCTTGCGGGCAGCCCAGGAGTTGCCCTTCATGAACTTCTTGTCCGAGACGAACTTGTAGAGGTAGTCGAACCGCTCGTCGTCGCCCATGTACGCGACCACGTGGCCGTCCTTCGCGACGATCACGTTGGCGCCCTCGTGCTTGAACCGGCCCATCGCGGTGTGCTTGCGCGGGCGGCTCTCCGGGTCGAACGGGTCGATCTCGACGACCCAACCGAACCGGTGTGCCTCGTTGGGGTGCTTCGCCAGGTCGAAGCGCTCGTCCGCGCGCTCCCACTTCCGGCTGCCGCTGGGGTAGCGGCTGGCGGTGCCGATGCCGTAGCGGTCCAGCTTCGGCTTCAGCTCGGCCGGGGCGGCGTCGGCCCCGACGAAGTACTGGTTGAAGTTCTCCTCGCCGGAGAGCACCGTGCCCCACGGGGTCACGCCACCGGCGCAGTTGTTCAGCGTGCCGACGACGGTGCGGCCCCTGGGGTCGGCGGCGGTCTTCAGCCAGGCCGAGCCGGCCGCCGGGCCGGTCAGGTCGAACTTGGTGCTCAGGGCGGTGACCCGCCGGTTGTACGGCCGCGGACCCTTGCCGACCGGCTGCCACTGCCCGGTGCCCGCGACCCGCTCCAGCTCCACCACGGACATGCCGTGCGCGGCCATGGCGGTGCGCAGCTGCTCCACGGAGAGC
This sequence comes from Micromonospora sp. NPDC048835, assembly GCF_040649995.1. Classification (NCBI taxonomy): domain Bacteria; kingdom Bacillati; phylum Actinomycetota; class Actinomycetes; order Micromonosporales; family Micromonosporaceae; genus Micromonospora; species Micromonospora sp. NPDC048835. The sequence goes on along the minus strand of NZ_JBEZGM010000023.1, from coordinate 31,337 downwards.
CCGTCGAGGCCGGGGAAGGCCGGGAACATCAGGTCCTCGTTGGTGTACTCGTGGTTGACCACGAGCAGCGCCCGCTTGCCCTGCTTGTCCAGCGGCAGCACGCCCACGAAGTCGTTGTTGTAGCCGAACTGCTTGGACTGCGCGGCGGCGGTCTGGTGGTGCAGGTCGAACTCCGGCGCGCCCGGCAGCACCGGGTCACCCCACTTGATCACCACGGCGTGGTCGTAGCCGTTCGGCACGACCAGGGTGTCCAGCTTGTTCGGTGGGATCGGCTTGAAGGTCAGCGCGCCACTGCCGACTCCGGTACTGGGACGGCCGAAACCCATGGCCTCCGGTACGTCCGGGGTGGCGGGGGCCGCCACGGCCGGGGCCGCACCGGCGAGCGCACCGGCCGCCGTGCCGCCGAAACCAAGCACCAGCGCGCCGACCGCGCCGGCCCGGACCACGCCACGCCGCGACACCTCGGTGTTCACCACGTCACCGAAGTACGCGTTGTCGGAGGTGTTCGGTACCGGGTGGTCACAGGCGTTTCCGCACCGGTAAAGACAGGTCATGGCGTCGCGGGTGCCATGGCGGGCGCCGTTCAACAGGGGGAGCAGCCGGGGACGGTCGCTCATGGGAGAGGCCTCCAGGGAAGTCGGTGGCACGACAGGCGGCGTACCCGCCGGACGCTAGGAGGACGTGGTGAGCACGCGTCGGCCACGATGTGAACCGGGCATGAACACCTCTCCGGGCGGCAGCCTTCTGACCTCGGTCTGAACCGTTCGGCGTGACGGCACGTATTCCCGAGCGGACGCACCGCCGGACGCGCGCCGGAAGCGAGGAGACCGCCATCAGCGACCACGACGCCCAACTGCTGCGCGCGCTGCACGACGAGCACGCGGAGGCGCTGTACGCCCACGCCCTGCGGCTGGTGAACGGGGACCGGCAGCGGGCCGAGGACCTGGTGCAGGAGACGCTGCTGCGGGCCTGGCGACATCCGGAGTCACTCGACCCGCGGCGCGGTTCGGTGCGGTCCTGGCTGTTCACCACCGCCCGCAACCTGGCCATCGACGCCTGGCGGCGGCGGTCCACCCGGGTCGGCGAGGTGTTCACCGACGAACTGCCCGAGCCACCCGAGGTGATCGACGAGGCCGAGCGCGCGGTGGAGGCGTGGACCGTCGCCGAGGCGCTGAACCGGCTCAGCCCGACCCACCGCGAGGTGCTTGTCGAGTGCTTCTACCAGGGGCGGTCGGTGGCCGAGGCGGCGTCCCGCCTGGGCGTACCGCCAGGGACCGTGAAATCCCGCACCCACTACGCGCTGCGGTCTCTACGGTTGGTCCTTGCCGAGATGGGGGTGACGGGATGACCCGGTGCGAGTTCGCGTACGACGACGGCGCGTACGTGCTGGGTGCCCTGGCACCCGCCGAGCGGGCGGCCTACGAGCGGCACCTCGGCGGTTGCGCCTCCTGCCGGGAGGCGGTCGCCGAGATCGCGGTGCTGCCCGGTCTGCTGGGGCGGCTCGACCCGGCGGGGCTGGAGCAGATCCTGCCGCCGCCGGCCCCACCCCGGGTGCCCGCGCTGCTCGACGAGGCCCGCCAGCGCCGTCGTCGGGAACGCGCCGCAGACCGACGACGGTACGCACTGACCACACTCGCCGCCGCTGGGTTGGCGCTGCTCGTGGGTGTGGGCACCGCTGTGGCGCTGCCCCGGCCGGTCAGCCCCTCCGGGCCTCCCGTCGCGCAGGGCACGCCGGCTCCGCGGGTGTCGATGGTCGCCATGCGGCCGGTGGCCAGCACCGGGCCGGTCCACGCCGACCTCGGGCTCACCGGCACCAAGTGGGGCACCGAGGTGACCATGCGCTGCGGGTACGACGCGCGGACGAGTTACGGCAAGGCGTACCCGTTCCGACTTGTGGCGCGTGGCCCGAACGGTGCCACCGAGCAGATCGGCTCCTGGCTGGCGGCTCCCGGTGACGACCTCAGCTTCACCGGCGCCACGAGGTTCACCGACGCCGAGCTGGTCAGCGTAGAGCTCCAGAAAGCCGACGGCACCCCCCTACTAACCTACGCAGTCCCGTAACCACCCCACCCTCGCCCCTGACGACCCCGCCCTCGCCCCTGCCCCGCCCTCGCTGTTGCCCCGCGCCTGTGCCGCGCCGCGCCTGTGCCGCGCCGCGCCTGTGCCGCGCCGCGCCTGTGCCGCGCTGTGCCGTGCCCGTGCCGCGCCCGCGCGGTGCCGTGCCCGTGCGGTGCCGCGCCCGCGCCGAGTGTTCGGCGCCAAGATCCGCGCAACATCGGGGATGTTGCTGTCTCGCGCGCCTTTGAGGCAGCAACATCCCCGATGTTGCGCGGGGCGCGGGGCGCGGGGCAGGGCGCGGCGGGGCGCGGGGCGGCGGGGCGCGGCGGGGTGTGGGGCGCGGCGGGGTGTGGCGGGGTGGAGTGTGGGGCGCTTGCCCGAACTAGGGCTGGGCGGGCACCACCACTCCATGATCGACCGCAGGTGCGGGTTGGCGGCGGGTGCGGCGGGAGGTGCGGATGGCGTCGGCGGTGAAGACGACCAGGGCCAGCCAGACCAGTGCGAAGCCGGCCAGGCGGGCCGGCGGCATCGGCTCGTGGAAGATCAGCACACCGCAGGCGAGCTGGAGGATCGGCGCCAGATACTGGATCATGCCGAGGCCGCTCAGTGGCAGTCGGTTGGCCGCCCCGGCGAACAGCAGCAGTGGAATCGCCGTGGCCGCGCCGGCCAGCACCAGCAGCGCGGTGTGCCCGGCCGAGACGTGCCCGAAGGCCAGGTCGGCCTTTGCCGTCAGCCAGGCGAGGTAACCGAGAGCCGGCAATGCCAGCACCGCCGACTCGACGAAGAGCCCTTCGGCCGCCGGCAGTCCGAGTCGCTTCTTCACCAGGCCGTAGCCGGCGAAGCTGAACGCCAGGGTCAACGCCAGCCAGGGCAGTCGGCCGTAGTCGACGGTGAGCACCACGACCGCCGACCCGGAGATCCCCAGCGCCACCCACTGCGCCGGGCGTAACCGCTCCCGCAGCACGGTCACCCCGAGCAGCACCACGACCAGCGGGTTGATGAAGTAGCCGAGCGCGGTCTCCACGACCCGGCCGGAGTTGACCCCGTAGATGTAGGTGCCCCAGTTGACCGCGATCAGCGCGGCGGCGGCGACGATCCCGGCCACCGCCCAGGGGCGGCGCAGCAGCGCCCGCAGGAAGCCGATGTTGCGCAGCGCCGCCAGCAGCAGGGCCACGAAGACCACCGACCAGACGATCCGGTGGGCCAGGATCTCCAGTGGGCCGGCGGGTCGCAGCAGCTTCAGGTAGAGCGGAAAGAAGCCCCAGAGCAGGTACGCGCCGAAGCCGTAGAGGTATCCCAGGCGGAGTGGCGTCACGCCTCCACCGTAAGGGGCGTATCGCTGCTTTGTTCCTTTCCGGTGAGCGGGGTCACCGGGGGTCGCCGGTCCAGCTGCATCCATCGCTGCGGGACCTCCAGCGGCGTGAAGCCCACCCGCGCGTACACGTCGTGGGCGTCGTTGGTGCAGAGCAGGATCCGGCGTACGCCCAACTCGGCCAGGTGGTCGCGGACCGCGCCGGCCAACCACCCGCCCAGCCCCCGACCACGGGCGGCGGGGTCCACGTACACGTCGCAGAGCCAGGCGAAGGTGGCGCGGTCCGTGACGACCCGGGCCACCGCCACCTGGCGGCCGTCCTCGGGGCGGTAGATGCCGAACGGTAGCGAGCCGGCGAAGGCCCGCTCGATCGTCTCCCGGTCCCGTCCGAGCGCCCAGTACGCGTCGGTGGACAACCAGTGGTGCACGAGCCCCAGGTCGATCCGCGCCGGATCGGTGCTGAGCAGGAAACCATCGTCATTGGTCAGCGAGAACATGCCGCGACGTTAACCGGGGGGATGGGCGCTCGGGCCTGTCGATTCCCGAACTCTGGTCACCGGCCCACCCCGGGGCTCCGGCCGAGGTCGGAGCGCCCGGGCGGGCCGGATCGGTGCCTGCTGGCCGCCGGTCAGTCCCGGTCGAGGACGGCGCCGAGGATCCAGGTCACGATGCTCACGAAGAGGGCGCCGAGCACGGCGGCCGGCCAGAAACCGTCCACCGAGAACGGCAGCCCGGCCTGGTCGGCGATCCAACTGGTGAGCAGGAACAGCAGACCGTTCACCACCAGGGCGATGAGACCCAGGGTCAGCAGGTAGAAGCCACAGCCGACGGTCTTGATGATCGGCTGGAGAACCGCGTTGACCACGCCGAAGATCACCGCCACCAGCAGCAGCGTGGTCACCGTCTCGGTGGCCGAGTTCGAATCCAGGGAGATGCCCGGAATGAGGAGCGTGGCCAGCCAGAAAGCCAGAGCTGTGCTGGCCAGCCGAATCAGCAGACCTTTCAGAAAACCCATGGCGGGGATCGTGCCACGGACCACGCACCGGCGTAACCCGGCAACGGGCCAACCTGACGGCTCAGGCGCGCGTGGGCGACCCGATCAGTTGCGCCTCGATCGGAGTGGGGGAGAGCAGCGCCCACCGCAGCGCCCGGCGGTTGACCACGGCCACCATGTCTTCCCGGATCCTGGTCAACCACTCCGCCGAACCGCCAAGCCCCAGCGCGGCTCCGGCCAGGGTGGCCTCGGCGGCGGTCAGTGGCTGTAGTAACGCCAGGTCGGCCCGGCTCAACGCGTCCACGTCGGCCGGGGTCAGCTCGTCCCGTACCACGAGGGTGGCCCGCCACGGCGGGCCCGGCGCGGCCTCGGCCGTCACCGGCCCGGCGTCGACGACCAGCAGCAGCGGACGCAGCGCGGTGCCCACCCCGTCGGCCACGGCCCGACCGGGCGGGAGCAACGGGATCGTGCCCGGCGCGCCGACCCCCCGGACGAACGGCTCCCAGGCGCGTGGCCTGGCGGTCTGCACCACCACCAGGGCACCGAGCGCCAGCGCGCGCAGGGCCACCAACTGGGCCGCGCGCACCCCACCGACGAGCAGCACACGGGTGCCCTCCGGGCGGAACAGCCGGACGGTGACGGCGCGACCGTGCCGGTTGGTGCCGACCATCAGGCCCGCGTCACCGAGGGACAGCTCCCAGCCGTCCACCGCAGCGCCGGGCTGCGCCCCGGGGGTCGGTGGGCGGGGCTGCGCGCCGGGCGCCGTCAGCGCCAACGGCAGCGTGGCGGCCAGCCCGCCCAGGTGGGCGCCGTCGAGCCGGCGCAACTCGCCGCCCAGGTCGGTCACCAGGCGGACCAGCGCCTCGGTGGCAGCCGCCAGCTCGGTCGGCGACCCGGCCGCCAGGCGTACGGTCAGCTCCGTCGGCACGCCGGTGGTCGGCGACGGACCCGACGACACCGCGGTCGCCGGCGATGGACCTGCGCAGATCGACACCGTGGTGGCAGTCGCCGGCAGCGTGAGCAGACGAGGCACCAGTCGGCGTGCCGACGTGGCGCCCGCATCGGGCCACCGGACGAGTCGGAAGGTGGCCTGGACCAGGGTGCCGGACCGGACTGCCGACCAGGACTCCCGAACCTGATCGCCGTCCTGGTGGGCCAACTCGCCCAGGACGCGCAGTGCGGCGGGCACCCCGAGCGGTCGCGCGGCCAACGACCCGAGCCGGCGGACGATCCGGCGGACCGTGCCGGCCAGGACGCGGCGCAGGTCCTCCTCGGACCAGCCGTTCACCCGCAGCACCCGGACCGCCACCACCGCCCGTTCGCGCCCCGCGAGACGTCCGTCGGTGAGCTGCCGGTACGACGTGCCGACCGTGCCACCGGCGCTCGGTACCGGCGCCGGTGCGCCGGCGAACAGCAGTTGCAGCATGAGCGGAGGTAGATCCGGAGCGGCCGGGGGGAACAACGCGGCCGGGGTGGGGATTGTCTGGGACGCGTCGCCGAGCAGGTCGCCGGGGTCGCCGAGCTCCAGGAGCGCGACCATGCCCGTGGTGTCCTCCAGGACGGCCGCAGGCCCGCCGGTCAGCTCGGTCGAGCGGACGACGGTGCCCGGGGCGACCAGTTCGAGCAGTTCGGCCGCGCCGGCCGGCCCGGTCAGCGCCCGGCGGCGGGTGAGGTGCCCGATCGCGGTGGCCAGCCACTCGAAGAGCCAGCGGCCCCGAACCGGCACCCAGGCCGCCGCCACCAGGAGCATGGCCAGCAGTACGGCCACCGCGACGAGCGGTGCGGACCGGCCGAGGGCGAGGAGGACGAGCGCCGCCGCGACCTGCACGGTGACGAGTTGCCCGACGCGCGCGCCGCCGCCGGCGCGACGGACGGGTGCGACCCAGCGCCGCACCCGCGACGGCCGACGGGGAGCGCGCTGAACGGCCGACCCCGGGCCATGGTCGGTGGGTCGGCCCGGCCCGGTCGCCGGTGCGGAGGCACCAGCCTCGGGCCCGACCGGAGCCGGTGGGTGCGGCCCTCCGGTGGTGATCGCCGGCACCGTGCCTCCTCGACCAGTGGGGACCGGGTCGGGCGGCCCGTCCGCCCTCCGGCGGCCCGTCACGCGCCGCGACGTGGCTGCGGCACATCGTAAGCGACCGATGGCTGTCCCGGTTGTCCACAGGGGAAGCCCGGGGGGTAGCAGAACCGCTACGAGGTCGCTACCGTCAGCCACGAAGTCCTTCGCTGACCCGTGTCTCAGTGCTCGACGACCGGGCCAAGCGACGACGCGTCACCCACGGTGGGCGTGTCGACGGCCAGGTGCGATCCGAGAGACGAGGTGACGTCCGGGTGTCCCAGACCAAGGCAGAAGCAGCGGTCATGCAGCAGACCGCAGCGAAGTTCGAGCAGGTGGACCAGTCGTTGCAGTCCATGCTGACCGGCCTGCTGGCCGAGCTGGAGGTGTTGCAGCAGGCCTGGCGTGGTGCTGGTGGCCGGTCCTTCGAGCAGGTCAAGCAGCAGTGGTCACAGGACCAGGCAGCCCTGCACCGCGCGCTGCGCGAGACCGCTGGCGCGATCCGCACCGCCGGTCGGCAGTACGACGCGTCCGATGACGAGGTGGCCAGCCGGGTGGCCGGCACCAACCGCGGCGGCATCCAACTGCCGCTCTGATCCCGCTGGGGAGGGGAATCCGATGGACCATGGTGTGCTGGTCGTCAACTTCGCCGCGCTGCAGCAGGCCGGCGCCGACATCCAGAAGGCGTTGAACACCCTCGACTCGCAGCTCGGCCAACTCGAACGCGACGCCGCTCCGCTCGTGGCGAGCTGGACGGGCGAGGCGCGGCAGGCCTACGAGCAGCGGCAGGCGCGGTGGCGCTCGGCCTCGCAGGACCTGCAGGGCATGCTGCGTGACATCAGGTTGGCGGTGAACGACTCCGCCACCGACTACCTGGACACCGAGAAGAAGAACACCGGGCTGTTCCAGTGAGCAGTGTGGGCCGGGAGCGCTGACCGTGTCCGGGTCAGCGCCCCGCCCGCAGCCGGCTGGAGGTCACGGCCGTGTGCGGGCGGGCTCAGGCCGGGCCGGCCGGGCGCCAACGTCGACGGACGCCCCGGGGCACCACCAGGGCGAGCAGCGCCACGGTGACCGCCGTCATGCCGACTGCCGCGCCGACAAGCAGAGCCCGGTCCCGGGCGGCGGCCCGGCGGGCCTCCCGGGCGAGCTGCGCCGGGTCGGCCCGATCGTCGGCGAGCGCGGCGGCCGGCCGAGCACCGGCCGCACGGCCGCCACTGGTCTCGGTGACCGCCCGGTAGGGGTTCAACACCCCGGCGCCGTACCCGCCGCCCCGGCCCGGAGCCGGATCGACGGTGGCGATGATCCGCTCGGCCACCTGGGCGGCGGTCAGCTCCGGCCGGTACCCCCGCAACAACGCGGCGGTGGCGGCCACGAACGGCGCCGCGTAACTGGTGCCTTCGACCCGGTGGTGGCCGGCACCGGGTGCGGCGGTCAGCACCTCGCTGCCCGGCGCCACCAGATCGACGTACGAGCCGGTCTGCGAGAACGTCGCCCGTCCACCGTCCGCGCCGATCGCACCCACGCCGAGCACCCCGTCGTAGCCGGCCGGGAACGGTCGGGGGTCCCCGCTGTCGTGCAGGTTGCCGGCGGCGGCCACCAGCACCACGTCCCGGTCGACCGCGTACCGCACGGCCGAGCGGACCTCCGGGTCGTCCGTGTACAGCACGACGGACAGGTTGACCACGTCGGCGTCATGGTCGACGGCCCACCGGATGGCCCGGGCGAACTCGTCGGCGCTGACCGTACGCCCCGACTCCCGCCCCTGCACCACCTGCTGCTCGCTGACCCGCACGGGCAGGATGCGGGCACCCGGCGCCAGGCCACGGAAGGCGACGTCGGGACGGGGTGCCGCCGCGATGATGCTCGCCACGCCGGTGCCGTGCCCGGCGCAGTCCCGACCACCGTCCCCGCCGGGGTCGAGCAGGTCGGTGCCGGCCAGCACCCGCCCGGCCAACTGCGGGTGCGCCCGATCGACCCCGGAGTCGACCACCGCGACTGTCACTCCGACGCCGGTGGCCAGCGGCGCGAGCCGCGCCGGGTCGTACCGCTGCTGTGGCCAGGGCGTGGCCGCGACCGGCCGGACGGGGGCGAGTGGGGTGGCACACGTCGGGGCCGCGCGGAGCCCGGCGGTGGCGGCGACTGTCGGAAGGGCCGGTACGGTCAGCAGGCTGGCGGCCAGACCTGCGAGGACCGGGCGCGTGAACGATCGGGACATCGACACCCTCCGTATCGTGTCGGATCCGGAACGGGATGTTATCGCCTCGTGCGCGCCTCGGCGGGCCGCCGCCGGCCAGCCATTGTGATCTTGGTACCACCTTGTAGGTTGTACGCGATACCTGTGGCCTGTTCTCGGAAGGGGAGGTGGCCGTGACCGAATGGGAGCCGGCCACGGAGGCCGAGGTGGCGATGCGCGATGCGCTGCGCGCCAACGATCAGGAGCTCTACTTCCGGCTCCTGTCCCGCACCGATGTGCTGCTGCCGGTCTCCGCGCCGGCGCAGCCCGGCCAGCCACCCGCCGGATGGGGCACCTGGACCACCGGTGGCCGGACCCACGTCCTGGCCTTCACCTCCGCCACCGCCCTGCGGGCCTGCCTCGGCGACCATGCCGGCAGCAACCGCCGCATTCCCTTCGCCGACCTCGCGGCCACCTGGCCCAACCACGAGTGGTGGCTTGCCGTCAATCCGGGTCTGCCGGTCGAGGGTTACCTGCCGGCCTGGTTCGTGTCACAGCTGTCCCGAGGCGACGTGCGACTGCCCGGCCGGGCCATGGGTGCCCGCGCTCGCCTGGAACGGGCCGAGACGTTGGCCCGCACCCGCCCCGGCACGTCACCCCGGGACGCCGCACCAGCGGCTGGGCCGCCGCCGGCGGCGGGGGCGTTCCCGTCCGGGCCGGACTCCGGCACGGCTGGGCCGATCCCGCCCCGAAGGGCGCCCCGGGTGGGTGCTCCTCCGGCGGCGGGTCCGGCACCCCGGCCACCCGTACCCGCCGAGCCGCTGCGCCGATCGGGCGAGGACGAGCTTCCCGCCGCCGGCCAGCGGCACCCCGCCGAGCCGCCCCGGCCCGCGACAGGCAGCGGAATCCCGCCCCGCGCCGGGCGGCCGTCCCGGTTCACCCCGTTGGCGTCCGCCGGCCCCACCACGGACCGTTCCGGGCCGAGCGTGGGGTGGCCGGCAGCGACCCGGCCGAGCGACGGCGACGGCTCTGCCGTGGATAACGGCAACAGTGCTCACCAGGCCGCACCTCGGCGATCCTTCTTCGACCCCAGCCCGGCCCGCGACCCAGCTCCGGGTGGGGGCCGTCCCGGTGACCGGGCGGCACCGCCGAGCCGGTTCGGGCGGGGCAGCCAGCCCTTCCCTCGCCGGCGTCCGGCCGATGCGCCGGCCGACGAGACCGCGACGCGGGCCTTTCCGATGGCGGCGGACCCGGCAGCCACCCCGCCGCTGCGCCGGCCGGAGGGTCGCCACGGCACGTCCCGCCCGGAGGACGGTCTTGGTGCGTCCCGCGGGATGGGCGCACCGCCGTCCGGCGAGGAGATCACCCAGCCGCTGCCTCCACGTCGGCACAACCCGCTTGCCGAGGAGCCCACCCGCGCCTTCCGGATGACCGGTGAATCTCCACCGACCCGCGCCGCGGGTCGGCCCGGTTCGGCGGAGGAGACGCAGGCGATCCCCCAGGACCGGCCGGGCCCGTTCGTGCCGGCAGAGGATCTGCCGGCCTCCGTCGCGGAGCCGGTCTCCGGGCCGCCCGCGCCGCGCCGGGGCTTCACGCCCATCGTCATCGAGGGCACCATCATCGAGTCCCGCGACCTCACCGACCCGGTCGAGAGCAGCGCACCGCCCGAGGCGGCCCGCCGGCCCAGCCCGGCCGAGACCGCCCCGCCGCCATTCGGCGCGCCGCCTCCCGGTCCGGGTCTGTTCGGCTCATCGTCGCCCAGCCCCAGCCCCAGCCCCAGCCCCAGCCCCAGCCCCGCCGTGACCGCCCCGCCGCCGTTCGGTGCGGCGCCTTCCGACCCGGGTCTGTTCGGTCCGTCGTCCTTCGCTCCGAGCCCGTACGCGCCGGCGTCGTTCCACCCCGGTCAGCCCGACCCGAGCCCGTCCATTCCGACTCCCGTGCTCGCGGCAGAGGCCGGCGTCGGCCTGGCTGATCCGCGCGTCGACGACCCGGTCAGCGCCGATCGCGCCGACAGCGGTGGTGCGTCGGGCGGCCCGGTCGGTCCGGGCCGGGCCGACAGCGCGGGCGGCGGCGGCGAGAGTCTGTTCGGGAGCGACGGTCCGGAGCCGTCGGCCGACGAGCCGGCGCCGGTCGAGTTCGATCCGGCAAACACGGTCGAGGAGGACCTGCTCAGCGCCGCCGGCTCCGGCAGCACCGACACGTTCCTGTCCACCCTGCTGCTGGCCCGGGTGCTGCTGCCGGCGGCACCGGATTCGGTGCGCGGAAGCCGCCCGGGAGACCCGGGCTTCGTCTGGCGCACCGGGCAGCTCGACGGCGAGACGTACGTGGTGGTCTACACGTCGTCCGAGCGCCTCGCCGACCACGTCGAGGGCGACGTCGACACGGTCCGGGTCAAGTTCGCCCAACTGATCCGCCGCTGGCCCGACGAGGACTGGTCGTTCGCCGTCAACCCGGGCACGCCGGTCGGCGCCAAGTTGCCCGGCGAGCAGATCGTCGCGCTGGCCAACTGGGCCGCCGAGGTGGGGCTCGGGGACGACCTGGAGGTAGACCAGGAGGAGGCGCCGGCCGTGGCCGAGCCCGCCGCCCGTCCCCGGTACGCCCCCGCAGCGGTCGATCCGACCCGGCCCACGGTCATGCAGAAGGCGATCGCGCCCAGCCAGCTCGCGTACTACCTGGATCGCGGCTACGACCGGGTGTCCGGGTTCGTGCACCGTGCCGGTGAGCTGTCCCACCTGACCACCCCGGCTCAGCTGCACGAAGCGCTGGGCCTCAGCTACCCCGGCTCACCGTTCGCCCCGGACGCCGAGGAGATCTACGTGCTGCGCTGGCCGGCGCACCGACCCAGCCTCTACCGCATCCCGTACGGCGGGCAGAACGAGCCGGCGATGCGGGCCATGGAGGGCTGGGTCATCGAACGCCCGCCGTTCCGGGGCAACGGCTTCGCCCCGGGCGAGAGCAGCGACGTGGTGGCGGAGTTCAAGGTGGACAGCGCCCGCCTGCCGCACGGCGCCCAACTCTGGCGGATCGGCGCGGACGGCAGCGAGCGGGTGGTCGCCGAACTGGACACCGACTCGGTCACCTGGCGACGGGTCGGGGAGGCGTGATGCGCGACGGTTACGTGGCCCGCTGGCAGGGCCGGGAATACCAGGCCAGCCCGGACGGCGACGACATCCGGCTCTACCAGCCCGAGCCGGGTGAGGGCTTCGAGGAGGTCCGCGCGGGCCGCTACGTCCGGGTGCTGCCGGCGAGCGAGATCGAGGATCTGGCGTACGTGCGGACCACCTGCACCTGGCAGGGGCAGCCGTTCATCGTGCTCGGAGAGCATGACGCCTGGCTGCGGGTGGAGTACACCGGCGGTCGTTGGCCGGTGGCCGAGGCGATGCGGCTGGAGGTCTTCGACTTCGGCGTCTACCAGGGTTGGGCGCCGGCCGCGGAGGTCACCGACCTGCGCGAGCAGCGGGTCTGACCGGTCAGGTCTTCGCCCACCGCAGGATTTCACCGAGCACCAGATCCGGTGCCTCCAGGTGCGGGAAGTGCCCCACCCCGTCGAGCAGTCGCCACTCGTAAGGGGCGACGACGTACCGACCGGAGCCCAGCGCGGTGCGGGGCAGGGAGGCCGCGTCCAGGGCGCCGTGCAGTTGCAGGGTCGGGGTGGCCAGCGGCTTCTGCATCAGGCGGACGAAACGGTAACCGTGCAGTCGCAGCAGCGAGCGGAACGCCCAGCGGTAACCCTCGAGTGCGCAGAACGCGGCCTGTGGGATGCACATCGCCTCCCGGCACCGCTCGGCGTACGCCTCGAAATCCGACCCGGCCACCCAGCGTGGGCCGCCCCAGCGGCGCACGATCTCGCCGACGGCTGCTGCGCCGTCGCGGGTCAGCACGTGCTCGTAGCGGGGTAGCTGGAACTTCAGCGCCGGCGTGGATGCGGTGAACTGCCCGCGCGGGTCGGCGAAGATCGCGGCGCGCAGTCGCAGCGGGTGCGGTGCCCCCAACACCACGAGCTGGCGGACCAGGGACGGGTGGAACGAGGCGACCGTCCAGGCGACCATGCCACCGAGGCCACTGCCGACGATCGTCGCGGATCGCTCACCGAGGGCGCGGATCAGGCCGGCGATGTCGGCGGCGAGGGTGTAGCCGTCGTACCCCCGGGGTGGTTTGTCGCTGGCGCCGTAGCCGCGCAGGTCGACGGCGACCGCCCGGAAGCCGGCGTCGGCTACCGCCGGCAGCATCTGGTGCCAGGCCCACCAGTGTTCCGGGAAGCCGTGCAGGAAGAGCACCATCGGCCCGGTGCCGGCCTCGACCACGTGGAACCGGCTGCCGTTGGCGCCGACGAAGCGGTGCGTCCACGGCCCCTCGGTGAGGACACAGGACTCGTCGACGGCCCCGCCGCGCTGGTCGGTCATGGCAGACAGCCTAGGACCCGCTGGCAGCGGGCGACCCTGGTGGTCGCGGTGAACAGGGGAAAGCCCCGGGTTGTCCCGGAGCGCGGCGGGGGGAGTCGGCTCGACCAACCCGGTCGCGGCCATCCGGGCGGGTGTCCCACAAAGGGCGACGCCCGGGCAGGTGACCTGCCCGGGCGTCGCTTGTTGGTGCGGGATCAGTGGTCAGCTGAACCGGATCTTCATCGAGGTGCCGTCCTGCTCCAGAACCTTGATCTTGACACCGGTCGCGGGGAGCTTGACGCCGTGGTTCGGCAGCTCCTCGTAGAAGTACTTCTTGGTGTCGTCGAACAGCGGCTCAGCGGCCTGGCCACGGATGTACTGCGGCTGGCTGTTGAGGTGCAGGGTGAACGAGTCGGCCTTGTTCAGGCTGAACGGGGCGTCGTACACCTGGATGCGGGCCCGCCACGGAGCGCCGCTCAGGTTGTAGATCGGGCGCGGGTGCGCGTCGATGTACAGGTTGCGACCCTCGCCCGGGTGGGCGCCCGTGTCGTTGTCCGACCAGCGGGTGTTCCAGTACGAGATGAGCAGGCCTTCCTGGTACGCGTAGTGGTCCACCCAGTCCGGGCGGGTGTTCGCGTAGCCGAAGAAGTACGGGCCGGTCTTCAGGTACTTGTCGTACGAGACGTACGACCGGTTGCCAGCGATGTAGAAGTTGTCGAACAGGCGGGTGTAGGTCGCCCCGACCACCTCGAACTTCGAAAGCGTCCAACCGGCATCGGTCTCGGCGCCGTCGCTGAACACGGTCTGGCCGTCGGCGGTAACGGTGATCGCGTCACCGAAGAAGCCGCCCTCGGAGACACCACCGTCGGTGACGTAGTGCAGGCGGACCTGCGCCACCTTGCCGGCGACCGAGGTGAGCGGGATGTTGATGTCGGCCCAGGCGCCGTTGCTGCTGCCGTCGAGGGCCGGGCGGCCGGCGCCGTCGACGCCGATCGGCTGACCGTTGACAGTGCCGTCCAGGTCGGCCCAGGTCTGACCGCCGTCCGTCGACGCCTCGAAGTAGAGGTAGTCGTAGGTCTCCTCGATGCTGTACTTGCCCTTGAGCGACAGCGCCGCCGTGGACTTGCCGGTCAGGTCGAACGTCCTCGTCATCTTGCTGTCGAGGTCGTCCTCGTTACCGGAGAAGTACTGCTTGGAGCCCTCGAACGGTGCGCCGTAGTTGAACGTGTACTCCCGCTGGGGAAGGACGACGACGGCGGCCTGTGCCTTGTCGGAGTTGTACTCCTGCGGGCCGAGTTCCAGCGAGCGCTTCTGCCCCGCCACGATCACCTCGTAGTCGAGCCAACCGAGCTGGAGCTTGTTCCACGCGCCGAGGTCGCCGCCCCGGTCGCCGATGCCGACGTCGTTCTTGGCACCGAGCCGGCTCTGGGCCATCAGGGTCCAGTGCTCGTTGTTGTTGTCGGTCGACCCGTAGTCGTCCGGCAGGCCGAGGTCGTGGCCGTACTCGTGGTAGAAGACGCTACGACCGCCGTTTTCCGGCTGGATCGTGTAGTCGCGGATCCAGATGCCGGTGTTGCCGATCTGGGTGCCACCGATCGGGAAGTTCGGCGGGCCCACGGGCGAGCTGCTGAACGCCGACCAACGGTGGCTCCAGATGGCGTCCTCACCCTGCTGCGGGTCACCGTCGGCCTGGTCGCCGCCGGAGTGGACGATCTGGAAGTGGTCGATGTAGCCGTCCGGCTCGTTGAAGTCGCCGTCACCGTCGTAGTCGAAGCGGTCCCACTGGTCGAAGGACTTCATCTCGGTGGCGATCTGCGCGTCCGTCCGGCCCTTGGCCTTCTGGTCGGCGACCCACTGGTTGGCGGCGTCGCGGATCAGGTTCCAGGTGTTCGGGCAGACGTTGTCGGCGCAGACGGCGGGGTCGCCGGTCGGGTCGTCGTCGGCCTTCGGGTCGTCGGAACGACCGTAGCGGGCCTCGTTGTACCTGACCTTGACCCAGTCGGTCACCTCACCGTCGACGGTGTAGCGACCCGAGGACTGCGCCTCGTAGTACTGCTTGAGCGACTCGTCGCCCGGGTTGGTGCCGAAGTAGAGCTGGCGGAAGTGGTCCGGGCTGAAGTCCGGCTGCCAGATCGTGGAGTTGTCCACGGCCCGGTTGGGCTCGGGGATCTTGTTGTGCAGTGGACCCTGGAACGTCGACGGTCCGGCGATGTCCGGGTTCATGTCCTTGTCCGGGTAGGACGGGTGACGCTCGTCCCCGAACTCGGCCAGGATCACGAAGATCTTGTCGGTCCGCTCACGCTTGAGCTCGACGTACTGGTCCTTCGTCGCCTGGGCGCCCGCGGCGGAGCGCGCGTTGGCGTTCGTTGCCGTCTTACCGACCTGGCCGACCTTGACGACAGTGCTGCCGTTGCGCTCGATCGGCTTGCTGCGCCCGCTCAGCACGTCGGCGAGACCCTGCTCACGCAGCTCGCGGCGCTTGTCCTCGAGCTTGTCGGGGAGTTCGTCCTTCAGCGCCTGTGGTTCGGCAGCGGCCGGAGCTGCTGCCGGCAGTTTGGGCTGCGGGGCGGCCGAGGCGGACGGGCCGAACGCCAGGCCAGTCGCCGTCAGTGAGAGCCCGAGCAGACCCACTGCGACTTTGCGCACGTGGTACCTCCGGTGTGAGGGAACCGGCCCAACGGGGGTACAGGCCGGTGGGAGATCGATCCCACGAGTGGGACCATTGGTGAACATAGTTACTGCCGGGACGGGTGGGAAGACGAACGCGTCGATTTGTTGCAAGATTTTGTTGGGAATGCTTTTCACCGTCACACACCGGGGCTTCATCAGCCACGCTGACCAGCGATGATCGACCGGGCTCCGTATACAGCGACCTATCTCGATAAATGTGATCGATGTACGACAGTGGGGCCGGCAGCGTCTCCGCCACCGGCCCCACCGTCAGTTCTCGAGCAGTGAAACAGTTACTTCTTTGCTGGGGTCACGTAGATCTGGGCCGACGAGTTGTCCCCGGCAGCCTTCTTGATCGTCAGCGAGACGCCGTAGTTCACGCCGGCGTCGCCCGGGTTGCCGGTGCCCAGCACGATCGCGCCACCGCCGAGGGTCACGCCGTAGAACTCCGGCGCCGGGCTGCCGTCCGGGTTGGTGACCCGGGTGGTGTACGGGGCGTTGTTGCGCGACGGCAGAACCACCGACGCGTCGTTGTCCCGTGCGTAGGCAGCGCCGTCGCGCATCTCGATGCCCGGGTACCAGCCCTTGGCGTCGGTGAACGCCTTCACCGGCGGCAGCCCCTTGAACTTCGTGCAGTACGCGCTGTACGGCTCGTCCGCGGCCTCCAGGCACTCCGTGAACGGGTAGGTCCGGTTCAGCGTGAACGCCGCGTTCGACGACTGCGGGCGGCTGGGCAGGTTGTCCGTCACCGACGGGTCCTTCACCGCCGCCTCGCCGGTGCGGCGCAGCGGGTCGAAGTGCGAGTCGACGATGAGCAGCCCGCCCTTCGCGCCGTAGCTGGGCAGCGCGGTCATCTGCCCGGTGACGTGGTTGACGTCGCCGAGCGCGGTGTCGCGGTACCAGACCAGCATGCCCGGGGCGTTGTAGGAGATCCGGTCGACCTTCCACGCCTCGTGCGAGTAGATGGTGTCGTAGGCGTACTGCAGGCCCTTGTCGAAGCCGTCGAAGTTGCGCCACTCCGCCAGGTAGTACTGGGCGTGCACCTCGGTGCCGCTGGAGACCTTCCAGCCCGCGCCCGTGGTGTCGACGAAGGTGCCGCCGGTGGCCGTCCAGCCGTTGGCGCCGCCCTCCACGTCGTCACTCCAGGTGGTGGCGCCGCCGCCGGTGACCGAGAAGTCGTCGACGAACCAGTTGCGCTCCTCGAAGGCCTCGTCGGTGGCCAGACGCAGCCGCACCTGGACCGTCGTTCCGGCGTACGCCGACAGGTCGACGTAGTCGTGCCGCCAGCCGTCGGTGCTGCCGGTCAGGCCGTACTTCTTGCCGCCGAAGTCGTTCATCCGGCCGTTCGGGTCCGGGTAGCCGTCCGGCGTGGTGACCACCGTGCCACCCTCGTCGTACACCTTCTGCTCGGTCCAGGTCGTACCGCCGTCGGTGGAGAGCTCGACGAAGCCGTAGTCCCAGTCCTCCTCGATGATGTAGTTGTTCCACATCCAGAACTTCGAGTCGGCTGCCGCCGGCACGTCGACCGAGCGGCTCAGCTTGACGTCCGCCCACTCCTGGTCGTTGTTGCTGTGCCACATCTTGGTGCCGCTGTGCGGGGTGGCGAGCGTCGTCACCTTGTCCGGCAGGTCGACCTTGATGCCGTCCTCGGAGTCGATCGGGGTGCGCGACGTCTGGCCGAGCTTCACCTCACGCGGGTTCGACCCGGGGCGGATGGTCAGCGGGTCGGCCCAGCCGAGCACCCACTTGTCCCAGATGCCCATGTGCGTCGGCAGCGCCTGGAAGATCTCGCCGGAGTGCGAGCCCGAGGCCATCAGGTCCCAGAAGTCCACGTCGGAGTCGGCATTGCCGGACGTGTCGTAGAGGTCCGGCAGACCCAGGTCGTGGCCGAACTCGTGGGCGAACACGCCGACACCGGCGTCCTCCGGCTGCACGATGTAGTTCGACGCCTTGAGGTTGGTGCCCGGGATGGTGTAACCACCGGCGACCGTGGAGGAGTGCGCCCACACGGCGTACACACCCTGGTCGCCGCCGCCACGGGACTTGCCCTGACCGGCGTGCACCAGCACGAGGTGGTCGATCACGCCGTCCGGCTCGAAGACGTTGCCGTCACCGTCGCGGTCGGCCTGGTCCTCGATGTCGTAGTCGGCCCACGGGAAGTTCGGGTCCTTCGCGACGAGCGCGTCGATCGCGTCGGTCGCCAGGCGACCCGCGCCGGCCGGGTTGTCCGGGTGGCCGTTCATCGACTGCTCACGGCCGGGAACCCACGCGCCGGTCTCGTCCTGGAAGCAGCGGTTCGCCGCGTACCAGCCCTCCGAGTGCGGCACGGTGATCCACGGGCTGGCCTGCCCGTCCACCGTGTACGCGTTCTTGGACATCTCCAGGTACATGTTGTGCATGGTGCGACCGGACAGGTCGATGCCCTTCTTGCCGTCCGGGCCCTTCAGGTCCGTGCGGACCCGCTCGGTGATGCCCTTCTTGCTGTAGAGCATCTTGTTGTAGTGCGACGGCGAGAAGTCCGGCACCCACATCGAGTTGTTGTCTTCTTGGGCCAGCCGCGACGGGTCCGCGATCTTGTTGTGCTTCGGGCCGTTCTGCACGGTGCCGGGCACACAGGTGCGGTCCTCGAAGACCGTCTTCGGGACCATCACGTCGGTGAAGTCGTCGTTCGCCTTGTCGTTGAACTCGACAAGCAGCGTCAGCAGCTTCGCCGTCTGGGTGGTCGGCGCCTTCTTGAACTTGCGGGGGTTCTGGCCCGTCTTCAGCGACTTGGCCTCGTCCTTGGCCAACTGCCGAGCGGTCACCGGGTTGCCCCGGGCGTGCTTCCGGTCGAACGCACGCGCGGACTCGGCGGCAGGGGTGTAGATGCCACCCTTGCCCTTCACCTCACGGCCGGTGGTGTCCGGCTGCACCTCGGGCTCGGCGTAGTTGATGTAGTGCTCGTCTGCGCCGATCACCGCCTGGGGGGTGCCGGATGGCGGCCGGGCTGCCGCACTGCCACTCACGGTCAGTGAGGTGGCCGCGAGAGCGATGGCGGGCAGCGCGACGAGTAGCCGTCGCCGCGCCCTGGACTGCGGTTTGTGGTTCATGCCGCTCCGTTTCTCGGGCATGGAGAGGAGGACGTTGGCGTAGTCGACCGTCGAAGCGATGTCTGTCGAACTCTGCCAACCTGCGTGAACCTAAAGCACAACTGGCCGAAAGGACAGTGGCGGCCGCCGCCTGTACCCGTTCAGCTTCTCCCGACTCCTCCGACCGACCGATGTGACACCGGCGGGGCGCCGCGAACCGCGACCGTAAGACATGACGGAGGGTGGCGGTCCGCGCGGACCGCCACCCTCCAGTGAGTACGCCTACCGTCAGTCCTCGTCCGACTTCGCGCCGCTCATCCCCGAGGAGATCAGGTCCATCACCGAGGAGTCCTGCAACGTGGTCACGTCGCCGAGCGACCGATTCTCCGCCACGTCCCGCAGCAGTCGGCGCATGATCTTGCCGGAGCGGGTCTTGGGCAGCTCGGGCACCAGCATGATCTGCCGCGGCTTCGCGATCGGACCGAGCGTCTTCGCCACGTGGTTGCGCAGGTCGGCGATGAGCTGCTCACCCGCGTCGCCGACGATGTCCGTGCTGCCCCGGGGAATGGCGAACGCGACGATCGCCTGCCCGGTGGTCGGGTCGGTCGCGCCGACCACCGCCGCCTCGGCCACCGACGGGTGCGACACCAACGCCGACTCCACCTCGGTCGTCGAGATGTTGTGCCCGGACACCAGCATCACGTCGTCCACCCGGCCCAACAGCCAGATGTGCCCGTCGTCGTCCTTCTTCGCACCGTCACCGGCGAAGTACATGCCCTGGAAACGGGACCAGTACGTCTCGATGAAACGGTCGTCGTCACCCCAGATGGTGCGCAGCATCGACGGCCACGGCTCACGCAGCACCAGATAGCCGCCACCACCGTTCGGCACCGACTGACCCTGGTCGTCCACCACGTCGGCCACGATCCCCGGCAGTGGCGTCATGGCCGAGCCCGGCTTGGCCGCGGTCACCCCCGGCAACGGCGAGATCATGATCGCGCCCGTCTCGGTCTGCCACCAGGTGTCCACCACCGGCAGTTCGCCCCGACCGATGTGCTGCCGGTACCAGATCCACGCCTCCGGGTTGATCGGCTCACCGACGCTGCCGAGCAGGCGCAGCGACGACAGGTCGAAGCCGGCGGGAATGTCGTCGCCCCACTTCATCATCGTCCGGATCAGGGTGGGAGCGGTGTACAGGATGCTCACCCCGTACTTGTCGACGATCTCCCAGAACCGGCCCTTGTGCGGCGTGTCCGGGGTGCCCTCGTACATCACCTGGGTGGCGCCGTTGGAGAGCGGGCCGTAGACGATGTAGGAGTGCCCGGTGACCCAGCCGATGTCGGCCGTGCACCAGTAGACGTCGGTCTCCGGCTTGAGGTCGAACACCGCGTGCGTCGTGTACGACGCCTGGGTGAGGTAACCACCTGTGGTGTGCAGGATGCCCTTCGGGCGGGCCGTGGTGCCGCTGGTGTACAGGATGAAGAGCGGGTGCTCGGCGTCGAACGGCTGCGCGGTGTGCTCGGCCGACGCGGTCTCCACCGTCTCGTGCCACCAGTGGTCCTTCTCCGACCACGCCACCTCCTCGCCGGTGCGGCGAACCACGAGCACGTGCTCCACCGACGGGGAACTGGCCACCGCCTCGTCCACGGTGGGCTTCAACGCCGACGGCTTGCCGCGCCGGTAACCACCGTCCGCGGTGATCACCACCTTGGCGCTGGCGTCCTGGATCCGGTTGCTCAGCGAGTCCGCGGAGAAGCCGCCGAAGACCACGCTGTGCGCGGCGCCGATCCGGGCACACGCCAGCATCGCCACCGCCGCCTCCGGGATCATCGGCAGGTAGATCGCCACCCGGTCGCCGGCGGTCACCCCCAGGTCGGTCAGCGCGTTCGCCGCCTGGCAGGTGAGCGCGTGCAGGTCGGCGTACGTGATGGTGCGGGTGTCGCCCGGCTCGCCCTCCCAGTGGATCGCCACCTTGTCGCCCCGGCCCGCCTCGACGTGCCGGTCCAGGCAGTTGTACGCGACGTTGAGCTGCCCACCCACGAACCACTTCGCGAACGGCGGGTTCGACCAGTCGAGCACCTCGTCCCACTTCTTCGACCAGGCCAGCCGATCGGCCTGCTTCGCCCAGAAGGCCAGCCGATCGGCCTCCGCCTCGGCGTACGCGTCGATGGTGACGTTGGCGTGCGCGGCGAGCTCGGCCGGCGGGGGGAACTGGCGCGTCTCGTTCAGCAGATTGGCCAATGCCTCGCTCATGCCGTGACTCCTCATCGTCAGGGTGACCTGCGTCTCGATGGCACGAGGGTAGTCGCGGGGCCCGCGACCGGCCACGGCTGCCCACTCCGTCGCGCCGAGCGGCCCTCGTCGCGCGCCCGACGGCCCGTCCCCGACCGGTCCGTGTCCGACCGGGTCCGTCCCCCGGCCGGGCGTCGTGGGTGGGCGCTGTGCGATGGGCCTTGATCAACACGGGTTCCTTGAAGTCGGGGTGTCCAGGCAAGGGGGACACCCCGACTTCAAGGAACGCGTGGAGGTGCGGTGCCTGGCGGAAGGACGCAGTCCGGTTGAGGTGCCGATCCGGGCGGGTGGTCCGGGTCGCGTTGCGGGCGGGTGCGCCCCGCCGCGCCGGGACGGGTCGTTAGCGTGGCGGGGTGACCACCGACCCGCTCGCGCCCCTGCTCGCGCTCGCCGACATCACCACCGCCGTCGAGCAGGCCCGCGAGAGGTTCGACCAGGCGCTCGGGCACCGGGCGCTGCGTCGGCACGGCGGACAGGTCGCCGCCGAGGTCAGCCTGCGCTCCGCGGTGGCCAGCGCGGCCCTCGAGGGGGCCGTCCACGAACGGGAGGCGGTCCGGGCCGGCACGGTCACCGACCCGGCGCTCCAGGGGGCGCTGCGGGTCGCCGGAGCGCTGCCGGGCCTGAGCGAGCTGTGGCCGAAGGCGCCCCGCCAGGCGCTCGCGAAACTGCACGTGCTCGCCGCCCGGGACCTGGTCTCGGAAGCCGAGCTGGGCCGCCCGGTCGCCGACCCGGTGGTCGCCACCCGGTTGGACGGGCTCGCCGGTCTCGTCGTCGGCGGTACGAAGGTCTCCCCACTGGTGCTCGCCGCTGTCGTACACGGGGAGTTGCTGAACCTGCGCCCGTTCGCCGGGCCGTCCGGCGTGGTGGCCCGGGGCGCCGCCCGCCTGGTCCTGCTCGCCAGCGGCCTCGACCCGCGTGGCCTGCTGGCCGTCGACGTCGGGCACCGCGAACGCGAGCCTGAGTACGTCGGCGCGGCCGGTGCCTTCGCCACCGGCACCCCGGACGGCCTGCGCTCCTGGCTACGCCACTACATGGCCGCCGTCGAGGTCGGCGCGGACCAGCTCACCGCCATCGCAGACGAGATCCTCGCCGACGCCTGACTGGTCCCGCCGCCCCGGACCGACCCGCCCCGGGGTCGATCATGACGTTTGGTGGTGCCCCGGGGCGACCGACCCCGTCCTCGTGAAGTCGATCAAGGAGTTGTGGTGCCCCGCGAAAGGTGCCAACAGGTCGAATACGCCCACCACAACTCCATGATCGACCGGGAAGTCGGACGGGTCTTCGGACAGGTCTGAGGTGTGGTGCGGAGCTAGGCGGTGGTGGCGGCTCGGGTTCGGCGGTGCCGGCCGTACCAGGCGATGCCGATGGCCACACCCACCCCGACCCCCAGGGCCGCCGCGGCCACCGGGACCGCGGGACGTTCGCGCAGCCGCCGGCCCAGCGGGATCGGGTGCCGGAACTCCAGCACCGGCCACGCGTTCTCCGAGGCCAACTTGCGCAACTGCCGGTCCGGGTTGACCACACTCGGGTGGCCGACGCACTCCAGCAGCGGGCGGTCGCTGTAGGAGTCGGAGTAGGCGTACGAGTCGGCCAGGTCGTAGTCCCGCACGGCAGCCAGCTCGGTGACCGCCTCGACCTTGCTCGGGCCGGCCGCGTAGAACTCGACCTCGCCGCTGTACCGGCCGTCCCGCACCGTCATCCGGGTGGCGATCACGTCGGTCACCCCGAGCAGCTCGCCGATCGGCCGGACCATCTCCTCGCCGGACGCCGACACCAGCACCACGTCCCGCCCGGCGGCCTGGTGCTCCTCGATGAGGGCGGCGGCTTCGGCGTACACGTAGGGGTTGATCAGCTCGTGCAGCGTCTCCGCGACGATTTGGCGGACCTGCTCCACCTGCCACCCTTTGCAGAGCGCGGCCAGGTAGTCCCGTGTTCGGGCCATGGTCTGCTCGTCGGTGCCGCCCAGCCGGAACATCAGCTGCGCGTACGCCGACTTGACCACGTCACGCCGGGTGATCAGCCCATCCCGGTAGAACGGCCGACCGAACGCCAGGGCGCTCGACTTGGCGATGACGGTCTTGTCCAGATCGAAGAAAGCGGCACTTCGGCCCACGGCGCGAAAGTCTAGCCGGATGGTCTATCGTCGGCGGGTGCCCGGGGTCATGCCACCCCTCAGACCTGCGGGCTGGCACCACCACCTCCGCTCCGCGTGATCACGCTCACACTCCGCGAGGAGAATTTCGCAGTGAGTGGAGGCGGCACCACTCGACGTGACGGGCGCGCTCAGGCAGACTTGTCCGTACGACGAGCATTCACATCCTCGAAACAGGCAGACCCTCGGCGGTTGCACCCCCCGTGACCGCCGAGTGGTTCGGCTCGACCCCCCCGGAGCCGAACCTTCGACGACCCCCGTCTCCCCCCGACGGGGGTCGTCCCTTTCCCGGGGAGCGCTCCCGGCAAGATGAGACGTGTCTCTGGGCCCTTTGGCCGGAGTGACCAGCGAAGGTCAGCCGGATTCGTTCGACTCGCCCCTCGGGCGCGCGCCTCGCGCCGCGTTAGCCATCCGGCCCGACCCTGGGGCGAAGTTGCTTTGCCATCGCCTCAGAGCGGTCTTCAACCGGGCATTCTCTGCCCGGAGGCCGGCTTCAACGCCGTTCCGCGCGGTCAGCTCGTCGACGACGGCGCGGAGGAAGGCGTAGACCTGTTCCTCGGCCAGGCCGCGTCGCCCGACCTTCGTGCGACGGAAGCGGATTCGCTTCACCTGCTCGGGGCAGAGCCGGGCCAGGCGCGACGCCGCCCGGACGACGCCTACCGAATGCATGGTCATCGCAGCCTCCTCGAAGTTGAAACCGTCGTGTGGGTCTTTCGGCTCGCGCTGCTCAGGCCGGCAGGGGTCTGGGGAGCGGGTGGTATCCGCCGGGAGGCGGTAAGAGCGACCAGCACGATCAGTCGCAACCCAGCGCGTTGCACGAAGATCTCTCGCCGGTCGACCGCAATGCCCGCCCGATCGAGTGAGTAGCCGGACAACCAGACCCAGCCCTCGTACGTCGGCCGGTCGCAGACTTTGATGACTCGGAAGGTCAGGGATCGATCGCCACCGAACTGCACGGACGCATCGTTGCCGACGTGCAGAACGTCGCCCGGCTTTGGAATCATCACCGTCCGCTCTTGATCATTGGATCGGCATCGAAGCAGGCAAGGTGGTCACAGCCGCTGCCGTTGTCGCCAGCCTGGATCTGCGCTGACGCCCTGCGCAGGACGCAGTCGCTACGACAATGCCGCCAGTGCCGGCGTGGTCCGGGCGCATTCGCCGATGCATCCGGATTGGCGCCGGCGCGACCAGGCAAGTGCCGTCCTGACACGCGCGTCTCAACGGTCAGTACATGCACAATTGCGGTGGGTGAGACGTCCATGGTGGAGATAGAACACCCGGTGGTTAAGACCGATCGAGGACCGAAACAGCACCTCTGACGGACCTCGGGCGGACACCATGAGGACCTGCGTTGTGTTCAGGACCTCGCGTAAGTGAGCGTGGAGATAGCCCATCAGGAAGGCGTCGACGATGGCCCGAGATCGCCGCGAACCTCGCACTGTCCTGGAGTACCTGATCCAGTGCAGCGACCGTACGTACGAGGAACTGGCCGACGAGTTCAGCCGCATGGACTCCCGCGCGGCGATCAGCGCGCGGCACCTCGGCCGGCTGGCTCGTGGCGAACGGGACCTGGCCTCATCAAACCCCGCCACCCGGCGCGCGTTGCAGGCCATGTTCGGCAAGCCGGTCGATGAGTTGCAGCGCCCCTGGGCATCCCACCAGTTGACCCCTGCGCCGGCCCGACACCTCATCGTCGAGCCCACCGGCGCCGGCCCGGAAAGGAACCTCCTCGCCATGGCCGCACAACGCGCCCGCCAGTACGCCATGCTCGCCGCCGAAGCCACCTCCCCGGCAGCCATCGACCAGCTCACCGAGGATGTGCAACGCCTCGCCCTGGCCTACCCACAACGACCGGTCAGCCAGATCCTGCCGGACCTGGCCGAGACTCAGGACACACTCTTCACGTTGCTCGAACGTCGCCAACAGCCGACCCAGTCGCGTGACCTGCACTTCCTCGCCGGCATCACCAGCGGCCTACTCGCCAAGGTTTCGCACGACATGGCCGACCCGCACTCGGCCACGCTGCAAGCCCGAACCGCTGTCCTCTGCGCCGACCAGTCGGGCCATCCCGGGTTGCAAGCCTGGCTCCGCGGACTTCAATCGCTGGTCGCCTACTGGGCCGGTCGGTACGCCGAAGCGGTCCGCTATGCCGAGGCGGGACGCGAGTACGCCACCCAAGCAGGCGGCACCTCGGCCGTCTGGTTGCCCGTCAGCGCTGCACGCGCCTACGCCGCACTCGGTAATGCGGAACAGGCCAAGGCCGCCATCACCGAGGCTGAGGACACCTGGTCTCGGGTACGCCCCGACGAGATGGACGAGATCGGCGGCATCTGCACCTTCAACCAGCCCCGCACGCTCTACTACGCCAGCGACGCTCTCGCCTGGCTGCCCGGCGAAGCCGACGCCACCGAGCGCTACGCCCTACGTGCCGTACAGGCGTACTCCGATCGCTATGACCCCGCATGGGCCTTCGGTGACCAGGCCGGCTCCCACACCAACCTTGCGATTGCTCGGGTAGCCAGCCGAGAACTTGACGCCGCCGCCGATGCCCTCGCACCCGTGCTCGACCTTCCCGCCGACCAGCGCATCAACGGCGTCATTCACTCCGTCCACCGTGTCCACCAGGCCATCACCCGTGCCGGCCACGCCAACGACGCCCGCGACCTCATCGACGGCATCGAGCACTTCACGCACACGCCTGCCAACGCACTTCCTCGATAAGGCACCATCAGCACATGTACCCGATCACCATCCCCGGCCGCGTCATCACCCTTCGCGAACTACGACCCGATGACGCGGCCGACGCTTTGGCGATCGTCGGTGACGACCGGGTGACGCAGTGGCTCTCGTTCGACAGCCGCGACCAAGCCGCCACCGTTGCCATGGTTGAAGGGGCGGTAAGGCGTGCGCAGCTCGACCCGCGCATCGAGTACTACCTAGCCGTCGCTGACACCTCAGACCGGATGATCGGCTTCGCCCGCCTCGGACTCACCGGGCACCAGGCCGCCAAGCTTGGCTACGCCATCGGCGCCGATCACTGGGGCCACGGCTACGCCACCGACGCAGCCCGAACCATCATCGACTACGGCTTTCGAGAGCTGAAGCTTCACCGCATCACCGCAGCTATCGGCCCCGACAACGCTTCCTCCATCGGCGTCGCCAAACGGCTCGGGATGCAGTACGAAGGCCGGCTACGCGACCACGTCTTCACCAACGGCGCCTGGCGTGACTCGCAGCTTTACTCGATCCTCGCCCCAGAGTGGAACGACACCGCCGGCTGATTGGCCCAGGTCGCTCAGTACGAGCGCGAGCAGTACTGATCATGGCGGCGGTACGATCGCCGCTATGCGCGACGCCGACACGCCGCCGCAGGATCCGGCCGACCATTTCCACGCCCGCGCCGAACTCACACCTCGCCAGCAGGCGGCCGTAATCCGAGCCGCCGCAGCCGAGGTGCGCCAACGCGTGCATGAGTGGCGCGATTCGTCCGCCTGGCAAGACACACGAACGAACGCTCACCGGCATCAGATGACCATGGCTGGAGTCGCGGCGCTAGACGCTCTACCCGAGCCGAGCACCATGGAGGAGCTCACCGGGTACGTCGATTCCGTCCGACCCCTACTTGCTGAGTGGAGGCCGAGTCGACCTGGTCCCGAGCAGCAGATCTTTGTCGCGGTCGAGCGACTTCGGAAAGCGTGCGGATAGCGCCGACCGCGCGAAGCTTCTGTACGTCCTCAAGGCGGCCCGCAACGGGCCGCACGCGCCGCCGCTTGGGCGCGCGTCCGTCGCTCCGCTGACGCTCCGACTCCGGCCACACAACACGCCCGGCGGCTGGCGCGGAGAGCGGAAGCCCAAGGGGCCGCCGCAGAACGACAGGAGATTGACCGGTGTTGGTGTTGGGCCGGCAGCCGGCCGGGGCCGCGCGGCAAGCACCGCGCGGCGTAGGGGAGGGACATGCCGGCTACGTCGGCGAGCTGGCGGCCGTTGCGGAGGTGCGGTTACTGCGCCGCCGGCGGGGCGCTCGGGCTCCAGGATGGCCGGGGGTCAGTCGGCGGGTCGCGGTCCGTCGTTGGTTGCGCAAGGCCATCCCGCCAACCGACGACCCGGGCGAGCCGAGCAGACCACCGCCCAACCCGCCAGCGTCCGAAGGTGCGTCAAGGTCCGCTTGACGTGGCGGGCCGGGCGAGGGCCCACTCCCCAAGAGGGCGGGTCGACGGCACACGGGATGGACGATACCGATCCCCAGTGGACGTCAGGTAATTTGAGGGTAGAAACATCGGGCTGACGGGCTTAACCCTTGGGCCTGAGGCCGTGCGTCCGCTAGGAGCAGAGGATGTCTTGGTGACCGAAAACCCCGCAAGCACACTGAGAGTTTCTTGGCGTTCGATTGCAATCTGGCTGGCGCTTGCCGGGCTTTCTCTGCTGGGTACGATTATAATAATTATTCCGGTCAGAAATGTCGATTTGCTATCGACAATCGCCTTGGCTCTGGCAATTTTGGCATTTGTGGCGCAACTGCTGATCTTTATCGCCCAAACGGTTTCTGCGTCTCAGCAAAACGCCCAAAGCTTACAAATTAACGTAGATACACGGAGATTCTGGCCGAGATACGGACTCGCACTGTCTCCTCAGAGTCAATCATGAAAGACCAATTCGATAGAGTCCTCGGTCATGCTTTAGGTAAGCAGCTGCAAGCGGTAGCCCAGACGGAAATGAGTTCACTTGCAGGCTCACCTGTCAACGCCGCCGGCCAAGAGGTCGAAGATGTTTCTGGCCGGAAGTCCGGCCAGCTTACGCAAGTAGTCAACGCCTCGGTGGACGAATATTTCGAAAAATACAAGCAAGATCCGCTTCTGTTGTCAATGAGTGCACCTGTCGTGTCGGACAGTCAGGCTATTTATCTGCTGGATAGACTTGACCAGCTTACGTCACTGGCGGCCTGCAACTTGGGCATACGGATTCAAGCGGAACGGTTCTTCCGAGTGATCGGAGAGCCAGTCGGCTGGACGCCCGCCGAAAATGCTCCGATAACGGATGAGCTGGTAGAATTTGGTTTCGCGGAACGCTTCGTTGACGATGCAGGTACGTCCCGTGCGCGCTTGACTGGACTAGGAAGAGATATTGCGCGGTTGTCTGCGGACGGCGGGACCATGGTGCACTATGTGGAAAATACCAAAAGGCGTCGCAAGGAAGACTGAAGGCAGGGATCGAAATATGCGTTGGCAAAGTGTGGCCCAGTTCGAAGGTTTTGGCCACACGTTGGTCGATGCTGGCGAGGTTTGCCGAAGGCGAGGCTGAGTGACTAGCTGGGTGACGATCCACGCGGACGCGGGTGGACGAGCATGGACATTGAGAGGCCGTACTTGCATTTCAGAGCGTACGAGCCGACAGGTCAAGGCCCCGTGTGGTTGCCTGGGGGTCAAGGGGTCACGGGATTGACATCCATAGGAACATCGGGATGGTAGTTTGGCCGCTTTTTAGTCGAGGAGTGGACCGCATAGCGAGTCCGCTCCTCTGCTCATTCGGGTGACCCGAACCGTACAGTCGATTGAAATCCGTACATGATTATTCCGTTCGTTATGATCGTTGGCCCGTAGGCCACGACATCCCCGTTGGCTGAAATGTTGTAAAAGGTGGGTACGCCTGGATCCACGCCTCCGCTGAGGACGATCATTTCGGGCGCTGGGCCACGAGGAGCAGCCGACTTGGGCAAGATGGAGACCATTAGCTCACGGCCGACAGTCGGTCTGTAGTCTGCAATCGAATGGATCGCCTCGGCGATGAGTGTTACGGCATTGGTAACGTTGAGTCCCCGATTCTTCACTCGCAGAAGCTGCCGATAGAGGGCGGTGCCGGCCCCCCTCGGCATCAAGTTGGGGACGAAAACCAGAGTAGGTATGTTTGGCCGCGCCATTTCAACGAACCAATCAAACTGCGCCAATGGGGACGAGAGCCAGTTGCCACCAAGCCGGAAATGGTTAGACACCAGACCCGAGAACGGAGTAGGGTCCTCCAGGCCATTCCTCTTCCACCCAGTAATGACAATGCTATGGCAATGACCTCGGTACGGCCTACGACGAAATAGCTCTGTAAGGTCGCTCGTTAGCCGTTCGAGGCCAGCGTTAAGATCCGGCTCCTCGGCCAAACGCTGAGCAATCCACATATCGGTGGTTTGATTCTCAAGCTCTGCCAGACCTGTAAAGGCGAGGGTCGCACGGTTCTCGTACAAGACAGCCTTGTTGGTGACGTCGTCTCGCAGCTCGGTGGATCCGTCGCCCCGCAGCAGTGAAATTCGGCGGTCGGACACCTGGACCACCACCGTGTCACTTGCCAAGGTTCCGATGAGGGTCATATTGAGGATTCTCAGCTCGTGACGAGGTCGCCGTAATTGTCCATCTGGCCAGAACTGCGGTGCCGCTTCGCATCTCTCGGCCTGGTCGACCTGTGCGGGGGGCGAGACAGATGTGGAGGCGCCAGCAAGATCGTCAGGCACAATGCGGGCACAACTGACGCCAACAAGTGTCGTAAACCGTTGTAAGGCGACGGAAGGCTTCGCCCAGGTCAGCCGACCGATCCGCCCGATCGAGGATGATCGACGCCAGGCTAGAAGGGTTCAGGGTTCAAGTCTCAGCATTGCCGAAACGTTCTCTTATGGATCAAGGCGGCCCGCAAGCGGGCCGCGCCGGCCCCGCCCCGGCCTGCTGGCGACCTTCGGCCGGCATCGGCCGGGCCGGCCGGCCACGCTCAGGGACGGCACGATCAGAAGACCTCAGGGCTCCGCCCCGAACCCCGACCCTGCTCAGAGATGCCGCCGCGGATCACCTCGCCGGGCACCACAAGGGCTACCAGCCTCCCCGGACGGGGACAAGGTGGAGCGCCCTACCGGACGAACGACCTTGGCCCCGTCCGGGGAGGCTGGACGGTCAGGCGACTGCCCGACGAGGAGATCCGCTAGCTACTCGCTCGTTTCGCTTTCTGCCGCTCTTCGATCGCATGGATCAGTTCGCCTTTGCGCATCCGGGCCGTACCCGCGACTCCTAGAGCGGCAGCAAGGCTCTGCAACTCAGGCAGCAGCATTGCACCCAGGCCCGTACCGTTTCGGCGCCGCGGCACCAGAGGTCTGTCGCCTTCGATGAAGGTTTCGCTGCCTCGCTGTACCGGCACCCACTCCCGCTCGACCAAGGTGCCGTGGCCGGGGCCAGGCCCCCCGTGAGCGCCCGCTGCAGCATCCCGCCTCTGAAGGTCTCGGACGGCGTCCAAGATCTCTGCAACCATGTCTTCCATGTTGCGCCTCGGCTTTGCGGGCACCCCATTTGTCTGCTGAAGAAGCTTGCTGACCTGCGCTTCATATTCGCCCCACAGCCTCCGGAAAGACCGCTCTAGCCGCGTTTCCTCCAGCGGGACATCGCACGACTCATTCAGAGACTTCACGAGCTTCAGCATGTCCTCCTGGTCGGTCGCCTGGGTCGATTGGAACTGCGTAAGCGGCCCAGTGACCTCGGACGGAAGAACACCTAGCAGGATGGGGCGAACTCGCCCTCCATCCAAGAACTTGGCTAGGGCACCGGCCTCAAAGTTGAGCCAGGGCTCCCTCACGTTCTCTCTGGTGACACAGATGATGCCCTGGCTCGTCTCCTCCAGACGAGCACCCACCTCCGTCGCCCAGCGCTGACCTTTGCTGATGTCCTCGCTCGACATCCACGGCTCGATCCTGTGGATTACCTCAGGAAGCCAGGAGTGGAGCGCGAGCGCTAGCCCATGGCTTGTGCGCTTCGACCAGCTGATGAAGACGTGCACCGCACCTCCTGCGATGAACGATCCCTGAGGCCGTGCCCGTCGCGTGCCCGATCGAGGAGATCCTCAAGGCGAACAGCGGTAAACCGTGCCGGAGACGACGAAGGCCCCTGACTTGCGTTTTCGCAGGTCAGGGCCAGTCGCTCCCTGGTGGCGGGTAGAGGATTCGAACCTCTGTAGCTTTCGCGACGGATTTACAGCTCACCCCTATCCGCCTGTGCACCGTACAACAGTGTCGCCGCGCTTGCGGACTGCCCTGCGGGCGGCCTCCGGCCGTCCTCGGGCGCCTGCTGTCGACGCCGCGTGAAAACTGACCCCGTGGTTCCGGTTGAATTTTGACCCCTTCCGGAAGCATCGGGAGGTGCTGAGCGTGGAGGACTGGGCAG